>NZ_OZ035006.1:1704744-2045693 GCF_964031115.1 Spiroplasma endosymbiont of Clivina fossor
TTTTTAAATTGTTAAATAAAGACCACATTCCACCAGCTTGAATATTTCTATAATCAAAATATAAATCGCATATTTTTTCACGAGAATTTAAATCATATTAATAACTAATTTTGTTAGGTTTTTTATATTTGAAAATTAAACTATTAAAATCATCATTTTGATAAGCAGTAAGAATTTTATTAGCTCACTGATAAAATGTATTTCGTGTACTGTGAAAATGCTTTTTTACTAATTTATTTAAAGTTATTGGTTCTAAATAAAATTGATTACATAAATTTAAATAACTAGTAACTCGTTTTTTAGTTTTGTGATAATGTTTGTGATTATAAATTGTTCTTAATCAACTTTGGACTTTTGCTTTTAAATCGGCTAAATCAGCCTGGCAAATAACATATTTCATTTTTAAAACTCCTTAAAGTAAGAAAACCGTATTACAAAAATACGATTTTCAATAATATTTATTAAATTACTAATTTTTATTAGGTATTTCAGCAAAGAATGAAGTTATTAAATATTGACTAAAACCTAAATCTTTATTTTTAGAAAATGTAATTTTAACATTAACAATTTTATCAATAGTATATTTATTACTTTCACTTTTACCATTACGCTCATAAAAAATGCGAATGTCTTTAAAACCATCAATCGGTTTATAAGAAGTTAAAGGTTCCGCAGAATTAGAAACATCAAAAGGTAATTCATTTTTAATAGAACTAATATTTAATCATCCGCCTCAATCATTGCTAGTAGAACTCGTAAAATTACTATTCAAAATTTCAATAAAGTTTAATTCATATTTTTTTGCATTATCAGTAATTAGAGTATTGTTACCTCTATTACACCCAGAAATAAACATTATACATACTAAATTTAAAGCTGATAAAAATTTTCGCATAAAGAAAAATCCTCCTTTCAAAGGAATTATTTTAATTTTGTCGAAAACTCTTGATATTTATTGAATATACTTAATTTTAGGTATATTTTAATATGATAGAGGTGGATAATAATTATGGAAAAAATAATTCAAGAACTAGTAAATACTTTAACAGATGATCAATTTTTAGAATTTTATGAAAAAGTCAAACAACAAGCAGAATTAATAAAAAAACAAAAACGTTTAAATGAAATTGATCAAAAATTTAGAGCGCAAGGTATTAAATGCCCTAAATGTGAATCTTACCATTGCGTTAAAAATGGACATAATTCAGAAGGAAAACAAAAATATTTATGTAAAAATTGCCGTGCAAGTTTTGACGCTTTTCGTAATCATTTTATTTATTGAAGTCATTTAAATTATGAACAATGAAATTTATTGATTCAAATTTCATTGCTGGGGCAATCTAGTAAAACAATTTCTCGTTTTATTAAAACTACATTAAAAACTGCTTGATATAATCGTCAAAAATTAATGAAATCAAAACAATTAGAAAATACCCAATTAAAATTTAAAAAATTATCTGGTAAAATCCAAATCGATGAAACATTTATTAAAGAAATCCATAAAGGAAATTTCAAATATAAAACTGATCCACGAAGAATTCACCTTGACCCATTCGCAACTAATACTAAATGCTGTATTCAAATGGCAATTGATAATAATAACAATATTTATGTTAAATCCACAAACACCAAACGTTTACAAAAACAATGAGTTATTGAAAATATGAACAAAGAATTAATTAACGAAAATTCAATTATTACTTCTGATATGCAAAAATTATATTTTTTAGTAGCAAAACAAACAAATTCTACTTTATGTGTAACTAAAACAACAATTAATCCTGAAGCTAGTTATCGTAACTTAAATAAAATCAGTAAATTACAATCTAGTCTTAAAGAAGCCTTAATTCATTATCATGGTTTAGGTTTTACTAATATTCAAAATTATTTAAATCTCTGAAAATGAAAATACCAACATAAGGGTTTAACTCCAAACCAACAAACAGCGGTATTATATTTTAATGTATAAAAAAGTTAAAGTAAAAATAGTAATTTTACATAAAAGCCTTTTAAAATTATCAAGTTGATGATTTTTTTTATTTTATCAAGAGTTTTCGACAAAATTAAAAAGGAATTATATTTTATATAAAAATATTGGAAACACTTAAGAGAACTTTTTAATTATTATTAGTAAAATTGCTAGGGGAATTAAAAACTCAAAAAGATATTTAAATGCCGGAACTACTTCAAATACTGGGAAGGCGGTTTTGGTAAAATTAATTGTTGTTTTGGCAATGTCTGCAATGGGGCGAATTAAAAAATTAATCCCAGAAAGACCAAGTAATCAATTTAACACACTAACAGAAGCGTGTTGAATACCACAAGATATGGCACTAAATAAACCTCAATAAGAACAGTTGGGTGTAGGAATTAAGTCATCCATATTACCACTTATGCCACCACCAATAAAAGCTGTTGAATTCAAAATGTTAAAATCGTATAAAGAATAATGATATTTAGTACTTTCATTTTTCTTTTTATATAGCGGAAAAGTCAGTGTAAAAATATTAATTCCATACATGACATCGACTTTGGCATTGTAAAAATGCAGTTTATTACTAGTAGCATTTCATAATTGGTTATCATATGCTTTTAACACATTAAAATCTATTTGATAAGAACTTTTACCAGTATTAAAACCATTGGCAATTTGTTTATCTTTAACAAAGAAATAAGAACGAAAAATCATATTCTTACTATTTTCTAGTGTCGAACCAAAATTAATTAAATACTGTTTGGGATAAAAAGTAATTAAGGAACGATAGAAAAAGCCCATTTGTAAAACATTTTTAGGAATTTGTTGCATTCCTTTATAATCTAATTCTACATAAGTAGAAGCATCCATATCAAAACTCGCATAAAAGAATTGTGTAAAAAAACCACCTAAAACTTTATAAATTTTATCAAATAAATTAAAATAATACTGATTCGATAAATCCTTTAAATAAAAAAACATAAAATCTTTAAAATCAGTCTTTAATTTGTCATCATAGCGTAAAAAATGAAAAGTATTACCATAATAATTAATTTGTCCAAAAAAAACATTAATAAAATCTTCATTTCAACCATCATGTCAAATAAACTTAATTAATTGTTTATCATTCAAATAAAAAGTAACCATTCCTAAAGAAATTTCAATTCTAAAAACATCACTAAAACTAGAAAATTCTAAGTTATCAAAAAAATATAACGAGTTTTCAGGTTCAAAACTACGAGTTAAGGTAAATTTACTATTTTGTTTAAAACCATTTAATTCAATTGACATTTCACTCATATATTTAAAATTATCATCAAAGAAATTAAAAATTGGGACTCAATATAGATAAGAGTAATTAAATTTATCAAAATCTCGCCGTTGTACCATTAAATAATCTAATTTATCTTGAAACTGGTTATACTGATATTCACCATCATTTTTAGTTATTTCAGTTGGTAATGGTTGTTCGTTATCTTTTTCAGGTAAAGGAGGCATTTCAGCTGAGAAGGAAGTTATTAAATATTGACTAAAACCTAAATCTTTATTTTTAGAAAATGTAATTTTAACATTAACAATTTTATCAATAGTATATTTATTACTTTCACTTTTACCATTACGCTCATAAAAAATGCGAATGTCTTTAAAACCATCAATCGGTTTATAAGAAGTTAAAGGTTCCGCAGAATTAGAAACATCAAAAGGTAATTCATTTTTAATAGAACTAATATTTAATCATCCGCCTCAATCATTGCTAGTAGAACTCGTAAAATTACTATTCAAAATTTTACCAAATTCCAAATCACAACTATCTCCACATTGAGCAGGATTGGTGGCTCGTTTTTCTCGCTTTATAAAAGATTGTTCCATATTAGGTTTTGGTGGTTGTTTTGCGTCAAAGAAAGCGCCTAGAGGGACTAAACCAATAAAAGCAATAACTAATAACCACGACATAAATCTATACATATTTATTTGTCCTTTTTTCTGCGTTTAACTTCTTAAAATAAAGTATATTGTTGATAAAATGCCAATTGTTCCAATGATAATAAAAATTGGGTGTTGCGAAAATAATCTAATCATTGGTTTAAATAATTGTAGAAATTCACTGTTAGCCACAATAACTTTATTAAAATATTCCAACCCTTCATTTATAAAACGCCATAAACCAAGAAATTTATCAAAAGCAAAAATAGAAAAAACGGTAATTAAAAGAAAAATTATAACTAGTTTAAACATTATTTTTTACCTCACTCTTTAACAGATTTGTTAACTCTTGTCTTTTTATAACTTTCTTTGGCTTGCATTCCAATACCTAAAATAGCAACAAAGACAAAGTTAACAATTAAAGAGATTAAAGGAATAAGGATAATCCGAATTCCGGTGCCGGGAATAGTCATACTTCAAATTAAATCAAAAACTTTATAAATAATATCTGCAAAAAATGATGCCATTTTTTCTAGATTTGCCATAATTAAGTATCCTTTCTTAGATTAAAATAATATGATAGTTAATTCCTATCTTTCAAATTACTTTTTAGTAATTCCATAATAGACTAAATTTTTCCATTTTAAGGTATTTTAATATTTCTAAATCAACTTCAGTAGTTTCATAAAACTTATCTTCATAAGTGTCAACAACAATGCGATTAGCAACGGGGCGTAAAAAAGATAAATACTTATTGTCGTAACACTCTAAAACAGACATTGGAATTTTTAATTTAAAAAAGTAGATATCTAATTCCGGAATATTACGATATTTAGTTTTACGACCTTTTTTATTATTTTTAGCATCAATTAAACTCGTGCGTCAGCGTTCGTATTCTTCTACAGATTTAAAAGTGCCATAGACAACCTTTAGGTAGGGGCGAAAAAAATTAACTGATTTCTTAGTAATACCAAC
Organism: Spiroplasma endosymbiont of Clivina fossor; assembly: GCF_964031115.1. Taxonomy (GTDB): domain Bacteria; phylum Bacillota_I; class Bacilli_A; order Mycoplasmatales; family Nriv7; genus Nriv7. The sequence goes on from NZ_OZ035006.1 coordinate 1,709,618, forward strand.
AATAACCGAATTAGCAATATCTCTAACTTTAACCCAAATATGTTCAGGGCGTTGGCCACTGGCTAGAACAATATGACCAAAATGTCTAACAAGAGCAAAATATTCTTGTAAACCTTGGGTTGATTTATCATTTTCTTTATAATCGGTTCCTTCTAAAAATAAATTGGTTTCGTCTCATAACAATAAATGTTTTTCTTCTAATATTGGATATTCATTATCCAATAACGACATATGCCCCAAAGATAACATTTGTTGATCTAAAATTGGAAATGTTGAAGCCGTCTTTCATTTTTTCCTACCTAAAAGTTTTGAAGCAAAAACTAATAAAGCAGTTTTTCCAGTTCCCAATGAACCAATCACAATATTTAATGGTGATTTGAATAAAAAATTAATAAAAGATTTACGATTAACTCATTGCATAAATTTAGTAATTAAAATTAAACAATTTAAGATAATACCGATGATATGAAAAAATGAAACTCAATATTGTGGATTAATAACAACAAGAAAAGCATAATAATATCAAGAAATAATAAAGAAAGTGCGATTTAAGCTAACAAAGTCATTGATTTTTTCACAGATATTTTTTAGAAATTTAAGCATTATCGCACTCCTTTATTTTTTTAATTACTATTAACGAACTCTTAATAGTAGTTTTTCAAACATTCCAAAAGCAAATAAGAATAATCCAACAATTGCCGGAAATAAAAAAATTCAATAAGTAGCAAAGAAATCTACTACTAATGGCATTTGCCCACTGATAATGTCGCTTCAGATTTTTCCAAAAAGTCCTACCATACTATCTCACAAATTACTAATGGCTTGTTTTCCGGTAATTGCTACTGGTGCATCAGCTAAGAAAGTTGTAAACATATAATCACCCCCTTTCTTTTCAAAATATTTATCCTATATTTATTAACAAAAATAAGATTTAACTTTATAAAATAAAATCAACATAAATAAGATAATAACTGTTGTTAGTAATCAAAAAGCGATGTTGGTTGTTAAAAGTCAAAGTGGTTCTTCAGTTAAATTAATTTCTTTACCACCAGTAATATGAGCTGGAATAGTTGTAATTTGGATAAACAAATCTCAGAAAGTTTGTTTAATTTGTTCTCAATTTAAATCTTTTCAAACAACTAGAAACATTGAAATAAACACTTAATCGGAAGAAAGAGAATCGCAATGAAACTGGCAAATAACACAATGATTACAAGAATTGAGAACAAAAATACTACTTGGGGCGGTAAATCAGCAGTTGGATAAATTAATTCAATTAACTTAATAATTACATCTTTTAACATTGCTTTATCCTTTCGTTTGGATTTCTTGATTTTGTTTATCATTTTTTTCAGTTAAATAAGATAATTTAACAATGAAGCGTTTTTCTTTTTTACTAAAATCCCCTTTAATTTCTTTTGCTTGTTTACCATACTTTTTAACATCGTTCATTCAACGCCACAACCCCCAAGCAACAGCAAAAGCGAGTAATAAGGTTAATAAGATAAAACATATTAGACTAAATATTGCCATTATTTTTCAATTTCCTTTCTATTTAAAGTTTGGTTTTTTGTTCTTTTAATTTTGATTTTTTTAATAAGTCACTCAATGCTACAGTTTATAACTACTGCTATTGTAATGCATATATCTAAATACCCTAGTATCATAAGTGAAATTAATGCTTCAAATTTTTCATATAATAATTTCAAATCATTAATTTCCAATTTTAAAAATGGAATGAAAAAGATAGTAATCATAAAAATGTAAGGCAAAATTCTCCATCAATATTTTTTTAAAGAATTAATGAGTTTGTTTAGTTTCATTTTTCAAAGTTCTTTTTTCCTTAATTTTCTTAACAATAAGTCAAACTAATTTTTCAACTTGAAAAGCAATAAATATCGCACTACCAAATCAATAAACAAACAATCCGAGCAACATAATAACAGTATTTAAACCAAAAAACTTATACATATCTTTTTCAATAAAATCAATAAATTCACTATTTGTTCCCATTATCCACTTAGTATCTAATAAAGTTAAAGTTCAAAGTATTAAATTTATAAAAATAAAAACAATGCTAAGTAATATTTTTAACCAATGATTTTTAAATCAATTTTTAATTCTTATTTTAAATTGCACTTTTTCTTTCATTTTTTAACTCCTAATGTTTCATTTTTCTTAGTTGATTTCTAAATCTTAAGCTTTCTAAGGAAGCATAATTTGCACTCTCAAAATCTACATAATCAATATTTTTAAATTCATAGATTGCTCCACACATTTTAGTTTTAAATTTATTAACTGTTGATTTTAAGTATTTTACAAATTCAGAATTTACGGTTCTATTAACAATATTATTCAAAGTATCGGTAAATATTTGTTTTCTAGTAATGGGGTTTTGACAGTTATAAGAGAATTGATAAGCCTTGATATTTAAGTCATACTGGTTTAATGACTTTTCATTCAGGACATTTTTAGTTATATATTTGGAGCAATATTTTACAACCATTTCATTAGTGTTTTCACGAACTCTAATATTTTTATTAATTCCATAAGGTCAAAATTGTAAAATAATTTTATGAGGTATTTTTTCGGTGATTAAAATATGAAAATGAATAACGCCTCTTTTCTGATATTCATATGTATACAAATACGTAATATTTTTATTAATTCCATAAGGTCAAAATTATGATATGCCTTCCGAATAACATTAGATTTTGCACGAATATTACTATTAAGCAGTTTTGTATCACAATTACCTTTATTTTTTAAACCGCTAACATTGCGGTTATTTGCTTTGATGCGTTCTAAAGGCATAACAATATTACGAATATATTGACCGTAATAAATGGTTTTCATATAAAAATCAGTCGGATTTTGAGGTTGTAAATTCATATTTTATGCTCCCGTTTTAGATTTTCGCCAGTTGTGTTATTTAATCAAGTAATAGTCGGCTTCGCCGACTAACCCGCTAGCGGGCGGGGCGGCATACGCCTTCCGCACCGCTTCGCAGACCGAAATGATTACCAATTAACTGGACAAGTTTTTTTAATTTTTTGATAATTCAATTTTTTGCAAATTAACTATTTTAGGATTTTTATCAAAAGTTAATTCACAACTAAAAAATGATTTAACATTTTCTTTTAACAACTTATAAATTTCTTGTTGCTCTAGATTGTTATCATCAATTCATAAAGCTTTTTGTTCACCAGTAGGCTCAAATAAATCATTTTCATATCGCAAAAATTCGGCAGAGTAACCTGACATCACAGAACCATCTTTGTTTTTAAATACTTTTCTTTTTATACTAACTAATTTAATTTTAAACATTATTTTTTAACTCCTTTAATTTTTTTCTTTCATTTTTAAAACTCGTTTGGATTTAGTTATTCATATAAATTTCCCACATCTAATATATTTATAAAAATTAAGCTTTTAATAGTTTTTCACAAAATTTAAAAGTTCTGTTAATTAAATTTAATTTCTAATAAACTAGTATCAATTTCTGTAATAAATCTTGAAGGTAAACAGTAATTATTAGCTATATAAGAAAACCCTTTACTATAACTTAAAAATAATCCTTTTTTTGCTCTTGTAATCGCAACATATAAAACCCTTCGTTCTTCTTCAATAGCAGTAATTCCTTCTTCAATACTTAAAGTATTAGGAAAAACACCTTCATTTAAACCAATAACAAATACAAAATCATATTCTAATCCTTTAGCATTATGAATTGTCATCAAACTAACTTTATCTTGAACAACAGAATTTTCATCTTGGTCAACATATAAACTAACTTCTTGTAAATAATGTTGTAATAATTCTATTCCTTGTAATGAATCATAATTTTGCAAATCATAATTTTCCATATGATTAAATAATTCTTTAACATTTTCTAAGCGTTCTCCTTCAAAACCATCCACTAATTGTTGTAAGTAAGTACCATTATTTAAAAAATCTTGAGCTAAACAAGTTATTTTTTCATATGACTTTAGTTTTTCTTTTCAAACTTTTAAATATGTAACTAATTTAACTATTGATGGTTTTAAACTAGAAACATTTACCATTAAATATTTTAAAAGCGATTGCTCGCTATTTTGTGATTGTTCAATTAAATTGTTAATTGTTGTTATCCCCACACCTTTAATTAAATTCAAAATTCGTATTATTGATAATTCATCACCATAAACTAAAGTTTTTAAGTAAGCTAAAACATCCTTAATTTCTTTTCTTTCAAAAAACTTAAAAGCACCATAAATACGATAATTAATATAATTATTAATTAATGCCGTTTCTAAATGATGAGAAAGATGATTAGCACGATAAAGAATTAAAATATTTTTTAATAAAATATTTTTTTCAACTAACTTTTTAATTTCTTTAATTACCCAATTAGCCTCGCAAATACTAGTATTACCACAATATAGTTTTATCTTGTTACCGCGGTTATTCATTGCAAATAAATCTTTAGCAATTCGTGAATGATTATAACTAATAAGAATATTTGCAACATCTAAAATATTTTGTATTGAACGATAATTTTGATTAAGAATAAAAGTTTTCGCATTAGGAAAATAATTATTAAAATCTAAAATTAATCTTGCTTTTGCCCCTCGAAAAGAATAAATTGTTTGGTCAGGGTCACCAACAACAGTAATATTTTGATGTATTTTTACTAAATAATTAATTAATTGAAACTGTAATTCATTAGTATCTTGAAATTCATCAACCAAAACATAAGAAAATTGTTTCTGTCACTTTTGTAGTACTTCTGAATGCTGAGAAAATAATTTCAAAGTTAATATTAATAAATCATCAAAATCAACCATATTATTTTTAGACAAATATTGTAAATAAATCTTATAGATTTCTAATCATTGTTGCTTATATTCATAATAAAAGGCGTTATTAATAACATCACAATAAGATAATTGGTTATTCTTTAAATAAGAAATCATACTACTAACTTTTTTAATTTCATTATTATCAAAATTATATTGCTTATTTTTACTAATATTTTTTAAAATATTGATTTTATCAACAGTATCAATGATAATAAAATCTTTTGTATATCCTAAAACCATAATATCTCTTCTTAAAACCCTAACACAAAAAGCATGATATGTATGGATTCATATATATTTAGATTCATCATTACCAACTAATTCATTTAATCGACTTTTCATTTCATTAGTTGCCTTATTAGTAAAAGTTACCGCTAAAATTTGACTACTATTAATGGCCAAATTATGAATTAAATGAGCAATTTTATAAATAATAACTCTTGTTTTGCCACTTCCTGCACCAGCTATAATTCTATTAGCACCTTCACTACTTAAAACAGCTAATCTTTGCTTCTCGTTTAAATGTTTTAAATTTATAACTTCTTTCAAAATTTAAAAGCCATTTTTGTCACAAGAATTACAGATTCCAACTGTATTTTTATTACCAACAACATAACTTTCGCTATCGCATTCGATACAAAATATTACTGCCAAAAGAATACACCCCCAAATAATTTATAAAAACCAAATGTGCAAAACATCTGTGGTTTCTACATTTTTAGAACATCGTGTAATATACCACAGACTTATGACAAACACAAGAAGTTTTTTAAAAAAGGTCGCGTTTAGTTTTCTTAGGTATTGCTTTGAAGAAGTAAAACAATCAGCTAATTTATATTATTTAATTACTAAACTAACCCTGCCTTTCTTGTTATTGTCATCTTTATTCGCTATGATTTTATCATATTATTGAATTTTTACACAACAAAAAATTATTAATTTTATTAAATTTTCACTAATTATCTAAATTTATGTTTTCTATATTTATTCGTATATACAATACTGCCCTTATTAATTCAACTATCATCATTTTTCTTATTATATTTATTTCATAATGAAGTTTTATATATTTCTTTTCTGATTTCTATTTCTGAATTAATATTTTCATTAATGTAATGTAATACATTTAATTTGTTTAAATTTGCCATTCTTAAATGTAATAAGTTATTTAAATTCTTATGATTATATATTTTTGCTCCATATCCTAATTGTTGTTTTACCAAATGCGATACATCACTTTCAATGCTACAACCGATATTTCATTCTAAATTTTGATTATTAATACCTTGTTTATTATTACTGAAATAATTACTCGCCTTTCTTAAATTTGTTTTAATATCTTTATTTAATTCATTTTTAGCAACATTACGAATGTTTTTGATTAATTCTTGATGATTTCCATCTTTATATAATTTAATTCAACTATTTAATGTTACTTTGCGATTTTCAAAAATAATATTAAATGCAGTTTGTTTTAATTTTTTAATAGCGTGATAACCATCTAAAATATATCTAACATTACCAAAACTGTTGGCAATTTCTCTAATTCAAGTATCACCATCACCACAAACAATTATTTTGTCATAATTAATATTCGTATAATGTTTTTGTAATTCTTTAATTAATGAATCACGATAGTCCATCGTATTTATTCGTTTACCAACTTTTAACATTAGAAAATGACCTCGTTTGTTTTCTAATTCTCTACGAGCGTTTTTGTAATTTTTTTCTTTATGTCCGGTATGAAAAGTAACTAAACGAATTCTTTGGTCTTGTTTAACTTTATGATCTAATGTCGCTAAAAATGTCTCATCTAGTTGAATATATAAATCCTTATTTTTGACATCAATTCTAGTTTTAGTTTCTTTTTCTGCTAGTTGAAAATATTCAGCAATATCATATTTATTTAAAATACTTGAAATACTAGCTTTTGAAATATAACAATGATTTAGAGCATCTAAAACATCGCGATAGCGTTTACCATCACCTAAAAGACTTAAAACTTTAAATTGAACATCAAAATAAATGCGTTGTTTGGGCAATAAACCAATTTCTTTATCTAACAAACATACATATTCAAATTTACCTGATTTTTGATTTCAATATTTATATCGGCGTCGTTTAAAAGTAACATCACCAAAAATTGTAATAATTGTTCTTGTTGCAAAATGAACTACTTTATAACCTTGTTTTAAGCGATAATGATATTTATATAAGTACTCATCTAATTTTTCGTATTCATTAGCTAGTTGCTCGCATTTGTTGGTGTACATATTTTTATGGGTTGTAAATAAGCTGAATCAATGTTTATTTTCTGGAGTTTTTACATTATTATTAATTTTTAACATAATAAATTACCTTTCTAGGTAGAGTAATTTTAACAAAGTTAAATTTAGTCATGCTTATTTTTCTTTTTTAAAGATAAATGTTTTTCTAGAATTATTATTCAATATTTTGAAAAAATGATAGAAATTCTTATTTGATGATTTATAATTAATTTGTATTAATTAAATTTTATAATTTTAAGGAAGGGTCAAGCGGTTACTATAAAAATTTATTAATTAGTAAAAATTCACGAAAAGGATTTGATTAATATGAAAAAATTACTAGAAATTTTAGGAACAATAACAATAGCAAGTAGTGGAATATCGGGAATTGTTGCCAATAGTCCTTATCCAACACAAGAACAACAAATTAAATTAGAAAACATAAATTATAAAAGACAAAAACGAAGCAATGATGAAAATAATAAAATAAATATTTTAGAAAATTTAAATAGAGCTAAAAGAGAAGATAATAATTTTAAAATTAAAAATAATATTTACTACATTAATCGTCAAAATTATGTTATTAATAAAGAAACAATTCCGTATCCGGTAACAACGATGTATACATTTGCCAAGGATGAATATGGCCGTAAAATTGGTGATATTTATTTTGGAACCACAAATGGTCTTTATTTACGAAAAGCTGGCGAGTCAACAACAACAAAAATTGCTGGTATTGATGGTGAAGTAAAAATAATTTATTTTCAAGATGATGGTTTTAATAGTGTACAAGTAGTTACAAAAACAAATGAAAATGAAAATAATCTTTATTATCTTAATGGTCAAAATTATGTTAATAAAGAAAGTAATCCACCCCACCCAATAACATCAATGTATTGATTTGATAAAGATGAAGGTGGTCGCAAGATTGGTCATATTTATTTTGGAACCACAAATGGTCTTTATTTACGAAAAGCTGGCGAGTCAACAACAACAAAAATTGCTGGTATTGATGGTGAAGTAAAAATAATTCAATCTTATATTGATAAAAATAATAGCGCACATATTATAACAACCGATGATAATGCTTATTATCTTAATGGTAATGAAGGTTATGTTAATAAAGAAATTAATATTCCTTATCCAATAACAACAATTTATATTTTTACAAAAAATGAATATGGTCGTAAAATTGGTGATATTTATTTTGGAACCACAAATGGTCTTTATTTACGAAAAGCTGGCGAGTCAACAACAACAAAAATTGCTGGTATTGATGGTGAAGTAAAAATAATTTATTTTCAAGATGATGGTTTTAATAGTGTACAAGTAGTTACAAAAACAAATGAAAATGAAAATAATCTTTATTATCTTAATGGTCAAAATTATGTTAATAAAGAAAGTAATCCACCCCACCCAATAACATCAATGTATTGATTTGATAAAGATGAAGGTGGTCGCAAGATTGGTCATATTTATTTTGGAACCACAAATGGTCTTTATTTACGAAAAGCTGGCGAGTCAACAACAACAAAAATTGCTGGTATTGATAGCGAAGTAACATTAATATACACAGTTGATAATAATATTTATATTTTAACAAGAGAAAATAATTTAAGTAAAATTATTTTAAATTTTAATTTAAATATTAATTTTAATTTAAATATTAATAATAATGTAGTTATTTTAAATGAATTAAATTATTTAAATCCTGATTTAGATATAGCACAATTAGAAATTATTAATAAAACAGATACATCAGCTACAATTAAAGCAAAAGACAATGGTAAATATTTTGGTGAAGTTACTGTTAATTATAAAATTAAAAATAAAGATGAAATTAGTGCCATTAATTTAAATGAATTGCTTAAAAAAGCATTATTTTTTAAATTTCAAGATGAAAATCCAAATTTAAAATTTAAGGAAATAAATTATATTGATACTAATAATTTAAATTTTTCAGATATTGAAATAACAAAAAAAGAAAATTCATTTTTATGATCTAATGTTCCTAAAAATGTGTGTTCTGATAGAGAAATTATCAATAAAACTCCAAATACAAGATCATTTAATGTACCTGCTTGTGAATATAATTCAAAATCAAAATTAGTATTTCAAATTACAACAGGATTAACTAAAACAAAACAAGAAAATAAATTAAATGGTTGAAACATAAATTCTGATGATGAAATGAAATTAACAGATTTTACAAATATAAATAATAAAAATTCTGAAATCATTAATGTATTATCAAATGAATTTGATTTATCAAACACAAATAAACAAGAACAAGAAATGATTTTAAGTATTTTTAAGGAACCCGCTGATAAATTTGAACTTAATCCCAATGAAAAATTAAAAATTACTTATCCAGTAAGAATAATTACATCTAAAGTTATATTAAATTTAAAACAAAAAATTACAGGAAATATTACTGCCAAAATAATTGATGATAACAATAAAGAACAAATAATTACATTATCAATTACAGAAGTAATGAAAATTTTACAAAAATATAGTTTATTACCCAATGAAATTATTATAGATAAAAACAATGATAAAATAACATTTAACGGTGAAGCATTTTTTTCATCAGAAAGAGAAGGGCCGGTAAAAACAAATACAGTTACTACTATAGTATAAGGTTTTATAAAAACGATATTAGCTATTTAGGGACTGTACAATTAACTGTGTCTCTAAGTAATTAACTTAAATTCACTCTGTCCTCAAATTTTATCATTAAATGTGAAATTGCACTACCCCAATTTTGAATTGGCATCGTTCATTTCTTAACCATATTTTGAAATGCTAAATAAAATATTTTAAAAACTGATGCGTCATTAGGAAAAATCTTTTTATTCTTAATGACTTTTCTTAATTGACTATTAACAGATTCAATCGCATTAGTTGTGTAAATAATTCTTCTAAATTCCTGAGGATATTCAAGAAAAATTATTAAATTATTTCAGTTATTTTTTCATGATTTAGTAATTTGTGGATACTTTTTATTTCATTTTTCAGAAAAATGATCTAAAGCAATTAACGCTATTTCTTCATTAATTGCTGTATAAATTGATTTTAAATCATTAGCTACAAGTTTGCGATCTTTGTAAGGAACAAATTTTAAACTATTGCGAATTTGATGAACAATGCATAATTGATGCTGTGTTTTTGGGAAAACAGCTTCTATTGCATCAGACATCCCAGTTAAATTATCACTACAAGCAACAAGAATATCTTGTAACCCACGATTTTTCATTTCCGTAAGATTATTAAGTCAAAATTTGGCTCCCTCATTCTCACTAATTCACATTCCTAAAATATCTTTTAAACCATCTAAATTAATTCCTAAGGCAAGATAAACTGCTTTATTTATTATTCGTTTATCTTGCTTTACTTTAACAACAATACAATCAAAATAAACAATCGGATAAATCTTCTCTAAAGGTTTAGTTTGTCACATTTTAACTTCTTCAATAACATCATCAGTTATTTGACTAATTAAACTTTCTGAAATTTCTGCTCCGTGATAGAATTCTTGCAATTGTGCTTTGATATCAGAAATTGTCATTCCTCTTGCATATAAAGAAATTACTTTTTGATCAAAGTTATCAAATCTTCTTTGTCTTTTCGGAATAATTACTGGTTCAAAAGTACTATTTCGATCTCTTGGTACATCAATTGCGATTGAACCATTTTTAGTAATAATGGTTTTTTGTGTGTTGCCATTTCTTTTATTATGATTCTCATCAGTTTCAAGATAATCTTTAATTTCCGTATTTAACATTCGTTCAGTTAATTTTTTGGTAAATTCCTGAAAAATAGTATTGCCTTTAAATAAATCTTGTGGATTATCAATATTTTCTAAAAAATAATCAACAACTTTATCAATTGCGTCAGGTTCTTTTTTTATTTTTTTTGTCATTTTCTGTTCTCCTTCTTTTAAGTATAATTCAGAATGAATTATCGAGACACAGAATTTTGGACAGGCTCGCTATTTAGAACAATAACTTTAATTGGAGCAAGTACACCATGTTTAATTTCTTGTGAAAAATAAGAAAAATATTCAAACCAGTAATTTTAATTAATTACTGGTTTCTTATTTTATTAAAATATAAAAAATGAAAAGTTGCTTAGTTGTTTAAGAGTATTGTCATCATAGACAACCACCTTTTAGGGTAGTAATTTTAACAGTTTTTAAATTTAGTTAACTTATTTTTCTGTTTTAATGATAAATGTTTTTCTAGGATTTATTTCTATTCTATATCCGCTTGAGTGATCATAGTAATTTATTGTCATTTCTAATTGGATAAACTTTTGGATTTTGTATGTTTTTCTATTGTTATTTTGGTTAATTATTTTGCCATATTTTCCTGTTAAATCTTCAATATTTTTTCTTATTTCATTGTTTTTTAAAAAAGCAGGAGTTATAAATTCAAGTTTATCATTTGTTGGTTTTGGTCTTTCTTTAAGTACTTTTTCAAGATTTTTTTTATTTATACTTATAGGAACTTTTATTATTATTTTTAATTCATCATGATGTTGTTGAATATTCTCAATTTCAACTTCTTTTAAATTTTCAAGTTTAACTTCTTTTTCATAAATTTGATTTTTAATCATTGGTGGTGTTATTGATTTATTTGTTTTATTATTACAACCAGTTATGAATAATGTTGCTAATTCCAAGAGAGTTAGTATATTTAAAAATTTCATAATTTTAACTTCTTTATTTTTTTCTATATATATATATTACACGAAAATCCTTAAAATCATTAGAAAAATGGCAAAACCGATTAAAAATTGGAAGGTATAGTAAAAAGCTGGTACTGTTTTAAAAACTGGAAAAATATCGGTTGAAAAATTAACTGTTGCTTTTGCAATAATTGCTAATGGTCGTAAAATCGTGATGATTTGTGAAGCGGTGAGTATTCAGTTTATCATTTTGATACCAGCATTTTGAATGGCACAACCAATATCATTAAATGTTGGTATTCATCGTCCCGAATATTTGCAATTTGCTGGTGGAATTAAATCGTCTCATTCACTATTATTTGAACCATCAGGGATAAAGGCTGTTGAATTTAATACATTAAAGTCATAAATTTTAAAATTGTAGTTAGAAATATTACCTTTGTGATAAAGTGGAAAAGTTAAGGTAAAAATATTAATACCATAACGAATATCAATATCGGTATTGAGATAATTAATACTGTTAGCAGTCTTGCTGGTTGGCAAGGTAATTAGTTTATTGTCGTAAGATTTAAGGACATTAAAATCAATTTGATAAATACTATTGGTGTTGTTAATAGCATTGTAATTATCTTGGTGCATTTTTTTGTCAAAAGTAAAGAAATAACTTCTTAGTAATAATTCTGAGTTTCCTATAATATTTACTAAGTATTTTTTGGGATAAAAGGTAATTAATGAACGATAAAAGAAACCTATTTGAATAAAGTAATCCTTCTTATAGTTTTCTATACCCTTAAAATCAATTTCGGTATGAGTTTTTTCGTCCATATCAAAAGTCGCATAAAATAAACTAGCAAAGAAATTGCCAAGAATTTCATAGATTTCATCAAAAACATTTTTGTAATCGCTGTTGTTAATACTAGGAATGTTATTTTTAAAATATAGGTAAATATCATTTTTTAAATCGGGGTCATAGCGTAGAAAACTAAATCTAACATTGAGGTAATTTAAGGTACCAAAAAGATACTTAATTAGGTAATAATCGTTAGTACTTTTGGTATCATATTTTCAGATTTCACTTTCACCGCGTAATAATTGTAAATAGTTATTACTCGCAACTAATGTTTTATTAAAAGCTTTAATTTTTAAAACATTATTATTAATTTCGCCTGTACTACTAGAACTTTTGTGATAAAAATAGCTCTCGTCTTTAAAGCCGTGATTTTTAATCGTAAATTCTTTGTAATAACCTTTTTCTAAGGTGTCAATGAAATTAAATACTGGTGTTCAATAAAGATAAGAATAATTGAATTTGTCAAAATCACCGCGATGAATCATTAAATAATCAAGATTATCAACAACATCGTTATAGTTATGGTTTCCATCAAATTTTTTGGTTATTTCTGGCAAATCAATGTCGGTTGTATCTTTTTCTGTTTTAATGATAAATGTTTTTCTAGGACTTATTTCTATTCTATATCCGCTTGAGTGATCATAATAATTTATTGTCATTTCTAATTGGATAAACTTTTGGATTTTGTATGTTTTTCTATTGTTATTTTGGTTAATTATTTTGCCATATTTTCCTGTTAAATCTTCAATATTTTTTCTTATTTCATTGTTTTTTGAAAAAGCAGGAGTTATAAATTCAAGTTTATCATTTGTTGGTTTTGGTCTTTCTTTAAGTACTTCTTCAAGATTTTTTTTATTTATATTTATAGGAACTTTTATTATTATTTTTAATTCATCATGATGCTGTTGAATATTCTCAATTTCAACTTCTTTTAAATTTTCAAGTTTAACTTCTTTTTCGTAAATTTGGTTATTTTGTCTTTTGTTTCTAATTAGTGATTGTGTTGTTATTTCGTCATTATTAATATTTTGGGGAATGGTAAAAATGTTATTGAAACTAATAATTAACACGGTAAATATTTTCATAAACATTTTTATCACTCCTTTTTAAAATATTTTATTTTTCATTGTTCTTTTGGTTTTGATTTTTTTAATAAGTCACTCAATGCTACAGTTTATAACTACTGCTATTGTAATGCATATATCTAAATATCCTAGTATCATAAGTGAAATTAATACTTCAAATTTTTCATATAATAATTTCAAATCATTAGTTTCCAATTTTAAAAATGGAATAAAAAATATAATAATCATAAAAATGTAAGGTAAAATTCTCCATCAATATTTTTTTAAAGAATTAATTAGTTTGTTTGATTTCATTTTTTAAGGTTCTTTTTGCTTTAATTTTTTGAATAGTAAAGCGGATGAATTTTTCAAATTTAATTGCAAAATATATTGCTCCGCCTCATCAAAAAACAAATATTCCTGCTAGCATAATACCACTATTGAACTTGCCAAAGAAATCAACCATCTCTTTATTCATAAACTCATTAAATTCGTTACTTGTTCCAGTTATTCATTTAGTATCAATTGCTGTTAATGCACAAAGTAATAAGCTTATAAAAATGAAAATGATACTTAATAATATTTTTAACCACTGATTTTTAAAAGAATTTTTAATTCTTAATTTTAATGATATTTTTTCTTTTGAATTATATTTTTTAAATAATTTTCCTAAAAGTTTTTTCATTTTAATTTTCCTTTCATATTTTTATCGTACTTTAATCACAATAAATAAAGCAATAAGTACACAAGTTACACCAAGAATGGTAAAGATTGGATGTTGCGAAAATGTTCGTGCCATTGGTTTAAATAGTTCTAAAATTGTTAAATTGCTAGTAATAAATTTTTGGAAATTGGTAAGACCTTCGCTAATGTAGTTCGTTAAAGTTTCAAAATGACTACCAGCTAAAAGTCCAAGAACAGTTATTAAGATAAAAATAATAATTAGTTTAAACATCGTTAGTTACCTTGTTTTGTTTTTATTTGTTTTTTAGCTTTTCCTCACGCACTTAAACGCCCCTTATTTTTAACAGCATATTGGCGTTGTTTTTCTAAATTAACTTGTTGACTACCAAAACCAAGAATAATTGCCATAAGAAATTCTACAGCCAGCGTTAAGAACAAAGGAAATATTAGTTGAATTTTTGTTCCTGGTACTTCAAGACTTCAAATTAAATCAAAAACTTTATAAAGCATTTGGGCAAGAAAGTCGGCCATTTTTGCGAGATTTTCCATTTTTTATTGTTCCTTTTCTTTCATTTTTCTTAAAAATTTGCTAAATTTATCCATTTTTAAGTATTCTAAGTCTTCTAAATCAATTGCCGTATCAGTATAGTATTTATCTTCATAGTCAGGATTTACTTTTGAATTTAAATAATCTCTTAAAAACGCTAGGTAAAAAGAATTGTAAGTGTTAAGTATTGGTAGGGGGATTTTTAGTTTAAAAAAATAAATATCAAGTTCAGGAATATCACGATATTTAATGCGACGCCCTTTCTTACTATTTTTAGCATCAATTAAGGTGTTTCGTCAGCGTTCATATTCTTCAATGCTCGTAAAGGTACCATAGATGACTTTTAAGTAGGGACGAAAAATATTAACAGGTTTTTTACGAATTCCCACAATCACATTATTAGCAATATCACGAACTTTAACTCAAATATGTTTATCTCTTTGACCGCTAGCCAGCACAATATGACCAAAATGGCGTGCCAGAGCGAAATATTCTTGAATACCGGTTTCTTCGTTTTTGGTATTATTTTTTTCTCAATCAGTTCCTTCTAAAAATAAGTTGGTTTCGTCTCATAACAGTAAGGTTTTGTCTGGCAATACTGGATAATCAAAGTCTAACAAACCCATATGCCCTAAACTTAATTTTTGGGTTTCTAGTAATGGAAAGGTTGATGCGATGTGATATTTCTTCTTTTTTAGTAATTTTGCTGCGTATACTAGAAAGGCGGTTTTTCCAGTTCCTAATGAACCAATCACAATATTTAATGGTGAGTTTTTTAAGAAGTTAATCACTTTGTTAATTTGTGTTAAATTACCGATTTTAAAAACGAAAATTAAAATGCAACCTGCTAAAAATAAATAGCTCACAATGTTTTTAAAATAACCGTTGTAAATATATCAAATTGCTCCTCAATGTCATAAAATTAAAAATGAGGTGCGATTCAATTCAATAAAATGGTTATTTTTTTCTATTATTCATTTGCAAAATTTCATCTTGCACCTCACTTTATTTTTTTGTTAGCGTACCGCTCCAAGTAATTTTTCAAACATTTTAAAGCAAATAAAGAATATTGCCAAAATAAATGGAAAAATGAAGATTCAGTAGTCAGCAAAGAAGTTACCGACTTGTGGCATATTAACCGCAATAATTTCTCACATTTTAGTAAACGCTGTTATAATCGCATTTCATAATTTAGTCATCGCATCACTAGCTGTTATTTTTTCTGCTGTTGCTGGTGCATTGGCCAAGAAAGTTCCAATCATATAATCACCTCCTTTCTCTTTAAAACATTCATCATTTATATTCAAAGTTTTTCTTAAATTTGTTAAAACCACGATTAACCTTAACACGATTGTATTTTTTCCTAATTAATTTTGAATTTCTTTGGGAATGCATCACAATGTAACTTCTCGACATTACTTTTGCCTCTATCTAAATACTGATATGGTTTTTCAAAGTAGCATTAGAATAAATCACACCATAATCGCTGTTAGGAGTCAAAAAGCAATGTTTGCTATTAAAAGTCAAAGTGGTGCTTCGGTTAATTTAATTTCTTTACCACCAGTAATGTGGGCCGGAATAGTTGTAATTTGAATAAATAAATCTCAGAAAGTTTGTTTAATTTGTTCTCAATTAAATTCTTTTAAATTTACTGTCATTTTTTATCTACCAAAAATCATTTTTATTGGTAAATACATAATTGAAATTAATGCGAAAAGAAAAGTAATGATAATAATTAATCCGGCAATAAATGCAACTTGTGCGGGCATTTTTTCTATCGGAACAAACAGTTTTAAGAATTCCATAATAATTTCTCAAAACATTATTTTTTATCCTTGTTATTTTCTTTTGAATTAGGGGCTTTAACTCATTCTTCAAAGCGGGCAATAAATACTTTTTCGTCTTTTGTGAAATTACCAGTATTATTTTTAATGGCATTTTTAAATTTAATTCGCATTTTTATTTTGGCATAAATTTTATAAGCAAAATACGCCAATAGCATTATGCAAGTGATAATAAATATTAATCCAATCGCAATATTCATTTTTAAACTCCTTTAAAATAATCAAAACTTACAACCTTTTTATCATGTTCTTTTTCGGCAATGAAGAAGCCTAATAATTCTTGGCCTTTAATTAATTTGGTTTCTTGCTCTTGTTGATTAATTGAAATTACTTGATATTTACTATCTTTTATTATTCCAATGCAAATTGAATTTTCGTATTTTCCTTTATAAACAAATCGCTTTGGAAACCAAATACCGATTTGTTCATTAAATCACGGAATTTTTGGCGCTTTAATAAGCATTGCGTTTTGTGTTTCTTTTAAGAGATATTTTTTAGTATTTAAGAAAATGTTTTCAATGTTTTTCATAGTAAATTACCTTTCTTATTTGTTATAAACTAAGTTATATTAACTAAGTTAGTTAACTTAGTTTTTTAAACACTTATATATCGCAGATTTAAGTGTTTAACAAGCTTTGTTAGTAAATTTTGTTTTTTAATTAGATAAAGATTTTAATAATTTTAAACTTAGCATACCCCTATATAGAAATTTTTACACTTTAACATCCGCATCCTACCCTTGGAACTAATTTAATAGCGTGTATATTTTTAGGAAATCCACCCATTCATTTTTTTATTGCAAAACGAAACAAATTGCTATAGCTAATAGGATGTTATCTATTAACTGGTAAACTTCTTTTGGTTATGGCGACCACCCACAATTTATCGTGCTTTAATACATACCAACATTATTAATTCACTTGTATTTAATTTTCAAAGAACAAATTTTTAACACCTTATAAAATAAAAAGACAATCATTGCTGACTGTCTTAATACTTATTCAAATCTTTTCCCACCTAACAAAACTTTATGCGTCCTTTAAAAAAGGGATGATAAATTTAAAATAATGCAGAAAATTTTTAAAAATAATTTATAATAAAATTCCAAGGCAAAAAGACTGTAGATTAATTTTTGGAGAAAGGAAAAGGTGTTATAAATTTTATTAATTAGTAAAAATTCACGAAAGGAATTTAATTAATATGAAAAAATTACTAGGATTCTTAGGAACAATAACAATAGCAGGAAGCGGAATGACTGGAATTGTTGGAAATGTCCCAGCTCCAACAAAAAATGAAATTAAAAAAGAATATATAATTACAAAAATATTAGGTATAAATCAAAGAATTAGTTCTATGGCAATCGATAGTCAAAATAATGTATATTATGGCACTGCGAATGGACTTGTTTATAAATTAAAAAATAATGAAGTAATTGTATCAACAATTACTGGTATAGAAAATAATTCTCGTATTGAATCAATAACGATAGATAATAATGATAATGCTTATTTTGCTACATCTACAGGTGGATATAAATTAAAAAATAATGAAATAACTGCAATAAAAATTTTAGGAATAAAAGATTATGTTTGATTATCGCTAATTGATAGTCAAAATATTGTATATTTTGTTTCCAATAATGATGGAATTTATAAATTAATTAATAATAACAGTAACGCAGAAAAAATAGTGAAAATAAACCAATAAAAATATGTGGAATAAAAGGAGCTTACGGATTTTTAACTTTTGTTGATAATAACAATAATATATATATTGGAGCAAAGAAAAAAGATGGATATTCTCTTTATGTTATAAAAAATAATGAAAATTGAGGAACAAAAATTAAAAATATAAATACACAAGTACGATCAATTACAGCTGATAATAACAATAATGTATATATCGGAACAGATAATAAAGGAGCTTTTTTCTTATCTACAATTGAATTAACAAAAGAAAAACCAAGGGCTAAACAAATTAATGAACTGAAAACTAATACAGGAATTAATGCCATTGCAGTTGATAGTAATAACAATATTTATTTTGGCATCCATAGAATTGGACTTTATATAATTGAAAATAATACAAAAATAGCAAGAAAAATTAATGAAATAAATAGTAGTGTATTTATTATTAAAATTAGCAATCAAAATAATAAAGTATATGTATCTGAAGCAGATTATAAATCTACAATGGATGTAGAATACCTAATTAATATTATTAATTAACCAGATAAAGAGCCTGTCCAAAATTCTGTGTCTCGATAATTCATTCTGAATTATACTTAAAAGAAGGAGAACAGAAAATGACAAAAAAAATAAAAAAAGAACCTGACGCAATTGATAAAGTTGTTGATTATTTTTTAGAAAATATTGATAATCCACAAGATTTATTTAAAGGCAATACTATTTTTCAGGAATTTACCAAAAAATTAACTGAACGAATGTTAAATACGGAAATTAAAGATTATCTTGAAACTGATGAGAATCATAATAAAAGAAATGGCAACACACAAAAAACCATTATTACTAAAAATGGTTCAATCGCAATTGATGTACCAAGAGATCGAAATAGTACTTTTGAACCAGTAATTATTCCAAAAAGACAAAGAAGATTTGATAACTTTGATCAAAAAGTAATTTCTTTATATGCAAGAGGAATGACAATTTCTGATATCAAAGCACAATTGCAAGAATTCTATCACGGAGCAGAAATTTCAGAAAGTTTAATTAGTCAAATAACTGATGATGTTATTGAAGAAGTTAAAATGTGACAAACTAAACCTTTAGAGAAGATTTATCCGATTGTTTATTTTGATTGTATTGTTGTTAAAGTAAAGCAAGATAAACGAATAATAAATAAAGCAGTTTATCTTGCCTTAGGAATTAATTTAGATGGTTTAAAAGATATTTTAGGAATGTGAATTAGTGAGAATGAGGGAGCCAAATTTTGACTTAATAATCTTACGGAAATGAAAAATCGTGGGTTACAAGATATTCTTGTTGCTTGTAGTGATAATTTAACTGGGATGTCTGATGCAATAGAAGCTGTTTTCCCAAAAACACAGCATCAATTATGCATTGTTCATCAAATTCGCAATAGTTTAAAATTTGTTCCTTACAAAGATCGCAAACTTGTAGCTAATGATTTAAAATCAATTTATACAGCAATTAATGAAGAAATAGCGTTAATTGCTTTAGATCATTTTTCAGAAAAATGAAATAAAAAGTATCCACAAATTACTAAATCATGAAAAAATAACTGAAATAATTTAATAATTTTTCTTGAATATCCTCAGGAATTTAGAAGAATTATTTACACAACTAATGCGATTGAATCTGTTAATAGTCAATTAAGAAAAGTCATTAAGAATAAAAAGATTTTTCCTAATGACGCATCAGTTTTTAAAATATTTTATTTAGCATTTCAAAATATGGTTAAGAAATGAACGATGCCAATTCAAAATTGGGGTAGTGCAATTTCACATTTAATGATAAAATTTGAGGACAGAGTGAATTTAAGTTAATTACTTAGAGACACAGTTAATTGTACAGTCCCAATTATTTGTACATATTAAACTATAATCTGTTGTATTATCATCTTGTTTGTAGTCATTTAAATTTGTGCCTTGTGCTTTAATTGTTATTTTTTTATTGATTACTCATTCTTTCTTTCCTGCTTTGGTTCCATATGTAGTTATTAATTTTTGAATTTTTTGTTGTTTACTCTGATTATTAGAGAATTCTGATTGTATAAATTTGAAAGTAAGATTGTTTAAATTTTTTAATTCCGGTAATTTTTCATTTAGATTGATATTATCTTCTTTCTTTATGTTAACTTCTATAAGTCTGGTTGTTGGCCAAGTTACGAGGTCACCAAAATGAAACCTCACCTTTTGTAAGTTTTTGATTTCAAAATTATAAATTTTATTAATATCTTTATTACTATCTTTATTTTTTTGTTTTACTGGTTCATTTGTTTTTTTGGAACAGCCGATTATTGGTAGTGTTATTAATCCTAAAACAGCGGTTATATTTAAAAATTTCATAAAATTAACTCCTTTATTTTATTTTTTCAATATATATATATATATATTATACAAAAATTCTTAATATCATTAGAAAGATGGCAAAACCGATTAAAAATTGAAAGGTATAGTAAAAGGCGGGTACTGTTTTAAAAACTGGGAAAATTGCGGTTGAAAAGGTAACTGTTGCTTTTGCAATAATTGCTAATGGCCGTAAAATTGTAATGATTTGCGAAGCCGTTAGCATTCAATTAATCATTTTGATACCAGCATTTTGAATGGCACAGCCAATGTCATTAAAAGTAGGGATTCATCGTCCAGAATATTTACAATTTGCTGGCGGAATTATGTCATCTCATTCCGAGTTAGTTGAACCATCAGGTATAAACGCTGTGGAATTAAGGACATTAAAGTCATAAATTTTAAAATTATAATTAGAGGTATTTGTTTTATGGTACAAAGGAAAAGTTAAGGTAAAAATATTAATGCCATAGCGAATATCAATGTCCGTATTGAAGTAATTAATGCTGTTAGCAGTCTTACTGGTTGGCAAGGTAATCAGTTTATTGTCGTAAGATTTAAGAACATTAAATTCAATTTGATAGATACTGTTATTATTTTTAATAGCATTAAAATTTTCTTGGTGCGTTTTTTTATCAAAAGTAAAAAAATAACTTCTTAGTAATAATTCTGAGTCTCCCATAATATTTACTAAGTATTTTTTGGGATAAAAAGTAATTAACGAACGATAAAAGAAACCAATTTGAATAAAATAGTTCTTGTTATAATTATCTACGCCTTTAAAATCAATTTCGGTATGAGTTTTTTCGTCCATATCAAAAGTCGCATAAAATAAACTGGAAAAGAAATTGCCAAAAATTTCATAGATTTCGTCAAAAACATTTTTGTACTCGCTGTTGTTAATACTAGGAATGTTGTTTTTAAAATAAAGGTAAATGTCATTTTTTAATTCAGGATCGTATCTCAAAAAACTAAATTTAACATTAAGATAATTTAAGGTACCAAAAAGATACTTAATTAAGTAATAATCGTTAGCATTTGCAGTGGCATATTTTCAGATTTCACTTTCACCGTGTAATAATTGTAAATAGTTATTACCCGCAATTAAGGTTTTATTAAAAGCTTTAATTTTCAAAATATTTGTATTAATTTCATCTTTACTACTAGAAGTTTTGTGATAAAAATAGCTTTCGTTTTTAAAACCATGATTTTTAATGGTAAATTCTTTGTAATACCCTTTTTCTAAAGTATTAATGAAATTAAATACTGGTGTTCAATAGAGATACGAGTAATTAAATTTATCAAAATCACCACGGTGAATCATTAAATAATCAAGGTTATCAATAACATCGCTGTATTTGTGATTACCGTCAAAGTTAATAGTTGTTTCTGGTAAATCAATATCGGTGCTATCTTTTTTAATTTCAATTTCAAAATCATTTGTACATATTAAACTGTAATCTGTTATATTATCATCTTGTTTGTAGTCATTTAAAATTGTGCCTTTTGCTCTGATTGTTATTTTTTTATTGATTACTCATTCTTTCTTTCCTACTTTGGTTCCATATGTAGTTATTAATTTTTGAATTTTTTGTTGTTTACTCTGATTATCAGAAAATTCTGATTGTATAAATTTGAAAGTAAGATTGTTTAAATTTTTTAATTCCGGTAACTTTTCATTTAAATCGCTATTATCTTTTTTATTTATATTGACTTCTATAAGTCTGGTTGTTGTCCAAGTTACGAGGTCACCAAAATGAAATCTCACCTTTTGTAAGTTTTTGATTTCAAAATTATAAATTTTATTATTTTGTCTTTTATTTCTAATTAGTGATTGTGTTGTCATTTCATCATTGTTAATGTTTTGGGAAATGGTAAAAATATTATTGAAACTAATAATTAGCACGGTAAATATTTTCATAAACATTTTTATCACTCCTTTTTAAAATATTTTATTTTTCATTGTTCTTTTTTCTTTAATTTTTTTAATAAGTCACTCAATACCACAATTTATAGTTACAGCTATTGTAATGCATATATCTAAATATCCTAGTATCATAAGTGAAATTAATGCTTCAAATTTTTCATATAATAATTTCAAATAATTAATTTCCAATTTTAAAAATGGAATGAAAAAGATAATAATTATAAAAATGTAAGGTAAAATTCTCCATCAATATTTTTTTAAAGAACTAATTAATTTGTTTGATTTCATTTTTCAAGGCTCTTTTTGCTTTAATTTTTTGAATAATAAAGCGGATTAATTTTTCAAATTTAATTGCAAAATATATTGCTCCGCCTCATCAAAAAACAAATATTCCTGCCAGCATAATACCACTATTGAACTTTCCAAAGAATTTAACCATCTCTTCATTAGACTTCTTGCAAAATTAATTTAAAATATAATTGAATTGTTGTTTTTAATAAAAAGGTGGAATTTAAATGAAATTTAAAAAAAAATAATCAAATAAGTGATAAAAATTTTTTAAGATTAACTGGTATTAAACATACTACTTTTAATAAAATGCTAGAAATTTTAAAAATAGAAGAATTAAAAAAGAGATTTCGTCGCGGAAGAACCAATAAATTATCATTAGAAAATCGTATTTTAATGACTTTAGAATATTGAAGAGAATATAGAACTTATTTTCATATTGCAAAAAGTTATGATATTAGTGAAAGTAGTTGTTATAGAAATATCAAATGAATTGAAGACACTTTAATAAAACACCCTAATTTTCAACAACTTACTGGTCAAAAATCACTATTAAAAGATTATTTCAAAGATAAGACTGTTATAATTGATGTAACTGAAAGCCAAATCCAACGCCCAAAAAAAGACAAAAACAGCACTACTCAGGAAAAAAGAAAAAACACACAATAAAAACACAAGCTATAATTGAAAAAGATAGTAAAAAAATTATTAGTTCTGATTTTTCTTATGGTAAAAACCATGACTTTAAAATTTTAAAAGATTCAAAAATTAAATTTTTACCAGAAACAACTGTTTTAGTGGATTTAGGTTATCAAGGCATACAAAAAATTAATCATAATGTTTTAATTCCTAAAAGAAAATCAAAGAAAAACCCTTTAAATAAAGAAGAAAAGCAAAATAATGAGCGAATTTCAAAAATGAGAATTGTTATTGAAAATGTTTTTGCTATACTTAAAAAATTTAAAATTATTAGTGAAAAATATCGAAATCGTAGAAAAAGATTTGCTTTAAGATTTAATTTAATAGCTTCAATTTATAATTTACAACTATTAGTTTAAATATATTTGATAATTTAAAATTTCAGTCTTTTTTTATTGTAAATAATAATTTTTATTATGTTTTAATGACAAAATATTTGTAAAAATAATCTAAAAATTATTTTAATAACACTTTTATATTTATTTTAAATTTAAAAATTATAATTATCATATTAATTTTGCAAGAAGTCTATTCATAAAATTATTAAATTCGTTACTTGTTCCGGTTATTCATTTAGTATCGATTGCTGTTAATGCACAAATTAATAAGCTTATAAAGATGAAAATGATACTTAATGCTATTTTTAACCATTGCTTTTTAAAAGAATTTTTAATTCTTAATTTTAACAGCGCTTTTTCTTTTGAATTATCTTTTTTAAATAATTTTACTAAAAGTTTTTTCATTTTAATTCTTCTTTCATATTTTTTATCGTCCTTTAATCACAATAAATAAGGCAATAAGTACACAAGTAACGCCAAGAATGGTAAAGATTGGATGTTGTGAAAATGTTCGTGCCATTGGTTTAAACAGTTCTAAAATTGTTAAATTGCTAGTAATAAACTTTTTAAAATTGGCAAGGCCTTCGCTAATATAGTTCGTTAAAGTTTCAAAATGACTACCAGCTAATAATCCAAGAACAGTTATTAAGATAAAAATAATAATTAGTTTAAACATCGTTAGTTACCTTGTTTTATTTTTTTATTTCTTTGTTTTCAATTAATTTTATTTGGATTTATTGGTTTTATTTGTTTTTTAACTTTTCCTCACGCACTTAAACGACCACTATTTTTAACGGCATATTGGCGTTGCTTTTCTAAATTAACTTGTTGACTGCCAAAACCAAGAATAATTGCCATAAGAAATTCTACAGCAAGCGTTAAGAATAAGGGAAATATTAGTTGAATTTTTGTTCCCGGCACTTCAAGACTTCAAATTAAATCAAAAACTTTATAAAGCATTTGGGCAAGAAAGTCGGCCATTTTTGCGAGATTTTCCATTTTTTATTGTT
Source organism: Spiroplasma endosymbiont of Clivina fossor (assembly GCF_964031115.1). GTDB lineage: Bacteria > Bacillota_I > Bacilli_A > Mycoplasmatales > Nriv7 > Nriv7. Next base: position 1,734,717 of record NZ_OZ035006.1, read on the forward strand.
CCTTTTCTTTCATTTTTCTTAAAAATTTGCTAAATTTATCCATTTTTAAGTATTCTAAGTCTTCTAAATCAATTGCCGTATCAGTATAGTATTTATCTTCATAATCAGGATTTACTTTTGAATTTAAGTAATCTCTTAAAAATGCTAGGTAAAAAGAATTGTAAGTATTAAGTATTGGTAGGGGAATTTTTAGTTTAAAAAAATAAATATCAAGTTCAGGAATATCCCGGTATTTAATGCGACGACCCTTTTTACTATTTTTAGCATCAATTAAGGTGTTTCGTCAGCGTTCATATTCTTCAATGCTAGTAAAGGTGCCATAGATGACTTTTAAGTAGGGTCGAAAAATATTAACGGGTTTTTTACGAATGCCCACAATCACATTATTGGCAATATCACGAACTTTAACTCAAATATGTTTATCTCTTTGACCGCTAGCAAGCACAATATGACCGAAATGCCGTGCCAGAGCGAAATATTCTTGAATACCGGTTTCTTCATTTTTGGTATTATTTTTTTCTCAATCAGTTCCTTCTAAAAATAAATTGGTTTCATCTCACAAAAGTAAGGTTTTGTCTGGCAATACCGGATAATCAAAGTCTAATAATCCCATATGTCCTAAACTTAATTTTTGAGTTTCTAGTAATGGAAAGGTTGAGGCGATGTGATATTTCTTCTTTTTTAGTAATTTTGATGCGTATACTAGAAAAGCGGTTTTTCCAGTTCCCAATGAACCTATCACAATATTTAATGGTGAATTTTTTAAGAAATTAATAACTTTGTTAATTTGTGTTAAATTACCAATTTTAAAAAGGAAAATTAAAATACAACCCGCTAAAAATAAATAGCTCACAATGTTTTTAAAATAACCGTTGTAAATATATCAAATTGCTCCGCAATGTCATAAAATTAAAAATGAGGTGCGATTTAATTCAATAAAATGGTTATTTTTTTCTATTATTCATTTGCAAAATTTCATCTTGCACCTCACTTTATTTTTTTGTTAGCGTACAGCTCCAAGTAATTTTTCAAACATTTTAAAGCAAATAAAGAATATTGCCAAAATAAATGGAAAAATGAATATTCAGTAGTCAGCAAAGAAGTTACCGACTTGTGGCATATTAACAGCAATAATTTCTCACATTTTAGTAAACGCTGTTATAATTGCATTTCACAATTTAGTCATCGCGTCACTAGCTGTTATTTTTTCTACTGTTGCTGGTGCATCGGCCAAGAAAATTCCAAACATATAATCACCCCCTTTCTTTTTAAAACATTCATCATTTATATTCAAAGTTTTTCTTAAATTTGTTAAAACCACGATTAACCTTAACACGATTGTGTTTTTTCCTAATTAATTTTGAATTTCTTTGTGAATGCATCACAATTTAGCTTCGCGACATTACTTTTGCTTCTATCTAAATACTGATATGGTTTTTCAAAGTAGCATTAGAATAAATCACACCATAACTGCTGTCAAGAATCAAAAAGCAATGTTTGCTATTAAAAGTCAAAGTGGCTCTTCAGTTAAATTAATTTCTTTACCACCAGTAATATGAGCTGGAATAGTTGTAATTTGAATAAATAAATCTCAGAAAGTTTGTTTAATTTGTTCTCAATTAAATTCTTTTAAGTTTATTGTCATTTTTTATCTCCCAAAAATCATTTTTATTGGTAAATACATAATTGAAATTAAGGCGAAAAGAAAAGTAATGATAATAATTAATCCGGCAATAAACGCAACTTGTGCAGGCATTTTTTCTATCGGAACAAACAGTTCTAAGAATTCCATGATAATTTTTCAAAACATTATTTTTTATCCACGTTATTGTTTTTTGAATTAGGAGCTTTAACTCATTCTTCAAAGCGAGCAATAAATACTTTTTCGTCTTTTGTAAAATTACCAGTATTACTTTTAATGGCATTTTTATATTTAATTCGCATTTTTATTTTGGCATAAATTTTATAAGCAAAATATGCCAATAGCATTATGCAAATGATAATAAATATTATTCCAATCGCAATATTCATTTTTAAACTCCTTTAAAATAGTTATAATTTATATCTTTTTTGTTGTTTTCTTTTTCGGCAATGAAGAAGCCTAATAATTCTTGGCCTTTAATTAACTTGGTTTCTTGCTCTTGTTGATTAATTGAAATTACTTGATATTTACTATCTTTTATTATTCCGATGCAAATTGAATTTTCATATTTTCCTTTATAAACAAATCGCTTTGGAAACCAAATACCGATTTGTTCACTAAATCACGGAATTTTTGGGGCTTTAATAAGCATTGCGTTTTGTGTTTCTTTTAAGAGATATTTCTTAGTATTTAAGAAAATGTTTTCAATGTTTTTCATAATAAATTACCTCTCTTATAAATAAACTAAGTTATATTAACTAAGTTGTTAGTTAACTTAGTTTTTTAAACACTTATATATCGCAGATTTAAGTGTTTAACAAACTTTGTTACTGAATTTTGTTTTTTAATTAGATAAAGATTTTAATAATTTTAAACTTAGCATACCCCTATATAGAAATTTTTACACTTTAACATCCGCATCCTACCCTTGGAACTAATTTAATAGCGTGTATATTTTTAGGAAATCCACCCATTCATTTTTTTATTGCAAAACGAAACAAATTGCTATAGTTAATAGGATGTTATCTATTAACTGGTAAACTTCTTTTGGTTATGGCGACCACCCACAATTTATCGTGCTTTAATACATACCAACATTATTAATTCACTTGTATTTAATTTTCAAAGAACAAATTTTTAACATCTTATAAAATAAAAAGACAATCATTGCTGACTGTCTTAATACTTATTCAAATCTTTTCCCACCTAACAAAACTTTATGCGTCCCCATAATAATTAACTTGTCCAAAAAAGGTATTAATAAAATCTCCTCCAAAACTTGTTCGCGAGCCAGATTTTCAAAGTGATTTACCATTTTCTAAAAACTCATTATAACCCACAATGCTACCATGCTCAGTTTTTATAGTAATAACATCACCAAAACTAGAAAAGGAAAGTTCTCTAAAAATAATTTTTTCCATCATATCAGCTTCAGGATATGAATTTTTGCGACTTAAACTAAATTTACTATTTTGTTTAAAACCATTTAATTTAATTGATATTTCACTCATATATTTAAAATTCTCATCAAAGAAATTAAAAATTGGCACTCAATATAAATAACTATAATTAAATTTATCAAAATCTCGGCGTTGTATCATTAAATAATCAAGTTTATCTTGAAACTGATTATACTGATATTCACCATCATTTTTAGTTATTACTGTTGGTAATAATTGCTCGTTATCTTTTTCAGGTAAAGGAGGCATTTCCGTCGAGAATGAAGTGATATGAAACATTTTCGTGTTAAGACCTTGTGGAACTTTCTTGTTAAGAAATACTTTAAAATTAATTAAATTATCAATAAAATAAAATTCTTTAAAAGGTTTGAACTTATAAGAACCATTAGAACGATAAAAGTTATTAATTTGATTATAACCAGCACTATCTTTGTCAACAAATAATTGAAGGGCTGGTCTTTGAACAAAATCGCCATTACCTATTTGAATATCAAAATCACTAGAAAGCTTTAAATCAGTAGCATCAATTTCTAAATGATATGAACCCTGACCATAACCACTAATTACTCAAGCACTTTTACCAATCTTGGAAAACTCTAATTCACAACTTTCACCACATTGACTGGTGTTTGTAGCTCGTTTTTCTCGTTTCATAAAAAATTGTTCCATATTAGGTTTTGGTGGTTGTTTTGTATCAAAGAACACCCCTAACGGTACCAAAATAATAAACATTACAATAAATCAAGAAACAATCTTATGCATCTCATCACACCTTAAAACTCTTTTTTATCGCTTTAAAAGCATCAGAAAATTTATACTGTTGATGTTGTGGACATTCACAATTAGCAACTTGCATTTGATGCTTTCTAAAAACTTTATTAAAGTAATAACCCCTAATAATTAACTTAATACCAGTTATTAACAAATAAACGATTAATAATCAAAAATACACCTTAAGAACTATATTTTGGAAATCAAACAATATAAAATCTTTAAAAAACTCATCTGTGTTAGTTCGAATTTTTGTTAAAAATATTCAAATCAGAGTAATAAAACTATGAAATATAATAAAAAAATGTATAAGACCTAAACAGCTTTTAAATCATTTAATACTTAATATTTTCTTTAACTTCTTCATTTTTTAACTCCTTAAAATTAAATATATTGTTGATAAAATACAAATCGTTCCTAAAATTTGGAAAATCGGATGTTGGGAAAATAACCTTATCATTGGTTTAAACAAATCTAAAATTTTAATATTATTTGATAAAACTTTATTAAAATATTCTAAACCTTCACGCACATAGGCTCATAAACTTAAAAAGTCATTTAAAGCAAAAATAGAAAAAACAGCAACAAGAATAAATAAAATTATCAATTTAAACATTTTAAAAACCTACCTTTTTATTCGCCGTCCATGTTGATTAACTCACGGTCTATTTTTAGGACTATTACCACTGAATTTCTTAATTGGACCACTAGATGATTTTTTCTTTGCTCCTCAATTAGCAACTGATTTTTGATATTTTTTACGAAAACCAACTTTTGGTCGTTCAATATGAATACCTAAAATACCACCAATTACAAGATTTATTACAAGCATAATTAGCGGAAAAATAATAATGCGAATATCTGTTCCAGGAATGGTTAAAGTTCAAATTAAATCAAAAACTTTATAAAACATATCGCCAATCAAACTAGCCATTTTTTCTAAGTTTTCCATTTTTTAAACTCCTTTACTTGTTTTTCTTCTTCAGATTATTTTTTAACTTAGTAAGTATCTTACTGAATTTTTCCATTTTTAAGTATTCTAACGCTTCAATATCCATTACATTATCATTTCAAAATTTATGTCGATAATTATCGTTCAAAGCACGATTACTTAATTCACGCAAGAATGATAAATATTTATTATCATAAAGATTTAAAATTGACATCGGAATTTTCAATTTAAAGAAATAAATATCTAATTCCGGAATGCTACGATACTTGATTTTGCGACCTTTTTTATCATTTTTTGCATTAATTAGAGTTAATCGTCATTGTTCGTATTCGCTTACCGATTTAAAAGTGCCATAAACAACTTGCAAATAGGGTCGGAAAATACTAACCGGTTTTTTTCTAATGCCAACAATTATTGAATTCGCAATATCACGAACTTTAACTCATATATGTTCAGCTCGTTGTCCGCTTGCTAATACGATATGGGTAAATTGTCGAGCCGAAGCGAAATATTCTTGTAAACCTTGGGTTACTCTATCATTTTCTTTATAGTCAGTTCCTTCTAAAAATAAGTTAGTTTCATCTCATAACAGCAAATGCTTTTCTTCTAATATCGGATAATTATAATCTAATAAAGACATATGCCCTAATGAAAGCATTTGTTTATCCGTAATCGGAAAAGTAGAAATCGTTTTTCAACCACTTAATAAGTAAGAAGCTAAAACCATTAAAGCGGTTTTTCCAGTTCCTAAGGCACCAATTACTAAATTTAAAGGTGAATTTAATAAGAAATTAATAAAACTACGGCGAGCAAAAAAATGAGAAATTTTAGTATATAAAACATACAAAGCAATTAATAAATAAATAATATCAAATAACATTCTTCAACTTTGGGGATTATAATAATGCAAAATCGCACCATAGAATCACGCAATAATAAATAAAGTGCGATTTAAAGTCACAAAATCATATAATCTTAAATTTATTTTTTTAAACAATAGCATCACTTAAATCACACTTTCTTTATTTTTATTACTATCTGCCAGGCATTAATTTTTCAAACATTTTGAAAGCGATTAAAAATAAACCAATAATCACGCCAAGCAAGAAAACTCAATATGTAGCAAAGAAATTAACGACATTTGGCATATTGCCACCAATAATATCAGTTCAAATATTACCAAATGCTTTAATTAATGCTTTTCATAAGTTAGTAACCGCTTGTTCACCAGTAATTGCTACTGGTGTATTTCCTTCTACTAAGAAATTTATTAACATATAATCACCCCCTTTCTAAACAAAATATGATTTAACCTTATAAAATAAAATAACCATAAATAAGACAGTGAATACTAATACCATTCAAAAGGCAATATTTGCTATTAAAAGTCAAAGTGGTTCTTTGGTTAAATCAATTTCTTTACCAGAAACTCACGCCGGAATAGTTGTAATTTGGATAAATAAATCTCAAAAATACAATTTTGTCATTTCTCAATTTAAATCTTTTCAAGCAACTAAAAACATAATAATTACCGCTTAAAAGGTCAAAAGAGTAGAAAAATAATTGCTGAGAAGAGCATTACAATTATTAAAATTGAAAACAAAAATACAACTTGGGGTGGTAAATCAGCAGTTGGATAAATTAATTCAATTAATTCAATAATTATTTTTTTAAACATTTTCTAAACCTACTTTTTAATTTCTTTTTCATCTTGTTCTAACAAATTTCGTTTAAACTTTGCAATAAATATTCGTTGTGAATAAGTAAAATCTTTTGGTAGCTGTTTTGCTTCACTACCATATTTCTTTTTATCTTTAAAAAACCGATAAATATTAACCGCAATATAGTATGCTAGTAATAATGTTAAAATCGTAAAAAATACTAATCCAAATATACTCATCTTTCTTTTCTCCTTAATTTTCTAATTTTTTAATATGCAATATCAACACAAAGTCAATTATCACCAACTAAATCAGTTCTAACAGATTTAACTGCAGATTTAGACACTCAAAATTTTTGTTCTAATCCAGTTTTTTTATTAATAGAATAAACTCTTGACAATAATCTTTGCCAGACTCATCCACATTAACTCACATTTTCATTTCTAAAACTCCTCAAAAAAATTGCAATAACTTAGTTAAATAACTCAACTAACATAGATAATTAACGGGCGGAGGAGCATACGCTTTCCGCACCGTTTAAACACCATAAAAACTAACTAAAATATTTTTTTATTTACCCCTATTCTTAAAACACCGTAAAACATTTTTAAAATGAATTTTTAAAATAATCAAAACTTACAACCTTTTTATCATGTTCTTTTTCAGCAACAAAAAAACCTAACAACTCATGACCTAAAATCAAACTAGACTCTTGACCTTTATCATTAATAAAAACTAACCGATATTCACCATCTCTAATTATTCCTATACAAATAGAATTATCATATTTTCCTTTATAAACAAATCGTTTCGAAAACCAAATACCAGTAGATTCATACAATCACGGAATTGCTGGTGCTTTAATAAGTACTGCATTTTGTGTTTCTTTTAAAAGATATTTTTCAGTATTTAAAAAAATATTTTCAATATTTCTCATATACATACCATCCTTACAATATTTAGTTATATTAAACTAAGTTATATTTAGCTTAGTTATCTAACTAAGTTAAATATTTATTTTTTTAAACATTTATGTTTAACAAAATTTGTTAGTAAACTTCGTTTACTAATTAACTTAGTTTATTATTATCAAGGCACAAAAAAATACAAGGCATAACTAAAAATAATAAATATTAATTTAACCTTATATTTCTTGTAATAAATAAATGAGCTCATATTTATTTATTAATTAACAGCAAGTTTGTAAAAACCAAAATCTTGTCATATGTATATGGTTTCTACATTTTTAGAACATCCGTGTAAGGTAACACAGACATTTTAGACCAGTAAGAATGTTCCTCTTAACAATAATTTTTTAAAGGAGGTAGGTATTTTAATTAATAAAATTAAACTAACTTTATTAATTTATTAACTTGTTCGAACAAAAACTAAATTCTATTTAAAAAGTTGTGTTGTAAATATGAAAACACTTTTTAGGTGTGCCAAAAAATGCTTTTTGGTAATTTCGAGCATTTCTCGTACCTAGTTAGCTAACATAACTTAGTTAAACATAAGAGAAATAACATAGATTTCTTAGATAGTTAACTATGTTAGCTAACTAGGAAATTGCATATAAGGAAGGATATATATTATCTTTTTACAAAAACCAAAAAATTATTGATATGAGGAGTTAATAAATAATGACTAACTTAAAAAATTTATTTTTGAATAAAAAATATATTGTTGCTGAAACAACAAATGCGATTTTACTATCAATTCCCAATAGTGGTGGTGGTTCTTGAGTTCCTAGAAAACTAGTATACCCATCAATTAAATATGCAAATCAGATGGTGATCGGTATTTTTCCAGAAAATGATTATGAAGTTATTAAGTATGATGCCAACGGTGCACAGAAAATTACAACCATTAAGGGGCAAGAAATTATTAATTTGTATGAAGAAGTTAAAATTAAAAATCGACAAAAATTTTTAGAAAATATTAAAAAATCTGAAGCTGATAAAGATATTAATTTTAATTATATTATTCCCGAATGACTAAAAGAAACTGATTTAAATTAGTTATTAAATCTTGAACAAGTACGAAATGGCTAAAAAATATTGTTATGTTATATATTCTTGCGAAACCAATGAGTTAGTCGGTGTTTATGATAGTGTTGGTGAAATTGTAGAACGCTATTATGGACTTTCGCGTAATGATCCTAATTTTAAACGAAAAGTACACTCATTAGAAACTGTAATTTATTACAAGAAAAAAGCCATTCGTCCGCGGAAATGAATTATTTATAAAGAAATAATTGAGGAAGATTAATTAATGGAAAACAAACATTTTTATTGACTTAAAGCGTTACGCCAAAAATATTCTTATAAAGAAATAATTACAGCGTTAAAAGCAATTAATTGTCAATTAAAAGAAAAATCATTGCAATGTGAGTTTAAAAGAATAGAAAATTATTGTAAGCGAAAAACTAAAAAAACTTATGATTATCAAAATTGCTGTGTGCCACAAGAAAAATGTACTCATTTTCTTTGCTGACAACACATAAGAAGAAAAATATAATATGTCTAAATCTTTATTGAGGCGTGGTTCACCGCTTCCGATTACTCAACGAAAAAATGTAGTTGTCATAAGGTAAGTATTTAGTTTATGAATTATATAGTTGGTATTGACCCCGCAGGAATCGGTTCTACTGGTATTGTTCTTTGGAATTTTGAAAATTCATGCATTGAATTTAACGAAACAATAATTTCTGAAAGCGTTGAACAAGCAATTTTTAAAATTAAAAAATTATTTGATAATTTTAAAAGAATAGAAAATTTTAAGCCATTGTTTATTATTGAAAATTTTTTCTTAACTAAAGGTAGAACGATTACCAATCCTTTAGCAACCTCAGAACTTATTGGAGCAATAAGCAGTCTTTTAAGGTTTAAATATCATTGGCACTTTCTTAGACAAGAGCCTTCTAAAAAGAAAGGATTTTTTTACAAAGGAAACTTAAAACTTACCAAACACGAGCACGATGCGTGAAAGCATATTCAATACTTTTTGGGTAATGAGGTAAAACAAAATGTTAAAAGCACTAAAAACTAAAAAAGAAAATGAAGTAATTAACTATGTTAATTTTGTAAATTTGACAGTTATTTTAAAAGATATTCCCAAAATCACAGAATTTAAGCAAAAAATAGCTATTAGTAGTGTTGTTGTTAAAGTTGTTAATGTTCAAGTTAGTTGAGCGGGTCTTAATTACACAACGCTCTCTATTTATGAAGAAAAGTTGCAAAAAGAATTCTTAAAATTAAAAGAACACGATATTATTTTAATTGAGGGAAAATTACACAATCGTTATTATCCAAATAAGACCACCCACAAAACATTTTTTAGCATTGAGGTTGAAAAATTTAAAAAAATTGGAAAAAAAAGAAAAAATAAATAGCTAAAAACTCAATAATTAGAAAAACTCATTAGATAATTAAAATATCAAATGAGTTTTTTATTTGAAAAAGGAGTACACACCAAATGAAAATTAGAGATAAAAAAATCGTCTTTATTGGTGAAGACGGACAACTCGAAAAAAATGCTGATGGAACTTTTAAGGTGAAAAATTTATATCGTGGCTTCACTGAGCAAAATGACTATACTGCTAATTTTCAGGAAAAAGCAAAAAATCTGTTACAAAGAGAAACGGATGCACTAAAAAAACTTGCCGACAAAGAAAAAGAACATTTAACTTTTAAAAAAGAACAAGAAATTAATAAGTTAATTCAAGATGCCAATATTGATAATCAATTTATTAATTTTGTGAAAAACTCAATTAATTTTGAAAACGATATTGAAGTAATTAAAAATGATATTAATAATTTTGTGGCCACGATGCCAAAAATTAAATACACATTAGACACAGGAGGCGTTCCAAATAAGACTGATGATAAAAATACTAACCCTTCTAATTCAGAAGAAATAATTTTTTCATCAGATGCTTTAACCCCTCAAGAGTTAATGTTTAAAAGAAAGGAAGATAAATAATAATGGCGTTTTTTATTAATGTTGACCAATTAAGAACATTGGTTTCAAGCAAATGAAGACCCGAATTTCCACGAACAGGAAGTTTAATTCACCAACTTTTTGCAAATGAAATAGCTTTTACCGAATTTGAATACGGTGAAAAGGTAGTTATTCCACTTGCAACGGACGGAGTTATTAATAAAACATGAGACCCAAATACTGGTTCCAAATCTAACTATGCAACGAGAAAAAAAATAGAAGCTACCTTGGACAAGGTAATTGATATTCAAGAACGCATAGGGCGTTTAGAGAGTAAAGCAGTAGGTCCCAAATTCATTGAAAGTAAGATTATTCGTCTTCGTCAACAAATGGCTGAAATTTATGACAAATACGATGCTGAACAATTAGTGGCTGGTGGTACAGCAATTGCAACCGCAAAACCGATTACTAAAAACACAATTCTTGAAGAAATGGCAAAAATGCGAATTGCTGTTGTCAATTCTGAAAATGAGTGGACAAGTGGTTTCTTGCTCGCGACGGCTGATGTAGTGACCGAAGCTACTTATGCGAAATTGGTAACCGCTTCTCCTGATGGTGTGCTAGGTATGGTTAACGGAGTTGTCGGTGTTGTTAATGGTTGTATAACTATTGAAGTGCCTAAATCTCGCTTGCCCGAGAATGTTAATATGATATGAGTTAATACTTTGGCATATGCGACATTTACAGGTATTGATTTGCCTATGGATGTAGGTATGTATACAGACGAAAAATATATGGGACAAGTTTATATTGCTGAACGAGAATTTTTTACTGGTAAAGTTGCTGTAGCCAAAATGGTTCATTATCACAAAACAACACCAGACTCAGGTGGAGACTAAGGTGAAAAAGATGATTAAAAAGGAAATTAGGCTATAGCTAGGTAGCCTTTTTTAGATTATGCCCATTGGAACTAATATAACTGCTTTGCAGTTGAGAGTTATTAAAACTACGCGGTTGCCTCAAAAACAAGAAAATGATTTTTTACTGGAATTATTAAAATTTGTTGGTGTGCAAGTCATTGGTATTTTATTAGCAAAATTTACTGCGGGTCTGTCGCTAAAATTTTCTCTAAGTGCTGGATTATCAAATTTAACATCCCAATTAATTGCTTCAAGTGTGCGCGTTGTAACTGATTTTACAATTAATCAAGTCTATGATATTTATAAAGAACAAAGTAATACAATAAACACTTTACTTAATTTAACGCCAGCTATTGGTGAAATTAGTAAGATATCAAGAGCTTATAAAACAACAAAGTTTTTTAATCTAGCGAAAGAAAATAAAATTATTAATCACTTAGGAATAACAACGGCTAATAATTTAGAGCAGGTTATTTCGCAGGTTCATAATAAAAAAATTATTCTTGACAAATATAAAACTTGATTTGACTATACTAAAAAACCAACTAAAGAAACCATGCTTAATCATTTAGGATTTTTGGCACGAAAACAATTTGTTAAGAATTATAAAAGTTCAAATGTAACAACATTAGGTCAACTTTTGGAAATGGAAACATTACTAAGAAAAATTAATCCTAATCTTGTAACTAAAACAAGGATATTTAAAGAAAAATGAGGTAATCAATTTTTAAATCGTTACGGAACAAACATTAATGAAATTTCAAAAATGCCAACAGAAAATTGATTTAATTTAATTACCCAGATGCAAAAATCAGGAATTCGTCAAGGTACATTATTGTCACTAAATACTTTACGAGCAGAAAATGTTTTTCGTTCTCAATTTCTTAAAAGATTTAATAAAATTATGGAAAAATCAAAAAAATTACAAAAATTGTCGCCAGCATATCAAATTCAAAAAGGTTTAAATAAAGTGTTTGAACCTGTAAGAAAAACGATTAAAGAGATAGAATTAAAGACTAAAACCAAAATTCAAGAATATACAAATTTTAAGAACATTATTTCAAGAGTGCAAAAGAAAATAATTACCGATGGTACTTTATTGCCATTAATATCTGATGTCTTTTTTGCAGTCAAAGTTAAACCAACAGGAATACTAACAGATATTGCGATTACAATTTACTACCAAAATCCTGAATATCGACCAATAGGACCAATAATTACTACTCCCTTAAAATTACAACAGTTAATAACTGCATCTAGTCCTTTTAAATTTTATATGTATGAAAGTGGTTGATCAATTGGTTGGGGTAAAACTAAAGGTAACATATTATCTTTAATGCCATTTTTACCAGCAAATGTTCAAGAATTTTACATCAATAGCATAAAGTTATATCGAGTTTTAACTCCGCTTTTAAAAATAACTTATGACCGTTATAAAGAAGGAAATTTATTTAAAGTTAAAGAAAATTTAAATCAAGTTTTTAATAAAGACAACTATGTTAATTGAGCCGTTGATAGCGTTTTGGGTAAGGGAATTGTTTGACGAAATGTTAAAAACCGCATTGTTAGGCCACTTGTTAAAAACAAAAATATTAATTTTAAAATTAATGCTAAAAATATGATCCAAAAACAAATAACTAAAAAAATTACTACTATCAATAAAAAACTAAATCGGAAGTGATAAAAAATGCTCTTAAAAGAACTTTGACCAAATATAACCATTAATGGTTATCATACTATCAAACCACTTACTGGAACCTTAGATGCTATACCATCTAAATATAAAGATTTAAATTTTGCTAATTTTGATGATTGATTTAAAACTTTCGCTTTAAGAGCTCAAAATGATTGCAACATGTATCTTGACTTTATCTTTAATAAGTGAGAATTTACTACTTTTCCTGATGAAATTAAAGAAACCGTTATAGACATGATTTATATTTTGATTGAGCATTGAGTGTTTAACAGAGTTCCAGTTGAATTTTTTGTTGATGCAACAAATAATTTGAATATTTCTAGTACAAGTTATATCGCCTCTACTCTAGCAAATAATACTCAAGATAGGATTCCACAAAGAGTTAAAGCATTAGCTAATTTTACAGAATTAAAAAATTTTTTAATTCCTTATAATGATGAAAATACAGTTGATGCCAATATGATTGATTTAGGTTTGTATTACAGTAAATTTGTTGTTGATAAGTTATTAGAAAAAGAAAAAAATGAACGATTAAAAAAACAATTAAAATTTTTTCAAAGTCGCTGTCAGGATTACACATGCCCCCAAAATCCTAATCTTAGAGGGCCTGTAACTAATTTAGTTATTGAGGAATATGCAAGTTCTGATTATGAACATGAAACAGAAACTTTAACGGTATCTTTCCCTAAACAAATTGGCACTTTACCACCAAATGCTTTACAACCTAATCCTCAAGAGGGCGATTATACGCACGCTACAACAGCTGATTTTTCTGCCAAATTACAAAAGCAACTAAATTTGATTTTTCAAAATTTTCAAAATATCCAAAAATCGTTAATTGGAGCGATTGCTTGATTTTCTCAATTAAAAAAATTGGAAGAGGGTTGACTGCCACTTTCAGAAAAGGCATACACCGTCATTCTTGCCGACGGCAGTCAATTGGTGACGCCTAGCCTTCGCGAGGGCGATTTTGTGCGACACAAAAAAGACAATCCTTTAAACGCAGAAAATGACAATGTCGGTCACCACATTCATCCGATTTATGTGGCTCCGAAATTAGACAAACCCAATTCTTCTTTTGTTTTCAAATGAAAAAAAAATTATTTTTTTACAACAACAGGGTGAAATGTGGGCACAATGCCCCACACGCCGGAAGATTCTGACATTGTTATGCAGTCCTCACTTATTTTGGATGCTTGACCAAAAGAGGTCCCGGAAGAAATTTATTTATTTTTTTCAGCCGAAACAGAAAAAAATGAAACTGATATTTTAGAAACCCGCCCACAAAATACTAGTTTAATAGCTCACATTTATGTGGGCCTAGGGGCTAAAATTAAATAAGAGAGGAGAAAGTATCATATGAATTCAGAAACAGTAGCAAGTATTTTTACAGCAATTATTGGCGGTTTGGGTGGAACGGCTGGCATTACGGGAATAATCTCGGCTTTAAAAACAAAAAAGGAGGCGAAAAAAATGGAGCAAGAAAATAAAGAAGCGTTAAATAAAATTGATACTAAATTAATGATTATAAATAATAAGATTGATATGGTTATTGCTATCAAAAATAATAACGCTAATAAAAACGAGATTAATATTAACAAACCAAAACGAGGAGCTAAAAATAATGGCTAAAAAATTATTTTGATTGAAAATGTTAATTTACTTTTTAAACTTTATTACTCTAGGACTTGTACCTTTGGGGAAATTAATTTCTGAAAAAATTGAAATTTTAAAAAAACAAGTTGAAGAATTGGAAAGTAAATAATGCCATTACGATTTACTAAAAAATGATTTAGTGATAAAGATGATAATGTAGTAGTTAAAAAACGCGAAATTGAAAAATCAATTTTGCGAATGTATGGTTTTGCTCCTTTTGGTCATGAAGATTATTATAAATCGTATGTGTCCGACACTATGGCTAATGCATTAACTCCTAAGAAGTTGGAAATTAATATTAGTCAACAAGATTTATCACCAAAAATAATGGCATGACTTTATAAAAATGATTTTCAAAGTAAAAACTGGATTAATGAGAAACGAGCTAGCGATATTGGTATTTCAGCATTTCTAATTTTTTTAAATCAAGGAATTATGAATTTTCAACCCATACGAGTAGCAGAGCGAGAATATGATGTGTTGGGAAATTTAATTCAATGTACAATTTTTTACGACGACTATAAGAAAAATAATCTTAATTTACGCATGTACGAAACTTACCAATTAGAAAACAGCAAAGTAAAAATTACGCGTGAAATTTATGAACTAAGCACCAAAAAAATTGTTGACAATAATGGCACTTCCAAATTAGAACAAACAATAATAAAAGTTAATGATTTTGAAAAACAACGCAATAATGAAAAATTAAATATTAACCAAGTTTTAGAAATTAATTACATACCAATTGCAATTTTTTCTAATTTACCAAGTGAGCGTGCTGACATCGCTGGTGTTGAAGATAAATTGAAAGCTTTAGATATTTTTTATGAACAAAGCATTCTAGATGCGATTTTAAACGCCACAAGATTTCTTATTAATACAAATTCACTTGTTGGTAATGTTCAAAAAAATGTAAATAAGATTATTGATGATTTTATTAAAAATCATGTTTTAGTCATGAATTATGATCAAGCACAAAATCCAATACCCTTTTCTACTATTAATGGTCAATTTAGAGGAAAAGAATTAACTTATTTATATGATTGAAATGTGACCGAGATTAATAAACGGATTGGAATGCATGTACCTGCAATTCATAAAGGGGCTCAACAAACTCGTCAAGAAAGTTCTGCGGTTAATATTCAAACTAACAATATGCTCGAGCAAAAATTATTATTACGAGAAGAAGCCCATGCAAACTTTATTTACTTACTACTTAAATTTGACCGCGACTTGAATGGTAACAGTTTTATTTCAAAAGAACTTGAAAAAATGACAATCAAAGTCAATTTGAATGTAACGACCACAATTGGTAAAGAAATTAATAATATTGATATGAAAGGACAAGAAAATGGCGGATTGGAAGACTAAACCAAGTCAAGAAAATGAAACAAAATATCGTGATTATGCAATTGATAATACTCCACTGGACTTTGCAAATTACACCGAACAATCAGACCCTGACTTGCATACAATTTATAACGAAACAAGAAAACGCGAATTATATATTTACCCTTTAAATAACCTGATTAAAAACACAAATAAACCCCTAATTTATACTTTTCTCCCAATGTTGTTAAAATTGGCTTTATTGACCCGTTAGAAGTTAAAAAAACGATTGCTTATGAAGTTAGTGACTTTAATTTAGAATTAGATGCTCGCAATGCTACTAATATTCAAGATAATAGTGTTGAATATACTATGGTCGATGCCAAGACTATAATTTTTCAAGATGAAAGTTTATACGGCAAATTTAATCTTCATGTTGTTTCTATTGGTGAACCGGCAAACGAAAATAATTTGGATGAATTGTATATTATAAATTCTTATACTGAACGCCATGCCCCAAAATCAATTAAGGTAACCAAGGAAACGGTTTTGGTACGGGTGCAAGATTTTAAAGTTCGTGGTTCTAATCCCATTATTGTCCGTATTCAAAAACAATTGCCCGAAGATACAAAGGTTAAAGCAATTACTATTAAATTTCCACGGCAAGCTTTATTTGGAAATATTAAATTAATTGGGGAAGTAAACGGCGTGGAGGGTTATCCGCGATTATTTATAGAAAATGACAAGGTTATGTTACCAATGCTATCAATGCCGATTGAAACTGAACCAAAAGTTAGAATATTGCAACAATGAATGTCTAGTCAAGTTTTAGCATGAGAAAAAGCAAAATTGTTTTTTAATGAGAAAAGTGCTTTAGATTTGATTACGGTTGGTGGCGGAACAGAATCAAGAAAAAAAGTTTTTATTGATGCAAGAGTAACATCAATGCATATTACTAGAAATACACAAAAATATCAGAGTGTACCTGTTGGTTGCCTACCAGTGGATTTATTAAAAGAAAATATTATTTTAAATGAAACAATCACTCTACCTGGTGCTATCGGCGGACTTAAGCCAAGTTGTCTAGACGCTACCTCATATAATTTAACCAAGAATTATGATAGAGTGGAGTTAGAATTTAAGGAAATATTTAGGATTGACAGCTTACAAAAAGTATTATTAGACATGTTAGATTATACTTATAACTATCGTTCTAATTTTAAACACGCTAAATATTATTCCGATGAAGATAAACAATTTTTATACGGTCAACCAAAAAATGCTGTGGCTAAATTAAAAGAAGAAAAATTTGTTGGTCAAAAACCAGAAATAGTTATTACAAACTTATTTGAAGATTGAAAATTTGAAAATCCAAAATTATTAAAACATCCATCAGTACAAATTTTTAAACAAATTATTATGATGCTTTCTGAATATATTTTTTCAGAATTATCTATTAATATGGGTTTAAATGACGATTATAAATTATTATTGCCTTATTATTTTGAGCTCATTTCAGTTCCATTGGATGAGGATGGATATTATAAATTTAAAGATGTAGAAGTTGTTTTAAAATCAGAATATTTTGATTTTCATAATAACCAAATTAAATTAATTAATAATGATATTTCGCAAAATCAATTATTTAAATTGAATAGTAACCAGTTTAATTGACTGCCATTAATTAATAATTTGGAACCAAACGACATCCCTAGTTTATTGCCAAAAGATATTAAGTTAGCAGATGGCAATTATGGAAAGAATTTTGTTAATTTTATTATTGATAAAAATAATTTAAATTTAGTAATGAAAATTTATGGTAGTAGCTTAAAGAAATTGTTAAGTAATTTTGAGTGAATGAACGAAACAAATAAATTTGATAACATTAATAGTTGTAAATTTACTTTAGAAGATGAAATAAAAACTTTTAAACGATTAGAAGTTTCAGCAATTTTTGGTAAAGGAAAATATAGTTTTGAAATTGAAACTGATGATAAATTAATTAAAATTAATAATATTGATATATTTAATGATAAATTGAGTTCATATTCAGTATTAGAAATTTAAGTTTGATCTTACTGGTTTAAAATGGTTACCTTACACACATAATATAAACGAATCTCCAATATTTATACGAAGTGCATATTTTGTTTACAAAAGAAGAAAAAAGACGATAATTATCGTCTTTTTTCTTCTTTCACTACCTCTTTTTAGATTTTAAGTTATAACCAGCACCGTCGGTTCAATTATCTATTCTATATAGTGCAATGCTTCCTAAAATTATTGATATTACTATTCCTGTAATCACAAATACCCCCCCCCATATTTTTATTTTTCTTTTATTTTTTTGTTCTTGCATTTAATAACTCCTCCAAAAATAAATTTAATTAATTGGGACTAAAAAGAGACCTTTCTGGGTCTCTCTTGTTTTGTTTTTGAAATTTAATGTCGGCTGGTCGGGTTGCTTTCACAAACGAAGCGTCAATATACTAGCATTTTATTAAGCTTACAAAAAATCTCGGCACCGCTTTTCAACCTGTTAGGGGTCCGCGTTTAGCAGGACCTTGGGGACCCTGACTTTATTGAAAGAACTTCCGTAATTTTTTTAATTTTAATAAACAACTAGATTATACACGCAGATTTTGTGAAAGTCAACCCTCCCAGAATCTTACTTTTTAAAAAATAGTGTATAATTAAGTTAATAATGATAGGGGGGGTGTCTTAATCATGGAAAATAATAATGTTATGAATATGGCGAAATATTTAGTTTGTAAAAATCCAGCTTTATTTAACTCAAAACAGCTTTTTTTAAAAAATGACTTCGAAATGTATAAGGGGGAATTTATGCTTCATAATTTGCTTCATTTATCACAAGTTTTTCATTTATTAATTAAGAATAAACCTTTATTTAGTGTAAATGAAGAAGTGGCATATAACAGTGGACCTGTTATTAGAAGTATTCGTAAACAACATAATAGATCTTTAATTTTTAATACAAAAAGTGAAATTAATTTAAGTAAAGAAATTAAAAGTTTTATTGATAATATTTATTTATTTTTTGAAGATGCAGACCTTGATGAACTATTTGAAATAGCCCATTATGATCAATGCTGAAAGGAAACATTTCAAAAAAGTGAAAAAAATATTAACGGCGATAAAATGGATGTTAGAGATTATATTAATTTTTATAAAAAAGAATATAAGATTGCAATAGATCATTTTTCTGAGTTGTAAATCACACACAGTTATTAGACTATGCTTCTCTTAATTGATTTCATCATACCATATTTTGTATTATTAAAATTAAAAAAATTAATTTTATTCACAATAAAAAATATTTAATTCAAAATTTAACCAAATTAAAACATTTTTCAAGAGTTTCTATTATTTTTTAAATAATTATTTTGCAATAATAAATTTATTTAAAGTTTCAAATGGAGTTTTGTAATTCAAGCTTTTATGTTTTCGTTTGAAATTATAAAATGCGTACCACTCATTCAAATGAATTTGTAATTGTTTAACATCAAATTTTATTTCAAAACCACATTTTTTAAACCAAAATAAACTATTATAATTACGGTGAAACCGTTCAATCTTTCCGTTGCTCTGAGGAGAACGGATTGGTGTGGTTTCATGGATAATTCCATTTTTTGAAAGAAAGGTTGTAAAAGGCCTTTCTTTTACTTTGTATGCTTTTTTATTACTTCAATTAGTAGTAGTGAATTCCGGAGCATTATCAGTGCGAATGCGTTTAATTGTTATGCCAAGTTCGCCAAAATCTTTCATTGCTCTTTGCATGGCATTAATGGCATTATTGGTTCCTAAACTATCATACACATATCCAAAAGCAATTCTTGTTATTTCGTCAATGAAATCATAAACATATAATCTATACTTAGCAATAGGAAAATTTTTATCAGTAAACACTTTAGCATCCATTTGTAAAAGACCAATCTCGGAAACTTCATAACGCTTAAAATGGCGTTTTGCTTTTTTCATTTGCGTTTTTATTTCTCCATAGCGTTTGTCTTGTTTAATTCAACGATAAAAAGTATTAATTGATTTGGGGACATTATTTGTATCGATATCATGCACATTTTTTTGATGAATATTATGATAAAGCGATAATACACCGCCCGCACCTACAAATTTGTAATCAAAGTAATAATCACAAATTTGTTTTCTGGTTTCTAATGAAAATTGATATTTAATATTTTTTGGTGTTGTTGATTTGAATTGCAATTCATAAAAGTTGTCTTGATAATAACCATTAATAATTTTTTTAGCTCAAATATAAAATGTCATTTTACTACCACGAAAATATTTTTTAATCAATTTATTTACAGATATGTTATCTGTATTATTCATATATAAGTTGGTACATAAATTGAGATATTTACTTACTCATTTTTTTACTTTATAATAATATTTTTCATGATAAATCGTAGTCATTCAAGATTGTAATTTAGCTTTTAAATCTGCTAAATCATTTTTAGATACAATATACTTCATTTTCTATTTCCTTTTTTATTTTTTTCTATATCAAACACATAAAACAGTTAATATCCATAGATAATAATTAGTATAATGAAAAAAATAACTAATTACTCACAATTAAATAAAAAATATGACTTAAATTTTAGCGACAATAATTTTGGTTTTACATGAGAAATCTTTAAGGAACTAGTTGGCGATGATTGAGCAGAATATTTTACAACGAGGTGTTTTTATCGATTTGTACCTACCGCTAGAATGACCTTTAAAACTTGAAACTGTTTAGCTTGGGATTTATGAATTTGTTGTAACTTTACAGATACATCCGCTCAAGAAGTACGACGCTATGAAAATACACATCCTGAAACAACAATTGCTGATTTACATAATTTATGTCAATATTTAGAAGAAAAGTATGGCGTTCAAATTGGACCTGAGCACTCTACGGTGACTGGGATAGTTTGAAAATTGAATAAAGAGGGCGGAGAAATAATTTTTCCTTCCAATCAACGAATAACTTTTATTGGTTATGCCAACGGTAATAGAATTTTTGGAACAGCTGTAAAAGGTTCTAGTTTTTTGTGTTCACGAACTGACGAAATAATTATGGCAGAAGAAAAAGAAACTTTGAGTGATAAACAATTAATTTATAGATATGAGCGTTTACAAATGTCAATGTTTCGTAGCAATCGGATTAAAGTTTCTGACAAACCCATAAAAGAACTTTCTTGAACCTTTGTTGATAAAATGACAGGACAACAAGAAACGCGCTACTTATGAAAAAGTTTTTTTGTCGCCTTCACTTGCAACCCCTATGATAAATATCACCCATTTTATGAAAAATACTGTACGCCATTTTTACCATTAAACGACAAGATAATGAATTTATTAAAAGAAACTGGTAAAGTTTGATACGAAAATGAAAAAGAATTTGAGGGTTTAGGAATTTTTGTTTTAAGACTAACATTAGACTCCACTTGAAATAAATTACCAGAAATTTCAAGAAAAAAAGTAAACCAACTTAAAAAAGATAACCCCGATGAATATGCTATTGTAAAATATGGTTTTGAGTACTCAGACAGTGATAGTACTATCTTTCCGTTTCGAAAACATTTAAAATATACACAAAAATATGATTTAAAAGATTTTTATGTTGCCACTATTGATATGTATAAATTTGATTTTTATAGTATCGGGATTGATTGAGCAACTGGACCAATCGATCATACTGTGCTAAAGTTTTGGGGATTTCAAGAATATAAAAAAACTGAACTTTACGATTCATATTTAATATGTGAGATTGTTGTAACACCTGAAGATAATTTTTCTGAAAATGAAAAAATTAGTTATCTTGTAGAAGAAATCATGACTTTAAGAGCAAATTTTTATAATTTTGCTGATGTTATTTTTAATTATGATGATAAGGCAAAAACCGCTATGGAATGAATTAAAACAAAATTAATCGAAGATTATAGTTTTAACATTCGTACCAGCACAGCCATTAAGCACACAACACCATTAACCAAAGAAGCTGGTTTAACAGACCGCGTTATTTGAATGCGTAAATTTGTTTGGATTTGGTAATTGTCATATAAATTTACAGAATAATCCTTTTACTGCCAAATGCTACGAGGAATTAAGATATGATGAAAAACGCACTAATGTTCCTGACCCAAAAATGTATCTTGATCCTTATGATGCAGATTTTTATGCGTTATATGCTGTAAGACAGTTTATTCGTGGAAAAAATACTAATTAATTATTATATCCCGATCACTTGGCAAACTAATATCAAGTCCGTTTCTTGCTTTTATTCAATATTCAGATTTATGTGCTTCTGCTACAAGAAGCATAGCTGACAATTTTGAATAATCAATTAAAGCTTCATCAATTAATTTACAAACAGTTTCATTTTTTAAATCAGGAATTATTTTTTTAGATGTTTTTATTTCAACAATTTTATTATCTCTAAACTTTATTTCTGAAGACGGAAAATAATTAAAAAATAAACCGTAATCTCTTGTATGATAATAAATTTCTCTTAAAACTGGACCATATACTCATGCTTCAAATTTTTCATCAAACAACAATAAACCAGTTTTTTTGTAAAAATATATGTAAGAAAAATACATCAATTTTTGTAATTTAATAGAACTATTAATATTATATTTTTTAGTTATATACTTTGCTATTGAAAAAATATTTTGTTTACCTAATTTCATTTCAACCACCTTCAATCGTTTATATTTTACCATCTGAAATCATTTTATCAATTTGCTTTTCTATTTCTATTAAAAAATCAGGACTATCTAAAAATATTGTACTCCTTTGACGAAAATTAAATTTTTTGCTTTTATATTTACAACAATCCCCTCCTGTACATGTATAAGCGTGCTCATCTGAAAATTTATTATCACTTATTATTATAATTTTATCTTTACCTAATCTTAGAGGTTAAATACCCTAATTCATAAATAACATTTATATTATTATAACTTGTATTTACAATTGCTAAATCTGCTTGATCCATTTCTTCTTCCAGTTGATTATCTTTTAAACCCGAATAAGGTTCTTCATCAATTCTTATTGTTCTTATTCTTTTCTTGTTAAACAAATACTTTTTTATAGAAAAGTAAATTTCATTATTACTTTCAATATATTCCATTGCAAAAAAACATTTTTTATTACTTAATAATGAAATAATTTGTTCAAAAATTTTTTGTATATTTTTATTATTTTTTGAAGTTATTTCCACCTTTCTACCTTTTTTGCCAGAATGCAATTTAATATATGCGTCTTCATGTGGCAAGTAAATTTGTTTTAAATATTCTCCGAAATTCTCTACATTATAATCTTTAAAATGTTCTAGTAAAAAAATATGTTCTATTTCTGTACAAATAATAGTCACATAAATCTCCTTTATTTTATTTAGCAACATTTAAAAAGTTATTATTTTAGAGTACCGACTTTTTGAATCTTTTTTGTTTTTTAACATCTACCGTTAAATCAATTCTAAACTTAAAATAAATGGGCCCTACGGCCACCCTTTTCAGGACATAAGTATTTCAACTTATGAACTCTTTACAGTCATGACTATAAGTTATTTTCATTATAACTTTTTTTATGTTTAAAAGCAAGATTGAGTGAGTCTGGGAGGGTTGACTTTCACAAAATCTGCGTGTATAATCTAGTTGTTTATTAAATTAAAAAAATTACGGAAGTTCTTTCAATAAAGTCAGGGTCCCCAAGGTCCTGCTAAACGCGGACCCCTAACAGGTTGAAAAGCGGTGCCGAGATTTTTTGTAAGCTTAATAAAATTCTAGTATATTGACGCTTCGTTTGTGGAAGCAACCCGACCAGCCTACATTAAATTTCAAAAACAAAACAAAGAGACCCAAAAAAGGTCTCTTTTTAGTCCCGATTAATTAAATTTATTTTTGGAGGAGTTAATTAAATGCAAGAACAAAAAAATAAAGGAAAAATAAAAATATGGGGGGGGGTTATTTGTGATTATAGGAATAGTAATATCAATAATTTTAGGAAGCATTGCACTATATAGAATAGATAATTGATCTACAGTAAATTCAGGAGATGGAAAAATTAGACCAAAAAGTTAAAAGAAGTTAATCTAAACAGATTAACTTCTTTTAACTTTTTTATTATCTTTAAATTTCTATTAATGAATATGAACTAGATTTTTCGTTAAACAAATTAATTTGTTGAATATTTATTAATTCATAAGTTGTTTCTATTTCAAAATCATATTGTCCATTTCCAAAAATAGCACTAATTTCTAAACACTTAAATTTTTCCACTTCATTTTCTAAAATAAACTGACATTTATTAGTAACATCAAATTTATTTATTTCTTTTACTCACTCAAAATTACTTAATAATTCTTCTAAACCGTTACCATATACAATCATAGTTTTATTCAATTTTTGTTCTTTAACTATACAATTAACAAAATTTTTACCATAATTTCCATCCGCTAATTTTATATCTTTTGGCAGTAAACTTGGAATATCATTAGCTTCTAAATTATTAACAAGTGACAGTCAATTAAACTGATTATCACTTAACTTTAATAATTTATTTTGTGAAATATCTTTATTTTTCAATTTTATATTACCAACTTCAAAATTAAAATATTCTGATTTTAACTTTACTTCAACATCCTTAAATTTATATTCCCCATCTTCTAAAATTGGTTCTGAAATTAATTCAAAATAATAAGGTAATAAAACTTTATAATCATCATTTAAACCTGTATTTATTGATAAATCTGAAAAAATATATTCGGACAACATCATGACTATTTGTTTAAATATTTTAACAGAAGGATGATTTACTAATTTAGGATTTTCAAATTTTCAGTCCTCAAATAAGTTTGTAATAACTGTTTCTGGTTTTTGGCCTACAAACTTTTCTTCTTTTATTTTAGCCACAGCATTTTTAGGTTGCCCAACATATGGTTTATCATCTTTTTCAGTATAATATTCTGCATATTTAAAATTGGTTCTATAATATATATGTATAATTTAACATATCTAATAATACTTTTTGTAAGCTATCAATTTTAAAAATTTCTTTAAATTCTAATTCCACTCTATCATAATCTTTAGTTAAATTATATGAGGTAGAATTTAGACAACTGGGTTCAAGCCCACCAATTTCACCAGGTAGAGTGATTGTTTCATTTAAAATAATATTTTCTTTTAATAAATCCACTGGTAGACAACCAAGAGGTACACGCTGATATTTTTGCGTATTTCTAGTAATATGCATTGATGTTACTCTTGCATCAATAAAAACTTTTTTTCTTGATTCTGTTCCGCCACCAACCGTAATCAAATCTAAAGCACTTTTCTCATTAAAAAACAATTTTGCTTTTTCTCATGCTAAAACTTGACTAGACATTCATTGTTGCAATATTCTAACTTTTGGTTCAGTTTCAATCGGCATTGATAGCATTGGTAACATAACCTTGTCATTTTCTATAAATAATCGCGGATAACCCTCCACGCCGTTTACTTCCCCAATTAATTTAATATTTCCAAATAAAGCTTGCCGTGGAAATTTAATAGTAATTGCTTTAACCTTTGTATCTTCGGGCAATTGTTTTTGAATACGGACAATAATGGGATTAGAATCACGAACTTTAAAATCTTGCACCCGTACCAAAACCGTTTCCTTGGTTACCTTAATTGATTTTGGGGCATAGCGTTCGGTGTAAGAATTTATAATATACAATTCATCCAAATTATTTTCGTTTGCCGGTTCACCAATAGAAACGACATGAAGATTAAATTTGCCATATAAACTTTCATCTTGAAAAATTATAGTCTTAGCATCAACCATAGTATACTCCACACTGTTATCTTGAATATTAGTAGCATTGCGAGCATCTAATTCTAAATTAAAGTCACTAACTTCATAAGCAATCGTTTTTTTAACTTCTAAAGGGTCAATAAAGCCAATTTTAACAACATTGGGAGAAAAGTAGTATAAATTAGGTTTATTTGTGTTTTTAATCAGGTTGTTTAAAGGGTAAATATATAATTCGCGTTTTCTTGTTTCGTTATAAATTGTATGTAAGTCAGGGTCTGATTGTTCGGTATAATTTGCAAAGTCCAGTGGAGTATTATCAATTGCATAATCACGATATTTTGTTTCATTTTCTTGACTTGGTTTAGTCTTCCAATCCGCCATTTTCTTGTCCTTTCATATCAATATTATTAATTTCTTTACCAATTGTGGTCGTTACATTCAAATTGACTTTGATTGTCATTTTTTCAAGTTCTTTTGAAATAAAATTGTTACCATTCAAGTCGCGGTCAAATTTAAGTAGTAAGTAAATAAAGTTTGCATGGGCTTCTTCTCGTAATAATAATTTTTGCTCGAGCATATTGTTAGTTTGAATATTAACCGCAGAACTTTCTTGACGAGTTTGTTGAGCCCCTTTATGAATTGCAGGTACATGCATTCCAATCCGTTTATTAATCTCGGTCACATTTCAATCATATAAATAAGTTAATTCTTTTCCTCTAAATTGACCATTAATAGTAGAAAAGGGTATTGGATTTTGTGCTTGATCATAATTCATGACTAAAACATGATTTTTAATAAAATCATCAATAATCTTATTTACATTTTTTTGAACATTACCAACAAGTGAATTTGTATTAATAAGAAATCTTGTGGCGTTTAAAATCGCATCTAGAATGCTTTGTTCATAAAAAATATCTAAAGCTTTCAATTTATCTTCAACACCAGCGATGTCAGCACGCTCACTTGGTAAATTAGAAAAAATTGCAATTGGTATGTAATTAATTTCTAAAACTTGGTTAATATTTAATTTTTCATTATTGCGTTGTTTTTCAAAATCATTAACTTTTATTATTGTTTGTTCTAATTTGGAAGTGCCATTATTGTCAACAATTTTTTTGGTGCTTAGTTCATAAATTTCACGCGTAATTTTTACTTTGCTGTTTTCTAATTGGTAAGTTTCGTACATGCGTAAATTAAGATTATTTTTCTTATAGTCGTCGTAAAAAATTGTACATTGAATTAAATTTCCCAACACATCATATTCTCGTTCTGCTACTCGTATGGGTTGAAAATTCATAATTCCTTGATTTAAAAAAATTAGAAATGCTGAAATACCAATATCGCTAGCTCGTTTCTCATTAATCCAGTTTTTACTTTGAAAATCATTTTTATAAAGTCATGCCATTATTTTTGGTGATAAATCTTGTTGACTAATATTAATTTCCAACTTCTTAGGAGTTAATGCATTAGCCATAGTGTCGGACACATACGATTTATAATAATCTTCATGACCAAAAGGAGCAAAACCATACATTCGCAAAATTGATTTTTCAATTTCGCGTTTTTTAACTACTACATTATCATCTTTATCACTAAATCATTTTTTAGTAAATCGTAATGGCATTATTTACTTTCCAATTCTTCAACTTGTTTTTTTAAAATTTCAATTTTTTCAGAAATTAATTTCCCCAAAGGTACAAGTCCTAGAGTAATAAAGTTTAAAAAGTAAATTAACATTTTCAATCAAAATAATTTTTTAGCCATTATTTTTAGCTCCTCGTTTTGGTTTGTTAATATTAATCTCGTTTTTATTAGCGTTATTATTTTTGATAGCAATAACCATATCAATCTTATTATTTATAATCATTAATTTAGTATCAATTTTATTTAACGCTTCTTTATTTTCTTGCTCCATTTTTTTCGCTTCCTTTTTTGTTTTTAAAGCCGAGATTATTCCCGTAATGCCAGCCGTTCCACCCAAACCGCCAATAATTGCTGTAAAAATACTTGCTACTGTTTCTGAATTCATATGATACTTTCTCCTCTCTTATTTAATTTTAGCCCCTAGGCCCACATAAATATGAGCTATTAAACTAGTATTTTGTGGGCGGGTTTCTAAAATATCAGTTTCATTTTTTTCTGTTTCGGCTGAAAAAAATAAATAAATTTCTTCCGGGACCTCTTTTGGTCAAGCATCCAAAATAAGTGAGGACTGCATAACAATGTCAGAATCTTCCGGCGTGTGGGGCATTGTGCCCACATTTCACCCTGTTGTTGAAAAAAAATAATTTTTTTTTCATTTGAAAACAAAAGAAGAATTGGGTTTGTCTAATTTCGGAGCCACATAAATCGGATGAATGTGGTGACCGACATTGTCATTTTCTGCGTTTAAAGGATTGTCTTTTTTGTGTCGCACAAAATCGCCCTCGCGAAGGCTAGGCGTCACCAATTGACTGCCGTTGGCAAGAATGACGGTGTATGCCTTTTCTGAAAGTGGCAGTCAACCCTCTTCCAATTTTTTTAATTGAGAAAATCAAGCAATCGCTCCAATTAACGATTTTTGGATATTTTGAAAATTTTGAAAAATCAAATTTAGTTGCTTTTGTAATTTGGCAGAAAAATCAGCTGTTGTAGCGTGCGTATAATCGCCCTCTTGAGGATTAGGTTGTAAAGCATTTGGTGGTAAAGTGCCAATTTGTTTAGGGAAAGATACCGTTAAAGTTTCTGTTTCATGTTCATAATCAGAACTTGCATATTCCTCAATAACTAAATTAGTTACAGGCCCTCTAAGATTAGGATTTTGGGGGCATGTGTAATCCTGACAGCGACTTTGAAAAAATTTTAATTGTTTTTTTAATCGTTCATTTTTTTCTTTTTCTAATAACTTATCAACAACAAATTTACTGTAATACAAACCTAAATCAATCATATTAGCATCAACTGTATTTTCATCATTATAAGGAATTAAGAAATTTTTTAATTCTGTAAAATTAGCTAATGCTTTAACTCTTTGTGGAATCATATCTTGAGTATTATTTGCTAGAGTAGAGGCAATATAACTTGTACTAGAAGTATTCAAATTATTTGTTGCATCAACAAAAAATTCAACTGGAACTCTGTTAAACACTCAATGCTCAATCAAAATATAAATCATGTCTATAACGGTTTCTTTAATTTCATCAGGAAAAGTAGTAAATTCTCACTTGTTAAAGATAAAGTCAAGATACATGTTGCAATCATTTTGAGCTCTTAAAGCGAAAGTTTTAAATCAATCATCAAAATTAGCAAAATTTAAATCTTTATATTTAGATGGTATAGCATCTAAGGTTCCAGTAAGTGGTTTGATAGTATGATAGCCATTAATGGTTATATTTGGTCAAAGTTCTTTTGAGAGCATTTTTTATCACTTCCGATTTAGTTTTTTATTGATAGTAGTAATTTTTTTAGTTATTTGTTTTTGGATCATATTTTTAGCATTAATTTTCAAATTAATATTTTTGTTTTTAATAAGTGGTCTAACAATGAGGTTTTTAGCATTTCGTCCAACAATTCCCTTACCCAAAACACTATCAACGGCTCAATTAACATAGTTGTCTTTATTAAAAACTTGATTTAAATTTTCTTTAACTTTAAATAAATTTCCTTCTTTATAACGGTCATAAGTTATTTTTAAAAGCGGAGTTAAAACTCGATATAACTTTATGCTATTGATGTAAAATTCTTGAACATTTGCTGGTAAAAATGGCATTAAAGACAATATGTTACCTTTAGTTTTACCCCAACCAATTGATCAACCACTTTCGTACATATAAAATTTAAAAGGACTAGATGCAGTTATTAATTGTTGTAATTTTAATGGAGTAGTAATTATTGGTCCTATTGGTGGATATTCAGGATTTTGGTAGTAAATTGTAATCGCAATATCTGTTAGTATTCCTGTTGGTTTAACTTTGACTGCAAAAAAGACATCAGATATTAATGGTAATAAAGTACCATCGGTAATTATTTTCTTTTGCACTCTTGAAATAATGTTCTTAAAATTTGTATATTCTTGAATTTTGGTTTTAGTCTTTAATTCTATCTCTTTAATGGTTTCTCTTACAGGCTCAAACACTTTATTTAAACCTTTTTGAATTTGATATGTTGGTGATAATTTTTTCAATTTTTTTGATTTTTCCATAATTTTATTAAATCTTTTAAGAAATTGAGAACGAAAAACATTTTCTGCTCGTAAAGTATTTAGTGATAATAATGTACCTTGACGAATTCCTGATTTTTGCATTTGGGTAATTAAATTAAATCATTTTTCTGTTGGCATTTTTGAAATTTCATTAATGTTTGTTCCGTAACGATTTAAAAATTGATTACCTCATTTTTCTTTAAATATCCTTGTTTCAGTTATAAGATTAGGATTAATTTTTCTTAGTAATGTTTCCATTTCCAAAAGTTGACCTAATGTTGTTACATTTGCACTTTTATAATTCTTAACAAATTGTTTTCGTGCCAAAAATCCTAAATGATTAAGCATAGTTTCTTTAGTTGGTTTTTTAGTATAGTCAAATCAAGTTTTATATTTGTCAAGAATAATTTTTTTATTATGAACTTGTGAAATAACCTGCTCTAAATTATTAGCCGTTGTTATTCCTAAATGATTAATAATTTTATTTTCTTTCGCTAGATTAAAAAACTTTGTTGTTTTATAAGCTCTTGATATCTTACTAATTTCACCAATAGCTGGCGTTAAATTAAGTAAAGTGCTTATTGTATTACTTTGTTCTTTATAAATATCATAGACTTGATTAATTGTAAAATCAGTTACAACACGCACACTTGAAGCAATTAATTGGGATGTTAAATTTGATAATCCAGCACTTAGAGAAAATTTTAGCGACAGACCAGCAGTAAATTTTGCTAATAAAATACCAATGACTTGCACACCTACAAATTTTAATAATTCCAGTAAAAAATCATTTTCTTGTTTTTGGGGCAACCGCGTAGTTTTAATAACTCTCAACTGCAAAGCAGTTATATTAGTTCCAATGGGCATAATCTTAAAAAAGCTACCTATATCTATAGCCTAATTTCCTTTTTAATGACCACCTTGGCCTTGTACTGCATCCTTGTCTGGTGTTGATTTGTGATAATGAACCATTTTGGCTACAGCAACTTTACCAGTAAAAAATTCTCGTTCAGCAATATAAACTTGTCC
The DNA here is from genome assembly GCF_964031115.1 of Spiroplasma endosymbiont of Clivina fossor. Lineage (GTDB taxonomy): Bacteria > Bacillota_I > Bacilli_A > Mycoplasmatales > Nriv7 > Nriv7. The sequence continues at coordinate 1,765,777 of NZ_OZ035006.1, forward strand.
CATATATTTTTCGTCTGTATACATACCTACATCCATAGGCAAATCAATACCTGTAAATGTCGCATATGCCAAAGTATTAACTCATATCATATTAACATTCTCGGGTAAGCGAGATTTAGGCACTTCAATAGTTATACAACCATTAACAACACCGACAACTCCGTTAACCATACCTAGCACGCCATCAGGAGAAGAGGTTACCAATTTCGCATAAGTAGCTTCGGTCACTACATCAGCCGTCGCAAGCAAGAAGCCACTTGTCCACTCATTTTCAGAATTGACAACAGCAATTCGCATTTTTGCCATTTCTTCAAGAATTGTGTTTTTAGTAATCGGTTTTGCGGTTGCAATTGCTGTACCACCAGCCACTAATTGTTCAGCATCGTATTTGTCATAAATTTCAGCCATTTGTTGGCGAAGACGAATAATCTTACTTTCAATGAATTTGGGACCTACTGCTTTACTCTCTAAACGCCCTATGCGTTCTTGAATATCATTTACCTTGTTCAAGGTAGCTTCTATTTTTTTTCTCGTTGCATAGTTAGATTTGGAACCAGTATTAGGGTCTCATGTTTTATTAATAACTCCGTCCGTTGCAAGTGGAATAACTACTTTCTCACCATATTCAAATTCGGTAAAAGCTATTTCATTTGCAAAAAGTTGGTGAATCAAACTTCCTGTTCGTGGAAATTCGGGTCTTCATTTGCTTGAAACCAATGTTCTTAATTGGTCAACATTAATAAAAAACGCCATTATTATTTATCTTCCTTTCTTTTAAACATTAACTCTTGAGGGGTTAAAGCATCTGATGAAAAAATTATTTCTTCTGAGTTAGAAGGGTTATTATTTTTATCATCAGCCTTATTTGGAACGCCTCCTGTGTCTAATGTGTGTTTAATTTTTGGCATCGTGACCACAAAATTATTAATATCATTTTTAATTACTTCAATATCATTTTCAAAATTAATTGAGTTTTTCACAAAATTAATAAATTGATTATCAATATTAGCATCTTGAATTAATTTATTAATTTCTTGTTCTTTTTTAAAAGTTAAATATTCTTTTTCTTTGTCGGCAAGTTTTTTTAGTGCATCCGTTTCTCTTTGTAACAGATTTTTTGCTTTTTCCTGAAAATTAGCAGTATAGTCATTTTGCTCAGTGAAGCCACGATATAAATTTTTCACCTTAAAAGTTCCATCAGCATTTTTTTCGGGTTGTCCGTCTTCACCAATAAAGACGATTTTTTTATCTCTAATTTTCATTTGGTGTGTACTCCTTTTTCAAATAAAAAACTCATTTGATATTCTAATTATCTAATGAGTTTTTCTAATTATTGAGTTTTTAGCTATTTATTTTTTCTTTTTTTTCCAATTTTTTTAAATTTTTCAACCTCAATGCTAAAAAATGTTTTGTGGGTGGTCTTATTTGGATAATAACGATTGTGTAATTTTCCCTCAATTAAAATAATATCGTGTTCTTTTAATTTTAAGAATTCTTTTTGCAACTTTTCTTCATAAATAGAGAGCGTTGTGTAATTAAGACCCGCTCAACTAACTTGAACATTAACAACTTTAACAACAACACTACTAATAGCTATTTTTTGCTTAAATTCTGTGATTTTGGGAATATCTTTTAAAATAACTGTCAAATTTACAAAATTAACATAGTCAATTACTTCATTTTCTTTTTTAGTTTTTAGTGCTTTTAACATTTTGTTTTACCTCATTACCCAAAAAGTATTGAATATGCTTTCACGCATCGTGCTCGTGTTTGGTAAGTTTTAAGTTTCCTTTGTAAAAAAATCCTTTCTTTTTAGAAGGCTCTTGTCTAAGAAAGTGCCAATGATATTTAAACCTTAAAAGACTGCTTATTGCTCCAATAAGTTCTGAGGTTGCTAAAGGATTGGTAATCGTTCTACCTTTAGTTAAGAAAAAATTTTCAATAATAAACAATGGCTTAAAATTTTCTATTCTTTTAAAATTATCAAATAATTTTTTAATTTTAAAAATTGCTTGTTCAACGCTTTCAGAAATTATTGTTTCGTTAAATTCAATGCATGAATTTTCAAAATTCCAAAGAACAATACCAGTAGAACCGATTCCTGCGGGGTCAATACCAATTATATAATTCATAAACTAAATACTTACCTTATGACAACTACATTTTTTCGTTGAGTAATCGGAAGCGGTGAACCACGCCTCAATAAAGATTTAGACATATTATATTTTTCTTCTTATGTGTTGTCAGCAAAGAAAATGAGTACATTTTTCTTGTGGCACACAGCAATTTTGATAATCATAAGTTTTTTTAGTTTTTCGCTTACAATAATTTTCTATTCTTTTAAACTCACATTGCAATGATTTTTCTTTTAATTGACAATTAATTGCTTTTAACGCTGTAATTATTTCTTTATAAGAATATTTTTGGCGTAACGCTTTAAGTCAATAAAAATGTTTGTTTTCCATTAATTAATCTTCCTCAATTATTTCTTTATAAATAATTCATTTCCGCGGACGAATGGCTTTTTTCTTGTAATAAATTACAGTTTCTAATGAGTGTACTTTTCGTTTAAAATTAGGATCATTACGCGAAAGTCCATAATAGCGTTCTACAATTTCACCAACACTATCATAAACACCGACTAACTCATTGGTTTCGCAAGAATATATAACATAACAATATTTTTTAGCCATTTCGTACTTGTTCAAGATTTAATAACTAATTTAAATCAGTTTCTTTTAGTCATTTGGGAATAATATAATTAAAATTAATATCTTTATCAGCTTCAGATTTTTTAATATTTTCTAAAAATTTTTGTCGATTTTTAATTTTAACTTCTTCATACAAATTAATAATTTCTTGCCCCTTAATGGTTGTAATTTTCTGTGCACCGTTGGCATCATACTTAATAACTTCATAATTATTTTCTGGAAAAATACCGATCACCATCTGATTTGCATATTTAATTGATGGGTATACTAGTTTTCTAGGAACTCAAGAACCACCACCGCTATTGGGAATTGATAGTAAAATCGCATTTGTTGTTTCAGCAACAATATATTTTTTATTCAAAAATAAATTTTTTAAGTTAGTCATTATTTATTAACTCCTCATATCAATAATTTTTTGGTTTTTGTAAAAAGATAATAGACTTCTTGCAAAATTAATTTAAAATATAATTGAATTGTTGTTTTTAATAAAAAGGTGGAATTTAAATGAAATTTAAAAAAAATAATCAAATAAGTGATAAAAATTTTTTAAGATTAACTGGTATTAAACATACTACTTTTAATAAAATGCTAGAAATTTTAAAAATAGAAGAATTAAAAAAGAGATTTCGTCGCGGAAGAACCAATAAATTATCATTAGAAAATCGTATTTTAATGACTTTAGAATATTGAAGAGAATATAGAACTTATTTTCATATTGCAAAAAGTTATGATATTAGTGAAAGTAGTTGTTATAGAAATATCAAATGAATTGAAGACACTTTAATAAAACACCCTAATTTTCAACAACTTACTGGTCAAAAATCACTATTAAAAGATTATTTCAAAGATAAGACTGTTATAATTGATGTAACTGAAAGCCAAATCCAACGCCCAAAAAAAGACAAAAACAGCACTACTCAGGAAAAAAGAAAAAACACACAATAAAAACACAAGTTATAATTGAAAAAGATAGTAAAAAAATTATTAGTTCTGATTTTTCTTATGGTAAAAACCATGACTTTAAAATTTTAAAAGATTCAAAAATTAAATTTTTACCAGAAACAACTGTTTTAGTGGATTTAGGTTATCAAGGCATACAAAAAATTAATCATAATGTTTTAATTCCTAAAAGAAAATCAAAGAAAAACCCTTTAATATAAAGAAGAAAAGCAAAATAATGAGCGAATTTCAAAAATGAGAATTGTTATTGAAAATGTTTTTGCTATACTTAAAAAATTTAAAATTATTAGTGAAAAATATCGAAATCGTAGAAAAAGATTTGCTTTAAGATTTAATTTAATAGCTTCAATTTATAATTTACAACTATTAGTTTAAATATATTTGATAATTTAAAATTTCAGTCTTTTTTTATTGTAAATAATAATTTTTATTATGTTTTAATGACAAAATATTTGTAAAAATAATCTAAAAATTATTTTAATAACACTTTTATATTTATTTTAAATTTAAAAATTATAATTATCATATTAATTTTGCAAGAAGTCTAATATATATCCTTCCTTATATGCAATTTCCTAGTTAGCTACCATAGTTAACTATCTAAGAAATCTATGTTATTTCTCTTATGTTTAACTAAGTTATGTTAGCTAACTAGGTGCGAGAAATGCTCGAAATTACCAAAAAGCATTTTTTGGCACACCTAAAAAGTGTTTTCATATTTACAACACAACTTTTTAAATAGAATTTAGTTTTTGTTCGAACAAGTTAATAAATTAATAAAGTTAGTTTAATTTTATTAATTAAAATACCTACCTCCTTTAAAAAATTATTGTTAAGAGGAACATTCTTACTGGTCTAAAATGTCTGTGTTACCTTACATCATTTTTCTGAGTTGTATTTGTAGATTTATATTTAGAAACATTAAAATAAGCGGTAATATATTAATAATTGTGAATTAAGTTTAAGGAGGGAAATTAAAATGAAAAGAAAAACAATTAGTTACAGTGATGAAATGATTAAAAGTGGTGTAGAGTTAAATAAGAAAGATAAGTTTATGAAAGCAATTTCTAAATTATTGGTTAAAAATTAAAATAATTGAATATGTTTACGCGGGGTTGGATTTTTAATTTGGTTTTGCCAATGGGTAGTAAAGATAATAATTTAAAATATGGTATTATATACATGGAAGACCTAGGACAAGTTGATTACATGAAGGAATCTAACTGCGGTGTAAACTCAGAACCTCTTGGGCTAAAAAGGCTATCGTTAACGATAGCCTTTTTGTTTGCCTCTTATATAAACTCTATTTGGATATAATGCATAAAAGTCTGCATCATAAGGATCGAGATACATTTTTGGGTCAGGAACATTAGTGCGTTTTTCATCATATCGTAATTCTTCGTAGCATTTGGCAGTAAAAGGATTATTCTGTAAATTTATATGACAATTACCAAATCCAAACAAATTACGCATTCAAATAACGCGGTCTGTTAAACCGGCTTCTTTGGTTAATGGAGTTGTGTGCTTAATGGCTGTGCTGGTACGAATGTTAAAACTATAATCTTCGATTAATTTTGTTTTAATTCATTCCATAGCTGTTTTTGCTTTATCATCATAATTAAAAATAACATGATCAAAATTATAAAAATTTGCTCTTAAAGTCATGATTTCTTCTATAAAATAACTAATTTTTTCATTTTCAGAAAAATTATCTTCGGGGGTTACAACAATTTCACATATTAAATATGGATCGTAAAGTTCAGTTTTTTTATATTCTTGAAATCCCCAAAATTTTAGCACAGTATGATCGATTGGCCCAGTTGCTCAATCAACCCCGATACTATAAAAATCAAATTTATACATATCAATAGTGGCAACATAAAAATCTTTTAAATCGTATTTTTGTGTATATTTTAAATGTTTTCGAAACGGAAAGATAGTATTATCACTGTCTGAGTACTCAAAACCATATTTTACAATAGCATATTCATCGGGGTTATCTTTTTTAAGTTGGTTTACTTTTTTTCTTGAAATTTCTGGCAATTTATTTCAAGTGGAGTCTAATGTTAGTCTTAAAACAAAAATTCCTAAACCCTCAAATTCTTTTTCATTTTCGTATCAGACTTTACCAGTTTCTTTTAATAAATTCATTATCTTGTCGTTTAATGGTAAAAATGGCGTACAGTATTTTTCATAAAATGGGTGATATTTATCATAGGGGTTGCAAGTGAACGCGACAAAAAAACTTTTTCATAAGTAGCGCGTTTCTTGTTGTCCTGTCATTTTATCAACAAAGGTTCAAGAAAGTTCTTTTATGGGTTTGTCAGAAATTTTAATCCGATTGCTACGAAACATTGACATTTGTAAACGCTCATATCTATAAATTAGTTGTTTATCAGTCAAAGTTTCTTTTTCTTCTGCCATAATTATTTCGTCAGTTCGTGAACACAAAAAACTAGAACCTTTTACAGCTGTTCCAAAAATTCTATTACCGTTGGCATAACCAATAAAAGTTATTCGTTGATTGGAAGGAAAAATTATTTCTCCGCCCTCTTTATTCAATTTTCAAACTATCCCAGTCACCTTAGAGTGCTCAGGTCCAATTTGAATGCCATATTTTTCTTCTAAATATTGACATACATTATGTAAATCAGCAATTGTTGTTTCAGAATGTGTATTTTCATAGCGTCGTACTTCTTGAGCGGATGTATCTGTAAAGTTACAACAAATTCATAAATCCCAAGCTAAACAGTTTCAAGTTTTAAAGGTCATTCTAGCGGTAGGTACAAATCGATAAAAACACCTCGTTGTAAAATATTCTGCTCAATCATCGCCAACTAGTTCCTTAAAGATTTCTCAAGTAAAACCAAAGTTATTGTCACTAAAATTTAAGTCATATTTTTTATTTAATTGTGAGTAATTAGTTATTTTTTTCATTATACTAATTATTATCTATGGATATTAACTGTTTTATGTGTTTGATATAGAAAAAAATAAAAAAGGAAATAGAAAATGAAGTATATTGTGCCTAAAAATGATTTAGCAGATTTAAAAGCTAAATTACAATCTTGAATGACTACGATTTATCATGAAAAATATTATCATAAAGTAAAAAAATGAGTAAGTAAATATCTCAATTTATGTACCAACTTATATATGAATAATACAGATAACATATCTGTAAATAAATTGATTAAAAAATATTTTCATGGTAGTAAAATGACATTTTATATTTGAGCTAAAAAAATTATTAATGGTTATTGTCAAGACAACTTTTATGAATTGCAATTCAAATCAACAACACCAAAAAATATTAAATATCAATTTTCATTAGAAACCAGAAAACAAATTTGTGATTATTACTTTGATTACAAATTTGTAGGTGCGGGCGGTGTATTATCGCTTTATCATAATATTCATCAAAAAAATGTGCATGATATCGATACAAATAATGTCCCCAAATCAATTAATACTTTTTATCGTTGAATTAAACAAGACAAACGCTATGGAGAAATAAAAACGCAAATGAAAAAAGCAAAACGCCATTTTAAGCGTTATGAAGTTTCCGAGATTGGTCTTTTACAAATGGATGCTAAAGTGTTTACTGATAAAAATTTTCCTATTGCTAAGCATAGATTATATGTTTATGATTTCATTGACGAAATAACAAGAATTGCTTTTGGATATGTGTATGATAGTTTAGGAACCAATAATGCCATTAATGCCATGCAAAGAGCAATGAAAGATTTTGGCGAACTTGGCATAACAATTAAACGCATTCGCACTGATAATGCTCCGGAATTCACTACTACTAATTGAAGTAATAAAAAAGCATACAAAGTAAAAGAAAGGCCTTTTACAACCTTTCTTTCAAAAAATGGTATTATCCATGAAACCACACCAATCCGTTCTCCTCAAAGCAACGGAAAGATTGAACGGTTTCACCGTAATTATAATAGTTTATTTTGGTTTAAAAAATGTGGTTTTGAAATAAAATTTGATGTTAAGCAATTACAAATTCATTTGAATGAGTGGTACGCATTTTATAATTTCAAACGAAAACATAAAAGCTTGAATTACAAAACTCCATTTGAAACTTTAAATAAATTTATTATTGCAAAATAATTATTTAAAAAATAATAGAAACTCGTGAAAAATGTTTTAATTTGGTTAATTTTGAATTAAATATTTTTTATTGTGAATAAAATTAATTTTTTTTAATTTTAATAATACAAAATATGGTATTATGAAATCAATTAAGAGAAGCATGGTCTAATAACTGTGTGTGATTTACATTTTTAGAACATCCGCCTATTGACAATGTTGTTAGTCCCAAAAGAGCTATTGTATTTAAAAATTTCATAAATTTAACTCCTTTATTTTATTTTTTCAATATATATATATATATTATACAAAAATTCTTAATATCATTAGAAAAATGGCAAAACCGATTAAAAATTGAAATGTGTAATAAAAAGCTGGTACCGTTTTAAAAACTGGAAAAATGGCGGTTGAAAAGTTAACTGTTGCTTTTGCAATAATTGCTAGCGGGTGTAAAATTGTAATGATTTGTGAAGAAGTAATCATTCAGTTAATCATTTTGATACCAGCATTTTGAATGGCACAGCCAATGTCATTAAAGGTTGGTATTAACCGACCTGAATATTTGCAATTTGCTGGCGGAACTAAGTCGTCTCATTCTGAGTTGGTTGAACCGTCAGGAATAAAGGCCGTGGAATTTAATACATTAAAGTCATAGATTTTAAAATTGTAGTTAAAGTTGTTTCCTTTATGATAAAGTGGAAATGTTAAGGTAAAAATGTTAATACCATAACGAATATCAATATCGGTATTGAGATAATTAATACTGTTAACAGTCTTGCCGGCTGGTAATGTGATGAGTTTATTATCATAAGATTTAAGGACATTAAATTCAATTTGATAGATACTGTTATTATCTTTAATAGCATTATAATTCTCTTGATGCGTTTTTTTATCAAAAGTAAAGAAATAACTTCTTAGTAATAATTCCGAATTACCAGTAACATTGATTAAATATTTTTTGGGATAAAAAGTAATTAACGAACGATAAAAGAAACCGATTTGAATAAAGTAATCTTTGTTGTAATTATCTACCCCCTTAAAATCAATTTCGGTATGAGTTTTTTCGTCCATGTCAAAAGTAGCATAAAATAAACTGGCAAAGAAGTTACCAAGGATTTCATAGATTTCCTCAAAAATATTTTTGTAATTACTGTTGTTAATATTAGAAATGTTGTTTTTAAAATAAAGATAAATATCATTTCGTAAATCGGGGTCATAGCGTAGAAAACTAAATTTAACATTTAGATAATTTAAGGTACCAAAAAGATACTTAATTAGATAATAATCGTTAGCATTTGCAGTGTCATATTTTCAGATTTCACTCTCACCATGTAATAATTGTAAATAATTATTTCCAGCAATTAGGGTTTTGTTAAATGCCTTAATTTTAAGGACATTATCGTTGGTATCTTCTTGTTTCGAAATGACCATTTTAATCGTATTTGTTCCTTGCAATTGTGTACTTGTTTCAGTTGCAGTGAATTTAACGGTAAATGTTCTGTCAGCAACATTATCTGTTGTTAAATCAAAAGTAGCACTATCATTTAAGTAATTGTTGTCATTATCTTTAATTTCTGTGTTATAGTCGATGCCTTCAATTGCATTATTTACGCCAGTAAGATTATTAATTGTTTCATTAAGTTTTTTTTAATTTTTTTTATAACTTCAATTTTGGTTGCATTTGTAGGGTCAATTATTTCTGAATTTGGTAAAATAGTTGAAGTTTTGTGATAAAAATAGCTTTCGTCTTTAAAACCGTGATTTTTAATGGTAAATTCTTTATAATAACCTTTTTCTAAGGTGTCAATGAAATTAAATACCGGTGTTCAATAAAGATAAGAATAATTAAATTTGTCAAAATCACCACGATGAATCATTAAATAATCAAGGTTATCAATAACATCACTGTATTTATGGTTCCCGTTAAAATTAGTGGTTGTTGTCGGTAATTCAATATCGGTAGTTTTTTTATGTTGAAAATTAAATTCTAATCAATTATAAAAATTCCGTGTTTTAATTATTTTACCTTTGATATTGGTTACTTTTAAGTCACCATTTCTTCCGAGATTATCAGTTTTTAATGTGCTTATTCCTTCTTCATCTAAATAAATATAACTATTTTTCATAGCTAATGTATTTTTAAAATCAATTGGTAATTTATTTAATCCGCTTTCATTTTTATCAAATTCACTTAAGGCTATACTAAAATTTTGTCTAAATCCGTCTCACATTCAATTAATTCTTGCTTTTGATAAAGTAAATTCGTATGTTTCATTACTTTGTCTTTTATTTCTAATTAGTGAATATGTTGTCATTTCATCATTATTAATGTTTGGGGGAATAGTAAAAATGTTATTGAAACCAATAGTTAGCACGGTAAATATTTTCATAAACATTTTTATCACTCCTTTTTAAAATATTTTATTTTTCGTTGGTCTTTTAGTTTTGATTTTTTTAATAAGTCACTCAATGCTACAGTTCATAATTACCGCTATTGTAATGCATATATCTAAATATCCTAGTATCATAAGTGAAATTAATGCTTCAAATTTTTCATATAATAATTTCAAATCATTAATTTCCAATTTTAAAAATGGAATGAAAAAGATAGTAATCATAAAAATGTAAGGTAAAATTCTCCATCAATATTTTTTTAAAGAATTAATGAGTTTGTTTGGTTTCATTTTTCAAGACTCTTTTTGCTTTAATTTTTTGAACAATAAAGCGGATTAATTTTTCAAATTTAATTGCAAAATATATTGCTCCGCCTCATCAAAAAACAAATATTCCTGCTAGCATAATGCCACTATTAAATTTGCCAAAGAAATCAACCATCTGTTTATTCATAAAATCATTAAATTCTTTACTTGTTCCGGTTATTCATTTAGTATCGATTACTGTTAATGCACAAATTAATAAGCTTATAAAGATGAAAATGATACTTAATGATACTTTTAACCACTGCTTTTTAAAAGAATTTTTAATTTTTAATCTTAATGGTGTTTTTTCTTTTGAATTATCTTTTTTAAATAATTTTCCTAAAAGTTTTTTCATTTTAATTCTCCTTTCGTGTTTAAAAATTTTTAATTTTTCATTTTCAATTATTAAGTCTGATATTTGATTAATATGAATAATATTTCACTTTTCTAGTTTTAAAATTTCTTTATTTTTTTCCATTATTATGTATTTAAGAGTATTAACACTATTTTCTAATATGCCATTAACAATTTTTAATTTGTCATTTTCTATTTCTAATTCTTGGTTTTTAGTTCATTTTTCCATTTTTTTACCTACCTTTAATCACAATAAATAAAGCAATAAGTACACAAGTTACACCAAGAATGGTAAAAATTGGGTGTTGCGAAAATGTTCGCGCCATTGGTTTAAACAGTTCTAAAATTGTTAAATTGCTAGTAATAAACTTTTGGAAATTGGCAAGACCCTCGCTAATATAGTTCGTTAAAGTTTCAAAATGACTACCAGCTAAAAGCCCAAGAACAGTTATTAAGATAAAAATAATAATTAGTTTAAACATTGTTAGTTACCTTGTTTTGTTTTTATTGGTTTTATTTGTTTTTTAGTTTTTCCTCACGCACTTAACCGCCCTTTATTTTTAACAGCATATTGACGTTGTCTTTCTAAATTAACTTGTTGACTACCAAATCCAAGAATAATTGCCATAAGAAATTCTACAGCAAGTGTTAAGAATAAAGGAAATATTAATTGAATTTTCGTTCCTGGCACTTCTAAACTTCAAATTAAATCAAAAACTTTATAAAGCATTTGGGCGAGAAAGTCGGCCATTTTTGCAAGATTTTCCATTTTTTATTGTTCCTTTTCTTTCATTTTTCTTAAAAATTTGCTAAATTTATCCATTTTTAAGTATTCTAAGTCTTCTAAATCAATTGCTGTGTCAGCATAGTATTTATCTTCATAGTCGGGATTTACTTTTGAATTTAAGTAATCTCTTAAAAATGCTAGGTAAAAAGAATTGTAAGTGTTAAGTATTGGTAAAGGAATTTTTAGTTTAAAAAAATAAATATCAAGTTCAGAAATATCACGATATTTAATACGGCGACCCTTTTTGCTATTTTTAGCATCAATTAAGGTGTTTCGTCAGCGTTCATATTCTTCGATGCTTGTAAAGGTGCCATAGATGACTTTTAAGTAAGGGCGAAAAATATTAACTGGTTTTTTACGAATTCCTACAATCACATTATTGGCAATATCACGAACTTTAACTCAAATATGTTTATCTCTTTGACCGCTAGCGAGAACAATATGACCGAAATGGCGTGCCAGAGTGAAATATTCTTGAATACCGGTTTCTTCGTTTTTGGTATTATTTTTTTCTCAATCAGTTCCTTCTAAAAATAAGTTGGTTTCATCTCATAAAAGTAAGGTTTTGTCTGGCAATACCGGATAATCAAAATCTAATAATCCCATATGACCTAAACTTAATTTTTGGGTTTCTAGTAATGGAAAGGTTGAGGCGATATGATATTTCTTCTTTTTTAGTAATTTTGATGCGTATACTAGAAAGGCGGTTTTTCCAGTTCCTAATGAACCAATAACGATGTTTAATGGTGAGTTTTTTAAGAAGTTAATAACTTTGTTAATTTGTGTTAAATTACCGATTTTAAAAAGAAAAATCAAAATACAACCCACTAAAAATAAATAGCTTACAATGTTTTTAAAATAACCGTTGTAAATATATCAAATTGCTCCGCAATGTCATAAAATTAAAAATGAGGTGCGATTTAATTCAATAAAATGGTTATTTTTTTCTATTATTCATTTGCAAAATTTCATCTTGCACCTCACTTTATTTTTTTGTTAGCGTACTGCTCCAAGTAATTTTTCAAACATTTTAAAGCAAATAAAAAATATTGCCAAAATAAATGGAAAAATGAATATTCAGTAGTCAGCAAAGAAGTTACCGACTTGTGGCATATTAACAGCAATAATTTCTCACATTTTAGTAAACGCCGTTATAATTGCATTTCACAATTTAGTCATCGCATCACTAGCTGTTATTTTTTCCACTGTTGCTGGTGCATCGGCCAAGAAAGTTCCAATCATATAATCACCCCCTTTCTTTTTAAAACATTCATCATTTATATTCAAAGTTTTTCTTAAATTTGTTAAAACCACTATTAACCTTAACACGATTGTATTTTTTCCTAATTAATTTTGAATTTCTTTGTGAATGCATCACAATGTAACTTCGCGACATTACTTTTTCTTCTATCTAAATACCGATATTGTTTTTCAAAGTAGCATTAGAATAAATCACACCATAATCGCTGTTAAGAATCAAAAAGCAATGTTTGCTATTAAAAGTCAAAAGCGGTACTTCGGTTAATTTAATTTCTTTACCACCAGTAATATGAGCCGGAATAGTTGTAATTTGAATAAATAAATCTCAGAAAGTTTGTTTAATTTGTTCTCAATCAAATTCTTTTAAGTTTATTATCATTTTTTATCTCCCAAAAATCATTTTTATTGGTAAATATATAATTGAAATTAATGCGAAAAGAAAAGTAATGATAATAATTAATCCGGCAATAAACGCAACTTGTACAGGCATTTTTTCTATCGGAATAAATAATTTTAAGAATTCCATAATAATTTCTCAAAACATTATTTTTTATTCTCATTATTTTCTTTTGAATTAGGGGTTTTAACTCATTCTTCAAAGCGAGCAATAAACACTTTTTCATCTTTTGTAAAATTACCAGTATTATTTTTAATGGCATTTTTATATTTAATTCTAATTTTTATTTTGGCATAAATTTTATAAGCAAAATATGCCAATAGCATGATGCTGATAATAATAAATATTAATCCAATCGCGATATTCATTTTTAAACTCCTTTAAAATAGTTATAATTTATATCTTTTTTGTTGTTTTCTTTTTCGGCAATGAAGAAGCTTAATAATTCTTGTCCCTTAATTAATTTGGTTTCATTTTCTTTCTGATTAATTGAAATTATTTGATATTTACTATCTTTTATTATTCCGATGCAAATAGAATTTTCATATTTTCCTTTATAAACAAATCGCTTTGGAAACCAAATACCGATTTGTTCATTAAATCACGGAATTTTTGGTGCTTTAATAAGCATTGCGTTTTGTGTTTCTTTTAAAAGATATTTTTTAGTATTTAAAAAAATGTTTTCAATGTTTTTCATAATAAATTACCTTTCTTTTCTTATAGATAAACTAAGTTATATTAACTAAGTTAGTTAACTTAGTTTTTTAAACACTTATATATCGCAGATTTAAGTGTTTAACAAGCTTTGTTAGTAAATTTTGTTTTTTAATTAGATAAAGATTTTAATAATTTTAAACTTAGTATATCCCTATATAGAAATTTCTACACTTTAATGTCCGCATCCTACCCTTGGAACTAATTTAATAGCGTGTATATTTTTAGGAAATCCACCCATTCATTTTTTTATTGCAAAACGAAACAAATTGCTATAGCTAATAGGATGTTATCTATTAACTGGTAAACTTCTTTTGGTTATGGCGACCACCCACAATTTATCGTGCTTTAATACATACCAACATTATTAATTCACTTGTATTTAATTTTCAAAGAACAAATTTTTAACATCTTATAAAATAAAAAGACAATCATTGCTGACTGTCTTAATACTTATTCAAATCTTTTCCTACCTAACAAAACTTTATGCGTCCCTATGCGTATTATTCCCTATGAACTTATTTGCTATGCTAACAATATGAGTCTATCAGCTTTAAGAAAAGAAATTTCAATGTATGATTATTGTCTTAATAAAAATAAAACCAATATCGCAATGAATCCTTTTTTAAAGTTAAAACGGCCTTATTTTAATCTTGTAATTTATACTTGAATAACTGAAATGAACAAAAGAAATTTATATGTGGGAACATTAGCCCAATATTATGCTAAAAATAATCCCCCAAGTTTAATAATAGACACCAATATTTTTCTCATTATTGAATGTTGTTTACAATGAGATTTAAAACAATTTAATTGTTATGAAGAAAACCTTTCATGATTTGCTGTTATTAATAAATTTCTAACTAAACAAAACATTTCTCTCACTAAATGAAATTTAACAACTTATAATGAAATAAAACAATGATACGAAAAAAATTTATGCGAAAAAATAATCGTGGGGAAATGAAACCTTATAAGTTAAATATGACAACAGTAATTACTTTCTTAAAAGCGACACTAACTCTGAATAAGCAAATTACATTTGATCCTTAAAATCAACAGCAATTAAGTTTAAAGCATTTTTAAAGACATACTGTGTGCTAATAATTAAATGCAATCTTTGTTCTGATAAAGCAATATTAGTTTCATCCAAAATTTTACATTCTGAATAATATGAATGAAATCCTCATGCTAATTCCTGAATATAATCACAAATAATATTGGGTTGACAAAATTTAGCAGCACTTTGTACTACTTTACTAAAATAATCCAAGACTTTAATTAACTCTCGCTCCTTGGGATGTGTTAATAAATGATAACTAGCAATTGTCTTTGTTAAATCAATATTATGAGGCACATTTCGTAAAATACTCGCACAACGCGCTGTAGCATATTGAAAGTAATAAACCGGATTATTATTACTTTGAGATGTTAAAAGACGCAAATCTAAATCCATATGACTAGAAGATGCTTTTGAACATAACATATAACGAACAACATCAATACCTAATTCCGCAACTAAATCAATTAACCATACGGCTGTCCCTTTTCTTTTTGACATTTTATATTCTTGACCATCTTTAATTAATCGCACCATTTGAATAATAACAATTTTTAAAATATTAGCATCATAACCTAAAACTTGTAAACCCGCCTGCATTCGTGTTAAATAACTATGATGATCTGCACCTCAAAAATTAACTAAATAATTAGCTTTTGCTCGTTTAATTCGTAAATTATGACAAGCTAAATCCGGTAAAATATAAGCATACGATTTATCTTGTTTAACAAGAACTCGGTCCTTATCATCACCATAATCTGTTGTTTTTAACCACAAAGCACCATCTTTTTCAAAAACTTTATTAGTTGCTTGCAATTCCTTTACTAACTTATCAATTTCTTTTGTTGTATACATTTCTAACTCACTCGACCAATAATCAATATTAATCCGAAAATCCTTTAATTGCGTTTTAATTAATTGTAAAAAGAAAGCAACTGACTCTTGTTTAAATATTGCTAATACTTGTTCATCATTAATGACATCATTAACAATTCGTACGGCAATAAATTTATCTTGATATTTATTCACAAAATTAGTTGCTAATATTTCTTGATAAACACCCTGATATGATTGTTCTGGTATTTCAACATTAACCCCTAATTTTTGCAAATAATACGAAAAAATTGTATTTGCTAACACATTAATCTGATTACCAGCATCATTAAGATAATATTCTGTTTCAACAATATTTCCTACAAATTTTAAAATTCTTGCGACCGCATCACCAATAGCACCATTACGAGCATGACCAATATGTAAAATTCCTGTTGGATTAGCAGAAACAATTTCTAAATTATATTTAATATTAGTCGCTTCTCCACTACCAAACTTAGTTTTTAATTTTAAAATTTCCGTAATAACAGCACTAAGTCCATTTTGATTAATTGTTAAATTAATGAACCCAGGAAAAACAAAATCTATTTTAGTAAAAAAATCATTTAACTTAATAATAGCAATAATCTTTTTAGCAAGGACTTCCGGTTTTTGCTTTAAAATTGGTGCTAACACCATCGCAATATTAGTAGCATAATCACCATATGCAATATTACGAGTTTTCTCAATAACAATATCATCAACAAAAGAAGTAAGATTATTTACAGCCTCTTTAATTATTTTTTGGATTTGATTTAAAATTAACGACATTAATATTTCTCCTTTTTCGCTTCATAATTTTATTACTAACAATAAAAATATTAATAATTTAAAATAACCGATTAATTAACATTTCAATATAATATGCTTATTTATCATCAATAGATAAAACTGCCATAAAAGCTTCTTGTGGTAATTCTACATTTCCAAAAGCCTTCATCCGCTTTTTACCCTTCTTTTGTTTTTCTAACAACTTTTTCTTACGATTAATATCACCACCATAACACTTAGCAGTAACATTTTTCCTTAATGCCTTAATAGTTTCTCGCGCAATGATTTTATTACCAATGGAAGCTTGTACAGGAATTTCAAAGTTTTGTTGCGGAATAATATCCTTTAATTTAGCACATAAATTTCTTCCACGAGCATACGCAAAATCTTTATGCACAATCATTGATAAAGCATCAACAACCGCACCATTTAATAAAATATCCATCTTTACTAATTTACTTGGTCGATAACCTAATAATTCGTAATCTAATGAAGCATAACCCTTCGACACAGATTTTAAACGATCAAAAAAATCAAAAATAATCTCATTTAATGGCATTTCATAAGTTAAAATCCTTCTTGTATCATCAACATAAACAAGATTTTGATAAATACCGCGTTTTTGCTGACATAACTCCATTAAACCACCTAAATAAGTTTCAGGAGTCATCATCGTTACTTTAACAAAAGGCTCATTAATACTACGAATTTTTTGTACTTCCGGTAATTTACTCGGATTATCCACAGTAATAATTTGTTGATCAGTTAAATGCACTTCATAAATAACACTTGGCGCCGTAGCAATTAAATCTAAATTATATTCTCTCTCAAGTCGTTCTTGGATAACATCCATATGTAATAAACCTAAAAACCCACAACGAAACCCAAATCCTAATGCTTGTGAATTTTCTGGTTCATATACCAAAGCAGCATCTGATAATTGCAATTTTGATAATGCATCTTTTAAATCTTCATAACGCGAACTATCAACCGGATATAATCCACAATAAACCATTGAATTAATTTTTCGATAACCTGACAATGGCACTAATGTTGGAAAATCAACATGTGTCATTGTATCTCCTACTTGAACATCTTTAATATTCTTAATAGCCGCCGCTACTCAACCAACCTGACCAGCATAGATTGCATCCTGCTGAACTTCCAACGGTGTCTTAATACCAACACTAATAACTTCATATTCACCCTTTGTTGCCATAAAACGAATCTTATCATTAAGCTTAACAGTTCCTTGAAAAACACGAATGAAAATCATTACACCACGATATTGATCATAATAAGAATCAAAAATCAATGCCTGCAAAGGAGCATCATCTTGGCATTTTATTGGAGCAGGAATATCCCTAACAATAGTTTCTAACACTTCATCAACATTTAAACCAGTCTTGGCAGAAATTAACGGGATATGCGAATACGCAATTCCTGTCAATGCTTTAATTTGTTGTTTAATTCTTTCGGGGTCCGCATTAGGCAAATCAACCTTATTAATAACAGGAATAATTGTTAAATCATTATCAATCGCCAAATAAACATTAGCTAATGTCTGCGCTTGAATCCCTTGCGTAGCATCAACCACTAATAATGCTCCCTCACAAGCCGCTAAACTACGCGAAACTTCATAAGTAAAATCTACATGTCCCGGCGTATCAATTAAATTAAAACAATATTGTTGATGATCCTTAGCAACATACTGCAACTGCACAGCATTCAATTTAATAGTAATTCCTCTTTCGCGCTCTAAATCCATTGAATCTAATAATTGTTCTTTTAATTCTCTTTTACTAACCGTACCCGTTAATTCTAAAAGCCGATCCGCCAAAGTAGACTTACCATGATCAATATGAGCAATAATACTAAAATTACGAATTAAATTTTTATTTGTTGCCATTATTTTTTAATTTCCTTACTTTGTTCTAAATTACTATTTTCTAACGCTGTCGCTCGTAAATAATCAAAATCATTATCACTTCAAAGATGACCATAACTGACACTATTAATTCTAATTAAAAACCAAGTAATAAACAAGGAAAAAATATATGTTGATATCGCTTGCACAGCATCATTAATTAATGCTGTAATTGCATAACTATAATCAAAATTAGAAATAAAGTAAGTATATGGTGGATAAATAATTAAAACTGGTAAAACCGCAAAAAAATGACTGATAATAAAATGAAAATATGGTTCTAATATCCGAATAATAACAAACATTAAAATCCTAACAACAATCGTAATGGGAACAAAAACAAAATATCCCCCCATAATATCAGCAAATGCCATCGCAATCGGATTAGCAAATAAAATCATTGGTCCAGAAATAAAGGTAATTAAAGGTAAAGCAATAATATCAGCTAATTGCAAATAACCAACACCAATTTTAATAAAACTAGAAGCATAACCACAAACCATTAAAAGACCTGTGATTACACCTGTTGTTGCTAAATATTTCAATGAACGAAAACGATACATTTTTCTTTCAAATCCTTTCCTTAAATAAATTTTGTTCCAACCCGCAAAGGATGTTGTCCTTGATAAAAATTTTTAACCAATATTGCTTTTTTACCCTCAGGTTGTAATCTTTGAATTAAAACACTTCCTTTACTCGTTTGAACTTCAATACCATCTTGTTGAAATGATAAAATTGTCCCAGCTGCTTTTTCCTGTTTATTAATATCATAAACGATCGCCTGATGTATTTTATAAATCTTATTTTCATAAGTCGTATAAGCTAAAGGGATTTCAAAAAGACCACGAATTTGACAAGTTACTTTTCTAGCATCAACATTTCAAATAATCTTTTCATTATTTCGTTTAATATTTAAACCAAACGATACAAGTCGTTCATTTTGGATTTCTGGAGTAATTTTACCACTAATTATTAAGAATAAATATTTTTCCAACATCATATTTGCTAACAAAATTAAACGGTAATGCAAACTACTTGCCGTTTCATTTGCTACCAACCTAATTTTCTCTTGAACAAATACAGGTCCCGCATCCATTTGTGATGTCATTTTCATTAAACTAATACCAGTTTCCTTTTCATCATTAATTACCGCTCAATGAATTGGTGCTCCACCTCGTAATTTAGGTAATAACGAAGCATGAATATTTAAGCAACCTTTCGGCACCAATTGTAAAATCCTTGTTCCCAAAAATTGACCATAAGCACAAGTAATTATTAAATCAGCATTTAAATTATCTAGTTCTAAAACAATATCGTTAATATTATCTGGTTGAAAAATCTTTAATTTTGATACTAATGCTACTTGTTTAACAGCACCAATCGTCATTTCTTGCTTTCTTCCCACCTTACGATCAGGTTGACAAACAACAGCTACAACTTCAATAAAATCCATTGCTAATAATTTTAATAACACTTCTTTAGCAAAAATCGGTGTTCCCATAAAAATGACTTTCGTTACCATTCAATTCACCCCTGCTCTTGCAACAATTCAGAAATTTTAGTAAACAAAACTACCATCCCATAAGTATCGCGTTCACAATATAATAACAAATTTTTAACATAATTGTCTTGTCATTGTTGCAAACTAATAGTTTTTCAAGCATCATTTAATTTCAAGAAAAACAAATGATTATTATCTTTTTGTAATTCATTATACAACCGTTTACGAAATAAACTGGAAGCATCGGTTCCCTTTTGCACTTCTAAATCATCATAAGAAAATTCCGAATTAAAAGCCGGCAATGTTTTCTTAATTGAAAGACTACCATTAAATTCTGCTTTATAAATTGCAAAATTTTTAAAGAAATCCATTAAATCAACAGTCCAATCAGAAATTTGCATTAATATTTCTTCATAAATCGGATATAATAATGCCATTTTTTTTAAAACTTGCTTCTCAAAACTTTTATTATATGCAACATAAGTACCTATGCCATACCGTGTTAAATCCTTAATTAAATTTTCAATTAAAACTAAACGATGATCACCAACACCATCACTTAAATAACGATAATGTTTAATATTATGTTTCTCTTCATTAAACTTATTATCCAATAAAACATGAATTGAATACTGAAACGGAATTTGCTCATATGGTGTACTATTTTCATATTTCGGAATGGCACTTTTAACAGTTTCAAAATCATACATATAAATCGGATACACATATTCCTTATATATACTTTGTAAATATCTTCGTTCTGACAATGCAACAACACCTTCTAAATTTTGGACAACTTTAATTTGTCGATATTGATTAGCTGTTAAATTAAGATCAAAAAAATTAGATGTATAAAGCGACAAAAAATTATCTTCATAATATAATCTTGCTTTTTTAGTTTTTACTAACCGATAAAGATTAAATATTGTATGCTCTTTGGGTAATTTAGCATAAACATGAATACAATAATCATATTTACCCCGATTATGACATTGACTAGTCTTTAACCACGCTAATGCTTCAGCAACTGGCATTTGAAAAATATCTTTAATGCGCTGAATATCTTGATTAAAATCGCGCTTTGCTAAATCTTTTTTTACACCAACCATAATATTTTCTTGCTTTGAACCAGTAGTTGTTAAATTATATTTACTTGCTAAAATAAACAAATTATCATATTCTAAATCACCTTGATGAAAATAAAAACCATTTAAATGCATTAAATAAATATTTTTAATCTCAATATTACAATTAGTCAAAATATAATATTGATAAAGAACATCATATAAATGTTCGCGATGAACCTTAGTTGTTGCCTTAACTTCAATTAAGTCTCAACCTGTACC
Organism: Spiroplasma endosymbiont of Clivina fossor; assembly: GCF_964031115.1. GTDB lineage: Bacteria > Bacillota_I > Bacilli_A > Mycoplasmatales > Nriv7 > Nriv7. Next base: position 1,787,241 of record NZ_OZ035006.1, read on the forward strand.
ATTTCGTTTTAAAATATCAACTTTCGTAACACAGTCATTATATTCAAATCGTGGTTCAAACAATACTTCAAGATTAGCATCAAGAATTTTTTCTACCGTTTTATTTGCCACAAGATGTTTTTCATAAGTATCTAAATCAAAACAACGATAATTTCGTAAAAAATATTGCTTAGCATGATAACCTACTTCTAAACCATCAAGAATAGTTTCACTATCAATTACCTCTAAATCGCTAAAACTATAATCATCGTTCGCTAATAATTCTAAATTACGAGCAGAAATATTCGTCAAGTCATCTTTTTGCCTTTCATCACCAAATTCAGGCAAACTAAAAAAATAAGTTAACTCCCTATCGTGCCATTGAATTGTCTTTTGATGATTTTCTTTTCGTAAAAGAAATGATAATTTAGCACATTCCCGATAATTTTTATAATCTTCTTTATATATTTTATGAAGCATTTTGTCATTTCCTCAAATTATGAATTAATTAAACTATTTATTTTTTAGCACCAAACTTCTCATTAGGTTGTCGCTTAATAAGAACCTCATTTTTATTTTGAACAACTTTTTTAGTTGCTTTGATTTTTTTCTCTTGCTTAATTTTTTTAATTTCTGCTTTTTCTATTATTTTTGCTTCCTTACGCTCTAATCTAACTTGTGCTCGCTCAGCCTTAGTCATCTTTCAATAACTTTTCTTTTGTTCTTTTTGCAAACGAATTAAAGTCGCTTCTAATTCTAATTCATGATTAACTTTTCAAGTTGTTTCATATTCTTTTTTACTTAATTGTTTTGTTAAACCTTCAACTTCAAAAGCTTTAGTAGCATATAACGCATTTGATTTTGAATCATATAATTTGATAACAACATCAAAAACATCACGATATTTATAATCTTTACCTGCTCTAGCAATTACTTTATCATATTCAATTCTTTTATGAGCAATATTATCATTAATCTTTAAATACTGCTTAATTTTATCTCTAACTTCTTTTTGACGCTTTTCTTTTTCAATTTTATCTTGTTTTCGTTTACGAATGGAAGAAACTATCATTACAACTACAATAATAATAATTAAGCCTAACATTACTCAAGTAGTTTGTCCATTTTGTAAATCACCTGTTACTAAAAACATTATTCATTTCCTCCTTTAATTAATTAAATTTTAATAATACTTAATAACCTTTCTTGACTTATTGGCGTTATTGTTTTAACCAAATTAGATTTTTTATCAATAACAAAATATAAATCACGATCATTAATTTGCACATAAATATTATCTTTTATATCTACAACATAAAATGCCTCATTAATTAATTGTAAACAATGCATTTTTAATTCAATATCATTTAAATGTTTCAAATTTAATCGCTGTTTAACACGAAGAATAACATGATGTGAAAACTGATATTTTGATTGTAAATAATAACTCACTTTTTCTACCCACACTTTTTTAAATGTACATAAGTAATTATACATCTTTTTTACTACTTTTTTAAGGGACGCATAAAGTTTTGTTAGGTAGGAAAAGATTTGAATAAGTATTAAGGCAGTCAGCAATGATTGTCTTTTTATTTTATAAGATGTTAAAAGTTTGTTCTTTGAAAATTAAATACAAGTGAATTAATAATGTTGGTATGTATTAAAGCACGATAAATTGTGGGTGGTCGCCATAACCAAAAGAAGTTTACCAGTTGATAGATAACATCCTATTAGCTATAGCAATTTGTTTCGTTTTGCAATAAAAAAATGAATGGGTGGATTTCCTAAAAATATACACGCTATTAAATTAGTTCCAAGGGTAGGATGCGGATGTTAAAGTGTAAAAATTTCTATATAGGGGTATGCTAAGTTTAAAATTATTAAAATCTTTATCTAATTAAAAAACAAAATTTACTAACAAAGCTTGTTAAACACTTAAATCTGCGATATATAAGTGTTTAAAAAACTAAGTTAACTAACTTAGTTTATATATTAAGAAAGGTAATTTATTATGAAAAACATTGAAAACATTTTCTTAAATACTAAGAGATATCTTTTAAAAGAGACACAAAACGCAATGCTTATTAAAGCACCAAAAATTCCGTGATTTAATGAACAAATCGGTATTTGGTTTCCAAAGCGATTTGTTTATAAAGGAAAATATGAAAATTCTATTTGCATCGGAATAATAAAAGATAGTAAATATCAAATAATTTCAATTAATCAAAAAGAAAATGAAACCAAATTAATTAAGGGACAAGAATTATTAAGCTTCTTCATTGCCGAAAAAGAAAACAACAAAAAAGATATAAATTATAACTATTTTAAAGGAGTTTAAAAATGAATATTGCGATTGGATTAATATTTATTATTATCAGCATCATGCTATTAGCATATTTTGCTTATAAAATTTATGCCAAAATAAAAATTAGAATTAAATATAAAAATGCCATTAAAAATAATACGGGTAATTTCACGAAAGACGAAAAAGTATTTATTGCCCGCTTTGAAGAATGAGTTAAAGCTCCTAATTCAAAAGAAAATAGCGCGGATAAAAAATAATGTTTTGAGAAATTATTATGGAATTCTTAAAACTGTTTGTTCCGATAGAAAAAATGCCTGCACAAGTTGCATTTATTGCCGGATTAATTATTATCATTACTTTTCTGATTTCTATTTCTGAATTAATTATAAAGGTAATGCTGTAACAAATAAATATAATAGATTTAAGTAAGTAAAAATATTAGTTAAAATTAAAAAAAAATTTAATAGACTTCTTGCAAAATTAATATGATAATTATAATTTTTAAATTTAAAATAAATATAAAAGTGTTATTAAAATAATTTTTAGATTATTTTTACAAATATTTTGTCATTAAAACATAATAAAAATTATTATTTACAATAAAAAAGACTGAAATTTTAAATTATCAAATATATTTAAACTAATAGTTGTAAATTATAAATTGAAGCTATTAAATTAAATCTTAAAGCAAATCTTTTTCTACGATTTCGATATTTTTCACTAATAATTTTAAATTTTTTAAGTATAGCAAAAACATTTTCAATAACAATTCTCATTTTTGAAATTCGCTCATTATTTTGCTTTTCTTCTTTATTTAAAGGGTTTTTCTTTGATTTTCTTTTAGGAATTAAAACATTATGATTAATTTTTTGTATGCCTTGATAACCTAAATCCACTAAAACAGTTGTTTCTGGTAAAAATTTAATTTTTGAATCTTTTAAAATTTTAAAGTCATGGTTTTTACCATAAGAAAAATCAGAACTAATAATTTTTTTACTATCTTTTTCAATTATAACTTGTGTTTTTATTGTGTGTTTTTTCTTTTTTCCTGAGTAGTGCTGTTTTTGTCTTTTTTTGGGCGTTGGATTTGGCTTTCAGTTACATCAATTATAACAGTCTTATCTTTGAAATAATCTTTTAATAGTGATTTTTGACCAGTAAGTTGTTGAAAATTAGGGTGTTTTATTAAAGTGTCTTCAATTCATTTGATATTTCTATAACAACTACTTTCACTAATATCATAACTTTTTGCAATATGAAAATAAGTTCTATATTCTCTTCAATATTCTAAAGTCATTAAAATACGATTTTCTAATGATAATTTATTGGTTCTTCCGCGACGAAATCTCTTTTTTAATTCTTCTATTTTTAAAATTTCTAGCATTTTATTAAAAGTAGTATGTTTAATACCAGTTAATCTTAAAAAATTTTTATCACTTATTTGATTATTTTTTTTAAATTTCATTTAAATTCCACCTTTTTATTAAAAACAACAATTCAAATAAAATTAATATTTTTTTATTGTGTAAAAATTCAATAATATGATAAAATGGTAACGAATAAAAATGACAATAACAAGAAAGGCAGGCTTAGTTTAGTAATTAAATAATATAATTAGCTGATTGTTTTACTTTTTCAAAGTAATACCTAAGAAAACTAAACGCGACCTTTTTAAGTAACTAGTTTACTAAAAAACAATTATTTGCTATAATTACTTTTGGTTTTATAATAATAAAATAAACTAAGGAGACAATGATGGCAAATATCAAATCACAAACTAAACGCGCAATCACAAATGAAAAAGCAAGACAAAGAAATGTTCATATCAAATCAACAACAAGAACAGCAATTAAAAAAGCTAAGATCGCAATTACCAGTAATGAAACTAATATGCAACAAACATTAAATCATGCTATTTCAATGCTTGACCGTGCAGAAAGTAAAAATATTTTTCACAAAAATAAAGTTGCCCGAATAAAATCTAAACTAACTATTAAAGCTAATAATATTGCTAATAATATTAAAGAAACTAATTAATAATTAATAGAGCCTGTCCAAAATTCTGTGTCTCGATAATTCATTCTGAATTATACTTAAAAGAAGGAGAACAGAAAATGACAAAAAAAATAAAAAAAGAACCTGACGCAATTGATAAAGTTGTTGATTATTTTTTAGAAAATATTGATAATCCACAAGATTTATTTAAAGGCAATACTATTTTTCAGGAATTTACCAAAAAATTAACTGAACGAATGTTAAATACGGAAATTAAAGATTATCTTGAAACTGATGAGAATCATAATAAAAGAAATGGCAACACACAAAAAACCATTATTACTAAAAATGGTTCAATCGCAATTGATGTACCAAGAGATCGAAATAGTACTTTTGAACCAGTAATTATTCCGAAAAGACAAAGAAGATTTGATAACTTTGATCAAAAAGTAATTTCTTTATATGCAAGAGGAATGACAATTTCTGATATCAAAGCACAATTGCAAGAATTCTATCACGGAGCAGAAATTTCAGAAAGTTTAATTAGTCAAATAACTGATGATGTTATTGAAGAAGTTAAAATGTGACAAACTAAACCTTTAGAGAAGATTTATCCGATTGTTTATTTTGATTGTATTGTTGTTAAAGTAAAGCAAGATAAACGAATAATAAATAAAGCAGTTTATCTTGCCTTAGGAATTAATTTAGATGGTTTAAAAGATATTTTAGGAATGTGAATTAGTGAGAATGAGGGAGCCAAATTTTGACTTAATAATCTTACGGAAATGAAAAATCGTGGGTTACAAGATATTCTTGTTGCTTGTAGTGATAATTTAACTGGGATGTCTGATGCAATAGAAGCTGTTTTCCCAAAAACACAGCATCAATTATGCATTGTTCATCAAATTCGCAATAGTTTAAAATTTGTTCCTTACAAAGATCGCAAACTTGTAGCTAATGATTTAAAATCAATTTATACAGCAATTAATGAAGAAATAGCGTTAATTGCTTTAGATCATTTTTCAGAAAAATGAAATAAAAAGTATCCACAAATTACTAAATCATGAAAAAATAACTGAAATAATTTAATAATTTTTCTTGAATATCCTCAGGAATTTAGAAGAATTATTTACACAACTAATGCGATTGAATCTGTTAATAGTCAATTAAGAAAAGTCATTAAGAATAAAAAGATTTTTCCTAATGACGCATCAGTTTTTAAAATATTTTATTTAGCATTTCAAAATATGGTTAAGAAATGAACGATGCCAATTCAAAATTGGGGTAGTGCAATTTCACATTTAATGATAAAATTTGAGGACAGAGTGAATTTAAGTTAATTACTTAGAGACACAGTTAATTGTACAGTCCCAATTAATAAAAAAGAGTGCTAACTAACACTCTTTTTTATTGCCTTATTTGTTTTCTAACTAGCAATAAAAACTATAAATCATGCTTTTTATTATTTTCATCCTGCTTTTCAGCTTCTAAAATTAAATCTTGGTCAAATAAAGAAGCATCAATAACATACGATTCACCTTTTAATGTTGCCTGCAATGCTTTTTGATATTCCAAATCCGCTTGCATTAACTTATCACGATCCAAACGAGGATTAATGGAAAATACAATAAAAATTAGTAATATCGGAATAATAGCAACACCAGCACCCACAATTTTTAAAACCCGATAAACTTGAAAACTAGAACTACTTCAAATTTCTTCTAAGACACTATCAACATTATGAACTTGATCAAAAGCATTTTTAAAAAACTGAACAAACGAATTATAAGATAAAAATCCAAATACACCATAAATAGAATTAAAAAGAATGGCAATAATGGCAAATATTAACATCATTGGTTGCATCCGATATTTATCTCTTAAAAATTGTGGTTTTTTAAAGAAAGAATAAGTTAACATTGCATAAGTTAAAATTTCTAAAATTATACTTCACATTGACAAATTTCAAGCAATAAACGCTGGCCGAAAATTAAAGCTTTTTGACTCAACTAAATTATCTTTCAAAATAACATCAGTTAACTTAATTTTAGCAATAAAACCATAAACATTAATACCAATAACAATAGCCCACAAAAACATAAAAACATAACTTAAAACTCTTTTAAAAAACGGCATTGCTTTAGGTTTACCCGTATATGGATAAAAACCTTGATTATTTGCCGGATGAATTGGCAATTTTAAACCTTGCAAATTAAGTTGTAAATTTTGCAAATTAATTAATTGTTCATTAACTTTTTTTTGCGAATCAGCCTCAGTTGTTTTTTCAGCATTATCTTTTAAAATTTGAGAATTATTATTAGAAATTTGTTCAGAATTATTATTCTGACTAGTTACTAAAACATTACCATTTTTTAATAATTGCTTTTGTAAATTTGAATCAATATTTGATAATTCTTTAACAATATCAAGAGAAATCACTGTTGGTGTAACCAATTCTTGTTTTGATATTTGAAAAATATTAAGAATATAAGTTTGTAAAAAATTACAATCATTCTCAATAGTTTCTAAGGTTAAATTATCATCTTTAACAATTTTTATTTCTTCATCTCTTAAATCAGCTAATACTTGCACAAAACTTCTCGCATAGCGTTGTTCTTCATAATTAGCGTGATGCTCTTGCTCTAAAAATAAAAGACTATTAACTAATCGTAAAAAATAAGTATAAAATTCATCATCCTTAATCACTTTAAGTTTCAATTTAGAACTTTGTAAAATATTAACTAATAAATTAACAATATTTTCATAAGTATTTTTGCTATTATTCATTAATAAACTCACCCTCTTACAATTGCAATAAAAACATCTCAAAGCCAATATTTTTATTAACATAACTTCTTTTTATATTATAATCTAAATTACTTAAACTACCTAATAAATAATGAATTTGTTGATCATTAATTTTTAAAAGATACTTTCAAAGAATTTTTAACCGAAAAGGATTAATAGTCATTTTTTGACAAATAATATTAAAATCATAATTCCTTTGTTGATAAATTTTAATATCACGAATCGTCCTCAGTTGATTAGCTAACAAACCAATAATTGCCAAAACATCTTGATTACTATTTTTAAAATCATAATATCGTTGCCATATTTGTGAAATATCACGAACAATAAAAGCATTAGCTAACTCAAAAATATTACTATCTAAATAACGACTAACCAAAACATCAACATCTTCCAATATTAATGAATTACTATAATTAACAAGTTTATTTAATTCATTAGCAATAATTTGTAAACTATTAGGTAATCTTTCTAATAATAAATTTAAACCCTCATTAGTAATTTCAGTATTATGCTTAATAAAATAATTTTGAACAAACATTTTTAACTGACTATCATTTAATTCTTTAACAACTAAAACTTTACCTGTTTTTTCAATAACTTTAATAATTTTTTTTCGTTGATCAATATTAGAACTGTTAACAACAAAAAATATCTCAGTAAATGGTGCGGGATTTTCACAATATTTAAGTAAATTTTTAAATTGTAAACTACTTAATTGATGTTCACGAGAAGAAGTTAAAAACCAACAATCTTCAATAATAACAATTTGTTTATTGTTAAATAATGGTGGCATTGAAATAACTTGTAATATTTCATCAATATTAGCATTTATCATACTATACTTTAAAATATTCATTTGTTGATCTTTATTAATAACATTAATTACTTTTTGAATTTGTTTATTAATAAGAAATTTATCACTACCATAAATTAGAAACATTTTATTCACCTTTTAGAATTATATAATATTATTTTATTAATGTTGATATAAAATGTTTTTAATTTTGTCGAAAACTCTTGATAAAATAAAAAAAAATCATCAACTTGATAATTTTAAAAGGCTTTTATGTAAAATTACTATTTTTACTTTAACTTTTTTTATACATTAGACTTCTTGCAAAATTAATTTAAAATATAATTGAATTGTTGTTTTTAATAAAAAGGTGGAATTTAAATGAAATTTAAAAAAAATAATCAAATAAGTGATAAAAATTTTTTAAGATTAACTGGTATTAAACATACTACTTTTAATAAAATGCTAGAAATTTTAAAAATAGAAGAATTAAAAAAGAGATTTCGTCGCGGAAGAACCAATAAATTATCATTAGAAAATCGTATTTTAATGACTTTAGAATATTGAAGAGAATATAGAACTTATTTTCATATTGCAAAAAGTTATGATATTAGTGAAAGTAGTTGTTATAGAAATATCAAATGAATTGAAGACACTTTAATAAAACACCCTAATTTTCAACAACTTACTGATCAAAAATCACTATTAAAAGATTATTTCAAAGATAAGACTGTTATAATTGATGTAACTGAAAGCCAAATCCAACGCCCAAAAAAAGACAAAAACAGCACTACTCAGGAAAAAAGAAAAAACACACAATAAAAACACAAGTTATAATTGAAAAAGATAGTAAAAAAATTATTAGTTCTGATTTTTCTTATGGTAAAAACCATGACTTTAAAATTTTAAAAGATTCAAAAATTAAATTTTTACCAGAAACAACTGTTTTAGTGGATTTAGGTTATCAAGGCATACAAAAAATTAATCATAATGTTTTAATTCCTAAAAGAAAATCAAAGAAAAACCCTTTAAATAAAGAAGAAAAGCAAAATAATGAGCGAATTTCAAAAATGAGAATTGTTATTGAAAATGTTTTTGCTATACTTAAAAAATTTAAAATTATTAGTGAAAAATATCGAAATCGTAGAAAAAGATTTGCTTTAAGATTTAATTTAATAGCTTCAATTTATAATTTACAACTATTAGTTTAAATATATTTGATAATTTAAAATTTCAGTCTTTTTTTATTGTAAATAATAATTTTTATTATGTTTTAATGACAAAATATTTGTAAAAATAATCTAAAAATTATTTTAATAACACTTTTATATTTATTTTAAATTTAAAAATTATAATTATCATATTAATTTTGCAAGAAGTCTATTCAGTTTTAAAGGTTTTGTAAGTTGCTTCAGCAACAGCATTATCATACGGGCATCCTTTGGTACTTAATGATCTTTGAATTTTAAAGGTTATTAAAATTTCATCAATGATTTTATTTTTGAATTCATTACCACGATCAGTATGAAATAAAGTTATTTTATTTAATGGTCGTGTTATCTTGCGAAAAGCTTGTTGAACTAGTTCAGCAGTTTTATTTGGTCCAGCACTATAGCCAATTACTTCGCGATTAAACAAGTCAATTAATAAACAAATATAATGTCATTTAGTACCAACTTGAACATATGTTAAATCACTAACAACAACTTCATTGGGTTTTTGGTTATTAAATTGACGATTTAAAACATTATTAATTTGGTCATTATTAACTGTTTTTTCATGATTACGATATTTTAATTTGGTGTATTTAGAAACCAATTTATTTTTGATCATAATGAATCGGATTTTTCGTCGTGATAAGATGATATTTTTTCTTATTAAAACAGCTTTAATTTTACGAGCACCATAAATCTTACGACTTTTATTAAATGCACTGATAACTTCTTGTTCATAATTATTAATATCAAACTTAGCGCATTTATTAGTTTGATAATAATATGTTGATTTTAGTAAACGCTGTTATAATCGCATTTCATAATTTAGTCATCGCATCACTAGCTGTTATTTTTTCTACTGTTACTGGTGCATCAGCCAAGAAAGTTCCAATCATATAATCACCCCCTTTCTTTTTTAAAACATTCATCATTTATATTCAAAGTTTTTCTTAAATTTATTAAAACCACGATTAACCTTAACGCGATTGTATTTTTTCTTAATTAATTTTGAATTTCTTTGTGAATGCATCACAATGTAACTTCGCGACATTACTTTTGTCTCTATCTAAATACTGATATGGTTTTTCAAAGGAACATTAGAATAAATCACACCATAATCGCTGTTAAGAATCAAAAAGCAATGTTTGCTATTAAAAGTCAAAGCAGCGGTACTTCGATTAATTTAATTTCTTTACCACCAGTAATATGAGCCGGAATAGTTGTAATTTGAATAAATAAATCTCAGAAAGTTTGTTTAATTTGTTCTCAATTAAATTCTTTTAAGTTTATTGTCATTTTTTGCCGATTATTCAGTGCTGCTTGCTTTAAAATGTCATTTTCCATTCGTAATTGTTGGTTTTCTTTTCGCAAGTAAATTAATTCATTTTCTTCGACAGTGCGATTATCTTTTGCTTTAAATGACCCAGAATTATTATAATTTTTAACTCAACTATAAATAGTTGGTTTTGGTAAATTATATTCTTTCCCTAAATTAATAACACTTTTGCCATTTTTGTATAGCATTTACAATTTGTTTTTTAAATTCTTCAGAGTATGAGGTTTTATTTCCCATTTTATAGGGCGCGTAAAGTTTTGTTAGGTGGAAAATATTTGAATAATTTTGAAAGAAAAGTAATTACAATTTAATTATCATTTTATTTGAAAAATAAGTAATAAAACAAAATATTTAATATTAATAAACATAATCTCAATAAAAGGTTATAAAAACTAAGTAAAATGCTTATAAAAACAACATTAAAATAATTTTTTATAACAAAAATCATACATAAGAAATATATACTTAATTTGCATATTAGACTTGGTACATAACCTTTAATTTTATCTACTATTTTGATAATATTATTTCCTAGGCGAAATACAAATGTTAGATAAATACAAAGACGAAAACGAATTTTATAGTTTAATAGGCATAAAATATAAAACTTTCATGAAAATGGTAGAAATTTTAAAAGAAGGTGAAGCTAAACAAAAACAAATTGGTGGTAGACCAAATAAATTATCAATAGAGCAAAGATTACTTATGACTTTAGAATACTGAAAAGAATATAGTACATATCGTATTATTGCAAAAAAATATAATATTAGTCATGTTAGTTGTATTCGTAATATCTTTTGAGTTGAAAATACTCTAATAAAAAATAGTCACTTTCATATACCTGGCAAAAAGATATTATTAGAAAATAAGGGTACTACTAATAATTTATTAGCAATTGATGCTACAGAAATTCCAATTGAAAGAATTAAAAAAAACTAAAATTATTATTTTCTGGTAAGAAAAGGCAACATTCATTAAAATCGCAAATAATTATTGATTTATTTAACAATAAAATTATTTCAGTAGATTTTTGTTATGGCAGTACTCATGATTATAAGTTATTTTTAAAATCAAATACACTTATAAATCCAAAATTAGAATTAATTGCCGATTCAGGATATCAAGGTTTGCAAAATGTTCATAAAAATACATTATTGCCAATTAAAAAGAGTAAAAATAATCCTTTAAATCCAGATAAAAAGGAATATAATAGCTTTTTAAGTAAAGTTAGAATTGTCATTGAACATGTTTTTGCTAGATTAAAAAGATTTAAAATACTAGTTTATCGTTATCGCAATAAGATTAGAAGATTTGGATTACGATTTAACTTAATTTCAGGAATATATAATTTTGAATTAAGCTAGTTATAGTTATGTACCAAGTCTATTGAAATAATTTATAGTAAATGATTATTTTTTCTTTTTTAAAAAATACCTAAGAAAACTAAACGCGACCCACCCGCCCTTTTTTGTTGTGTAAAAATTCAATAATATGATAAAATCATGATGAATAAAAATGACAATAACAAGAAAGGCAGGGTTAGTTTAGTAATTAAATAATATAATTAGCTGATTGTTTTACTTCTTCAAAGCAATACCTAAGAAAACTAAACGCGACCTCTCTTCTATGATAACTATAAATTTTTTATTACATATGATATAATTTCTAACGAAGTTAAAATTTATAAATAAATGGGGTATAAAAATGTTTACTGATTTTTTGGCGAATCGCATTACTAAAGCTATTAAGAAGAATATTAAGACATTAACTTTAACAGAACAAAATATGGAAGCTACTTTAAATGAAATTAAACTTGCTTTATTAGAGGCTGATGTTAATTTTAATGTGGTAAAAGAATTTGTTAATAATGTTCGTGATCTTGCAAAGGGAGAGTTTATTCTTGAAGGTTTAAAACCTGAACAAATGTTAATTAAAATTGTTCATAATGAGTTAATTCGTATTATGGGACATAAAGAACATTTATTGAATCTTAATAAACGACCAACAGTTATTATGATGGTTGGATTACAAGGAAGTGGAAAAACAACCACAACAGCTAAGTTAGCAAATTTATTACGAAAAAAGTATCATAAGAATTCTTTGTTAGTTGCTTGTGATGTGTATCGGCCAGCCGCCATTGAACAGTTAAAATCCTTAGGTGAGCAATTAGACACTCCTGTATTTTCATTGGATAATGAAAAAGATGTTGTTAAAATTGCTAACAATGCTCTTAGTTATGCAATGGAAAATAAGTTTGATGTTGTTATTGTTGATACAGCAGGAAGATTGCACATTGATAGCGTACTAATGGATGAATTATCTAATTTAAAACAAAATATTAATCCTCAAGAAATTCTTATTGTTGTTGATGCGATGACAGGGCAAGAAATTATTAATGTTACTGAACGATTTCATCAATATCTTAATTTAACAGGAACAATTCTCTCTAAATTAGATGGTGATGCTCGTGGGGGGACGGCACTTTCTATTAGTCATTTAACTAAAATTCCTATTATGTTTGCTGGTACGGGAGAAAAGGTTGAAGCATTAGATATTTTTTATCCTGAAAGAATGGCTGACCGAATTTTAGGAATGGGCGATGTGCAAAGTTTATTTGAAAAAGCTCAAGATGTTGTTGATGAAAGATCAATTCAGAAAACAATGAATCGGATGATGATGGGGCAATTTGATTTAGATGATTTAGCTAATCAAATGAAACAAATGTCAAAGATGGGTAAACTTTCAGGAATAATTAAAATGATGCCCGGAGTTAATAATCTTAGTGATGCCCAAATTGAAGGTGCTGAAAGTAAATTATTAGTTACAAGAGCATTATTAGATTCAATGACTAAAAAAGAACGAAGAGAGCCACGACTTTTAAAACAATGAAAAAGAAAAAATCGGATTATTAGAGGTTCGGGACGAAATGAAAAAGAATTTAATAATTTAATAAATCAATTTGAAAAAGCTAAAAAAAGTGTTGATGCAATGACAAAACAAATTAAATCAGGAAGAATGCCAGATTTTAGTAAGTTTAAAAGATAAAGAATTTCTAATCCTTAACTAAGAAATAGAAATTCTTTTATTTTTATTAATTGTGCCTTCTCAAAAAACTAATTTTTAATGGCGAATATAATTATTGTCCGTATCACAGTTGCTGGGATAGCTTTAGAATAATACTAAATTCCCTTTTCATAATTACAATTAAGCAATTAACCTTATAAACGGACGCGTAAAGTTTTGTTAGGTGGGAAAATATTTGATTAATTTTGAAAGAAAAGGAACTACAATTTAATTATCGTTTTATTTGAAAAATAAGTAATAAAACAAAATATTTAATATTAACAAACATAATCTTAATAAAAGCTTATAAAAACTAAGTAAAATGCTTATAAAAACAACATTAAAATAATTTTTTATTTTAATTTTGTCGAAAACTCTTGATATTTATTGAATATACTTAATTTTAGGTATATTTTTAATATGATAGAGGTGGATAATAATTATGGAAAAAATAATTCAAGAACTAGTAAATACTTTAACAGATGATCAATTTTTAGAATTTTATGAAAAAGTCAAACAACAAGCAGAATTAATAAAAAAAAAAAACAAAAACGGTTAAATGAAATTGATCAAAAATTTAGAGCGCAAGGTATTAAATGCCCTAAATGTGAATCTTACCATTGCGTTAAAAATGGACATAATTCAGAAGGAAAACAAAAATATTTATGTAAAAATTGCCGTGCAAGTTTTGACGCTTTTCGTAATCATTTTATTTATTGAAGTCATTTAAATTATGAACAATGAAATTTATTGATTCAAATTTCATTGCTGGGGCAATCTAGTAAAACAATTTCTCGTTTTATTAAAACTACATTAAAAACTGCTTGATATAATCGTCAAAAATTAATGAAATCAAAACAATTAGAAAATACCCAATTAAAATTTAAAAAATTATCTGGTAAAATCCAAATCGATGAAACATTCATTAAAGAAATCCATAAAGGAAATTTCAAATATAAAACTGATCCACGAAGAATTCACCTTGACCCATTCGCAACTAATACTAAATGCTGTATTCAAATGGCAATTGATAACAATAACAATATTTATGTTAAATCCACAAACACCAAACGTTTACAAAAACAATGAGTTATTGAAAATATGAACAAAGAATTAATTAACGAAAATTCAATTATTACTTCTGATATGCAAAAATTATATTTTTTAGTAGCAAAACAAACAAATTCTACTTTATGTGTAACTAAAACAACAACTAATCCTGAAGCTAGTTATCGTAACTTAAATAAAATCAGTAAATTACAATCTAGTCTTAAAGAACCCTTAATTCATTATCATGGTTTAGGTTTTACTAATATTCAAAATTATTTAAATCTCTGAAAATGAAAATACCAACATAAGGGTTTAACTCCAAACCAACAAACAGCGGTATTACATTTTAATGTATAAAAAAGTTAAAGTAAAAATAGTAATTTTACATAAAAGCCTTTTAAAATTATCAAGTTGATGATTTTTTTTATTTTATCAAGAGTTTTCGACAAAATTAAAAATTTTTTACAACAAAAATCATACATAAAAAATATATACTTAATTTGAATATTGAAATAATTTATAGTAAATGATTATTTTTTCTTTTTTAAAAAATACCTAAGAAAACTAAACGCGCCCCGTATAAACTAAATAGTTGCATATTTTTATTCTATACGATAAAATTTTAAACACAAGGTGAAATTTTAATAAAATTAAAAATTATTTCTTTTTTAGTTTTAGAAAATAAAAGTGGTGAAAACAATGAAAATTACTAAGAGTTTGTTTCTTAAAGGTGCTATTAATAAGGAACAATGAATTGATGATGAGATTAGTGAAGTATTGTTATTAGGACGAAGTAATGTTGGAAAATCAACATTTATTAATTCTTTATGTAATAATAAACAATTAGCAAAGGTGTCTAGTTCGCCTGGTAAAACACAAATGCTTAATTTTTTTGCTATTAATGATAATGAATTTCGTTTTGTTGATTGCCCCGGTTATGGTTTTGCAAAAATAAGTAAGAATATTAAAAAACAATTTGTTAAAATGATGGATACTTATTTATTAGAGCGAAAAAATTTAAAGTTAGCAATCTTATTATTAGATTTAAGACGAATTCCTAATGCTGATGATTTAGTAATGTTTAATTTTTTACGAGAACGAAATATTAATATTCTCATTGTTACTACCAAGTTAGATAAACTAAAGAAAAATGATATTAGTAAGCAAGAAAAAATAATTAAAGAAACATTGCTGATTATTAATCATATTGATATGATTAAAACATCAAGTATTAGTAAAATGGGTTATGATGCTGTTCTTGAAAAAATTACTGAATATATTTAAAAACTAAGTTTAGAGGTAGAGTCATAATGAAATTAAGAAAGATCAAATCAAATAGGTAGTAATTGAGCCTGTCCAAAATTCTGTGTCTCGATAATTCATTCTGAATTATACTTAAAAGAAGGAGAACAGAAAATGACAAAAAAAAATAAAAAAAGAACCTGACGCAATTGATAAAGTTGTTGATTATTTTTTAGAAAATATTGATAATCCACAAGATTTATTTAAAGGCAATACTATTTTTCAGGAATTTACCAAAAAATTAACTGAACGAATGTTAAATACGGAAATTAAAGATTATCTTGAAACTGATGAGAATCATAATAAAAGAAATGGCAACACACAAAAAACCATTATTACTAAAAATGGTTCAATCGCAATTGATGTACCAAGAGATCGAAATAGTACTTTTGAACCAGTAATTATTCCAAAAAGACAAAGAAGATTTGATAACTTTGATCAAAAAGTAATTTCTTTATATGCAAGAGGAATGACAATTTCTGATATCAAAGCACAATTGCAAGAATTCTATCACGGAGCAGAAATTTCAGAAAGTTTAATTAGTCAAATAACTGATGATGTTATTGAAGAAGTTAAAATGTGACAAACTAAACCTTTAGAGAAGATTTATCCGATTGTTTATTTTGATTGTATTGTTGTTAAAGTAAAGCAAGATAAACGAATAATAAATAAAGCAGTTTATCTTGCCTTAGGAATTAATTTAGATGGTTTAAAAGATATTTTAGGAATGTGAATTAGTGAGAATGAGGGAGCCAAATTTTGACTTAATAATCTTACGGAAATGAAAAATCGTGGGTTACAAGATATTCTTGTTGCTTGTAGTGATAATTTAACTGGGATGTCTGATGCAATAGAAGCTGTTTTCCCAAAAACACAGCATCAATTATGCATTGTTCATCAAATTCGCAATAGTTTAAAATTTGTTCCTTACAAAGATCGCAAACTTGTAGCTAATGATTTAAAATCAATTTATACAGCAATTAATGAAGAAATAGCGTTAATTGCTTTAGATCATTTTTCAGAAAAATGAAATAAAAAGTATCCACAAATTACTAAATCATGAAAAAATAACTGAAATAATTTAATAATTTTTCTTGAATATCCTCAGGAATTTAGAAGAATTATTTACACAACTAATGCGATTGAATCTGTTAATAGTCAATTAAGAAAAGTCATTAAGAATAAAAAGATTTTTCCTAATGACGCATCAGTTTTTAAAATATTTTATTTAGCATTTCAAAATATGGTTAAGAAATGAACGATGCCAATTCAAAATTGGGGTAGTGCAATTTCACATTTAATGATAAAATTTGAGGACAGAGTGAATTTAAGTTAATTACTTAGAGACACAGTTAATTGTACAGTCCCTAGTAATTTTTGTCATCAGAAGCATTTAACACATACTGATAAACAACATCGTTGATTTGAAATCAAAGAAATTTTACGCTCAGTTTTTGCTATTTTATTAGTTATTCCGATGTGAATATCAATGGGTAAAGTAAATCCATTGGCAGTATATTTTGGGAATCCAATTATTCAATTAATGCTTGCGAGTATTGTCCAGTTTATTTTAGGATTTAATTTTTATAAAGCCTGATATCAAGAATTGTTTCAACAACGACGAGTCGGCATGTATTCATTAATCATTTTGTCGTCTTTGGTGGCATTTATTTATAGTATTTATTTAATTGTTTTGATGTTACAATATTCACCATATGGTAAGCAACATATTATTGGTTTATTTCAAGGAATTAGTCATCAACAATTAATGAATTATACGATGATTGATAATAAATTTCAACATATGTATTTTGAGATTGTGTAAATCACACACAGTTATTAGACTATGCTTCTCTTAATTGATTTCATCATACCATATTTTGTATTATTAAAATTAAAAAATTAATTTTATCCACAATAAAAAATATTTAATTCAAAATTAACCAAATTAAAACATTTTTCACGAGTTTCTATTATTTTTTAAATAATTATTTTGCAATAATAAATTTATTTAAAGTTTCAAATGGAGTTTTGTAATTCAAACTTTTATGTTTTCGCTTGAAATTATAAAATGCGTACCACTCATTCAAATGAATTTGTAATTGTTTAACATCAAATTTTGTTTTAAAACCACATTTTTTAAATCAAAATAAACTAGTATAATTACGGTGAAACCGTTCAATTTTTCCGTTGCTCTGAGGAGAACCGATTGGTGTGATTTCATGGATAATTCCATTTTTTGAAAGAAAGGTTGTAAAAGGCCTTTCTTTTACTTTGCACGATTTTTTATTACTTCAGTTAGTAGTAGTAAATTCAGGAGCATTGTCAGTACGAAGGCGTTTAATGGTTATGCCAAGTTCACTAAAATCTTTCATTGCTCTTTGCATGGCATTAATGGCATTATTGGTTCCTAAACTATCATACACATATCCAAAAGCAATTCTTGTTATTTCGTCAATGAAATCATAAACATATAATCTATGCTTAGCAATAGGAAAATTTTTATCAGTAAACACTTTAGCATCCATTTGCAGTAGTCCAATATCTGAAACTTCATAACGCTTAAAATGGCGTTTTGCTTTTTTCATTTGCGTTTTTATTTCTCCATAGCGTTTGTCTTGTTTAATTCAACGATAAAAAGTATTAATTGATTTGGGGACATTATTTGTATCGATATCATGCACATTTTTTTGATGAATATTATGATAAAGCGATAATACACCGCCCGCACCTACAAATTTGTAATCAAAGTAATAATCACAAATTTGTTTTCTGGTTTCTAATGAAAATTGATATTTAATATTTTTTGGTGTTGTTGATTTGAATTGCAATTCATAAAAGTTGTCTTGATAATAACCATTAATAATTTTTTTAGCTCAAATATAAAATGTCATTTTACTACCACGAAAATATTTTTTAATCAATTTATTTACAGATATGTTATCTGTATTATTCATATATAAGTTGGTACATAAATTGAGATATTTACTTACTCATTTTTTTTTTTAATTTTGTCGAAAACTCTTGATATTTATTGGATATACTTAATTTTAGGTATATTTTAATATGATAGAGGTGGATAATAATAAAAATGATGATAGTTGAATTAATTATAAAGGTAATGCTGTAACAAATAAATATAATAGATTTAAGTAAGTAAAAATATTAGTTAAAATTTAATAATAATTAATAATTTTTTATTTTAATTTTGTCGAAAACTCTTGATATTTATTGAATATACTTAATTTTAGGTATATTTTAATATGATAGAGGTGGATAATAATTATGGAAAAAATAATTCAAGAACTAGTAAATACTTTAACAGATGATCAATTTTTAGAATTTTATGAAAAAATCAAACAACAAGCAGAATTAATAAAAAAACAAAAACGTTTAAATGAAATTGATCAAAAATTTAGAGCGCACGGTATTAAATGCCCTAAATGTGAATCTTACCATTGCGTTAAAAATGGACATAATTCAGAAGGAAAACAAAAATATTTATGTAAAAATTGTCGTGCAAGTTTTGACGCTTTTCGTAATCATTTTATTTATTGAAGTCATTTAAATTATGAACAATGAAATTTATTGATTCAAATTTCATTGCTGGGACAATCTAGTAAAACAATTTCTCGTTTTATTAAAACTACATTAAAAACTGCTTGATATAATCGTCAAAAATTAATGAAATCAAAACAATTAGAAAATACCCAATTAAAATTTAAAAAATTATCTGGTAAAATCCAAATCGATGAAACATTCATTAAAGAAATCCATAAAGGAAATTTCAAATATAAAACTGATCCACGAAGAATTCACCTTGACCCATTCGCAACTAATACTAAATGCTGTATTCAAATGGCAATTGATAATAATAACAATATTTATGTTAAATCCACAAACACCAAACGTTTACAAAAACAATGAGTTATTGAAAATATGAACAAAGAATTAATTAACGAAAATTCAATTATTACTTCTGATATGCAAAAATTATATTTTTTAGTAGCAAAACAAACAAATTCTACTTTATGTGTAACTAAAACAACAATTAATCCTGAAGCTAGTTATCGTAACTTAAATAAAATCAGTAAATTACAATCTAGTCTTAAAGAAGCCTTAATTCATTATCATGGTTTAGGTTTTACTAATATTCAAAATTATTTAAATCTCTGAAAATGAAAATACCAACATAAGGGTTTAACTCCAAACCAACAAACAGCGGTATTATATTTTAATGTATAAAAAAGTTAAAGTAAAAATAGTAATTTTACATAAAAGCCTTTTAAAATTATCAAGTTGATGATTTTTTTTATTTTATCAAGAGTTTTCGACAAAATTAAAACATTTTTTTACTTTATGATAATATTTTTCATGATAAATCGTAGTCATTCAAGATTGTAATTTAGCTTTTAAATCTGCTAAATCATTTTTAGGTACAATATACTTCATTTTCTATTTCCTTTTTTATTTTTTCTATATCAAACACATAAAACAGTTAATATTCATAGATAATATTAGTATAATGAAAAAAATAACTAATTACTCACAATTAAATAAAAAATATGACTTAAATTTTAGTGACAATAACTTTGGTTTTACTTGAGAAATCTTTAAGGAACTAGTTGGCGATGATTGGGCAGAATATTTTACAACGAGGTGTTTTTATAGATTTGTACCTACTGCTAGAATGACCTTTAAAACTTGAAACTGTTTAGCTTGAGATTTATGAATTTGTTGTAACTTTACAGATACATCCGCTCAAGAAGTACGACGCTATGAAAATACACATCCTGAAACAACAATTGCTGATTTACATAATTTATGTCAATATTTAGAAGAAAAGTATGGCGTTCAAATTGGACCTGAGCACTCTAAGGTGACCGGAATAGTTTGAAAATTGAATAAAGAGGGCGGAGAAATAATTTTTCCTTCCAATCAACGAATAACTTTTATTGGTTATGCCAACGGTAATAGAATTTTTGGAACAGCTGTAAAAGGTTCTAGTTTTTTGTGTTCACGAACTGACGAAATAATTATGGCAGAAGAAAAAGAAACTTTGAGTGATAAACAATTAATTTATAGATATGAGCGTTTACAAATGTCAATGTTTCGTAGCAATCGGATTAAAGTTTCTGACAAATCCATAAAAGAACTTTCTTGAACCTTTGTTGATAAAATGACAGGACAACAAGAAACTCGTTACTTATGAAAAAGTTTTTTGTCGCGTTCACTTGCAACCCCTATGATAAATATCACCCATTTTATAAAAAATACTGTACGCCATTTTTACCATTAAACGACAAGATAATGAATTTATTAAAAGAAACTGGTAAAGTTTGATACGAAAATGAAAAAGAATTTGAAGGTTTAGGAATTTTTGTTTTAAGACTAACATTAGACTCTACTTGAAATAAATTGCCAGAAATTTCAAGAAAAAAAGTAAACCAACTTAAAAAAGATAACCCCGATGAATATGCTATTGTAAAATATGGTTTTGAGTACTCAGACAGTGATAGTACTATCTTTCCGTTTCGAAAACATTTAAAATATACGCAAAAATACGATTTAAAAGATTTTTATGTTGCCACTATTGATATGTATAAATTTGATTTTTATAGTATCGGGATTGATTGAGCAACTGGGCCAATCGATCATACTGTGCTAAAATTTTGGGGATTTCAAGAATATAAAAAAACTGAACTTTACGATCCATATTTAATATGTGAGATTGTTATAACTCCCGAAGATAATTTTTCTGAAAATGAAAAAATTAGTCATCTTATAGAAGAAATCATGACTTTAAGAGCAAATTTTTATAATTTTGCTGATGTTATTTTTAATTATGATGATAAAGCAAAAACCGCTATGGAATGAATTAAAACAAAACTAATTGAAGATTATAGTTTTAACATTCGTACCAGCACAGCCATTAAGCACACAACACCATTAACCAAAGAAGCCGGTTTAACAGATCGCGTTATTTGAATGCGTAATTTGTTTGGATTTGGTAATTGTCATATAAATTTACAGAATAATCCTTTTACTGCCAAATGCTACGAAGAATTACGATATGATGAAAAACGCACTAATGTTCCTGACCCAAAAATGTATCTCGATCCTTATGATGCAGACTTTTATGCATTATATCCAAATAGAGTTTATATAAGAGGCAAACAAAAAGGCTATCGTTAACGATAGCCTTTTTAGCCCAAGAGGTTCTGAGTTTACACCGCAGTTAGATTCTTTCATGTAATCAACTTGTCCTAGGTCTTCCATGTATATAATACCATATTTCAAATTATTATCTTTACTATCCATTGGTAAAACCAAATTAAAAATTGAACCCAACTTAAACATATTAATTATTTTAATCTTTCTAAATATAAATCTACAAATACAACTCAGAAAAATGATCTATTGCAATCTTATATTCTTTTTTATAAAAATCAATATAATTTCTAACATCCATTTTATCGTCGTTAATATTTTTTTCACTTTTTTGAAATGCTTCCTTTCAGCATTGATCATAATGTGTTATTTCAAATAGTTCATCAGGGTTTGCGTCTTCAAAAAATAAATAAATATTATCAATAAAACTTTTAATTTCTTTACTTAAATTAATTTCACTTTTTGTATTAAAAATTAAAGGTCTATTATGTTGTTTGTGAATACTTATAATAACAGGTCCATTGTTATAAGCTACTTCTTCATTTACACTAAATAAAGGTTTATTCTTAATTAATAAATGAAAAACTTGTGCTAAATGAAGCAATTTATGAAGCATAAATTCTCCTTTATACATTTCAAAGCCAATTTTTTTAAAAAGTTGTTTTGAGTTAAACAAAGCTGGATTTTTACGAATTAAATATTTTGCCATATCCATAACATTATTATTTTTCACAATTAAGACATCATTTCCTATCATTATTAACTTAATTATACACTAGACTTCTTGCAAAATTAATATGATAATTATAATTTTTAAATTTAAAATAAATATAAAAGTGTTATTAAAATAATTTTTAGATTATTTTTACAAATATTTTGTCATTAAAACATAATAAAAATTATTATTTACAATAAAAAAAGACTGAAATTTTAAATTATCAAATATATTTAAACTAATAGTTGTAAATTATAAATTGAAGCTATTAAATTAAATCTTAAAGCAAATCTTTTTCTACGATTTCGATATTTTTCACTAATAATTTTAAATTTTTTAAGTATAGCAAAAACATTTTCAATAACAATTCTCATTTTTGAAATTCGCTCATTATTTTGCTTTTCTTCTTTATTTAAAGGGTTTTTCTTTGATTTTCTTTTAGGAATTAAAACATTATGATTAATTTTTTGTATGCCTTGATAACCTAAATCCACTAAAACAGTTGTTTCTGGTAAAAATTTAATTTTTGAATCTTTTAAAATTTTAAAGTCATGGTTTTTACCATAAGAAAAATCAGAACTAATAATTTTTTTACTATCTTTTTCAATTATAACTTGTGTTTTTATTGTGTGTTTTTTCTTTTTTCCTGAGTAGTGCTGTTTTTGTCTTTTTTTGGGCGTTGGATTTGGCTTTCAGTTACATCAATTATAACAGTCTTATCTTTGAAATAATCTTTTAATAGTGATTTTTGACCAGTAAGTTGTTGAAAATTAGGGTGTTTTATTAAAGTGTCTTCAATTCATTTGATATTTCTATAACAACTACTTTCACTAATATCATAACTTTTTGCAATATGAAAATAAGTTCTATATTCTCTTCAATATTCTAAAGTCATTAAAATACGATTTTCTAATGATAATTTATTGGTTCTTCCGCGACGAAATCTCTTTTTTAATTCTTCTATTTTTAAAATTTCTAGCATTTTATTAAAAGTAGTATGTTTAATACCAGTTAATCTTAAAAAATTTTTATCACTTATTTGATTATTTTTTTTAAATTTCATTTAAATTCCACCTTTTTATTAAAAACAACAATTCAATTATATTTTAAATTAATTTTGCAAGAAGTCTACTATTTTTTAAAAAAACTCTGGGGGGCAAATCAGTTATCTATAAATATAACATATTTTATAAGGATGCTTTTTATTTATTATTTTTACTATCCATTGGTAAAACCAAATTAAAAATCCAACCCCGCGTAAACATATTTAATTATTTTAATCTTTAACCAATAATTTAGAAATTGCTTTCATAAACTTATCTTTCTTATTTAACTCTACACCACTTTTAATCATTTCATCACTGTAACTAATTGTTTTTCTTTTCATTTTAATTTCCCTCCTTAAACTTAATTCACAATTATTATAACTTAATTATACACTATTTTTTAAAAAGTAAGACTCTGGGAGGGTTGACTTTCACAAAATCTGCGTGTATAATCTAGTTGTTTATTAAATTAAAAAAATTACGGAAGTTCTTTCAATAAAGTCAGGGTCCCCAAGGTCCTACTAAACGCGGACCCCTAACAGGTTGAAAAGCGGTGCCGAGATTTTTTGTAAACTTAATAAAATTCTAGTATATTGACGCTTCGTTTGTGGAAGCAACCCGACCAGCCGACATTAAAGTCTAAAATTATTTTAAAAAGAGACCTAATTTAAAATTAGGTCTCTTTTTAATCACAATTAATTAAATTTATTTTTGGAGGAACTATTAAATGTCAAAACAAAAAAAAATGAATTATATTTGGTATTGTGTTAACAACTTTAACTTTATTAATAACATTAATATTATCAAGTGTTGCAATATGCAAGATAACTTCATGTTTCAAAGATACTAAAAGCATTGAAAAATCAATGGGTTGAATACTAGCAGGAATTACAATAATTTTGATAATTTCATTTGCAATTACAATGATTATTGTAATCATATACAAGTTTTATGACCGCAACATTAAAAATAAAAAATAATAAGTAAAAGAAAAGAACTTCCTTTTAAATTTCTAAAAAAATGGGACTGTACAATTAACTGTGTCTTTAAGTAATTAACTTAAATTCACTCTGTCCTCAAATTTTATCATTAAATGTGAAATTGCACTACCCCAATTTTGAATTGGCATCGTTCATTTCTTAACCATATTTTGAAATGCTAAATAAAATATTTTAAAAACTGATGCGTCATTAGGAAAAATCTTTTTATTCTTAATGACTTTTCTTAGTTGACTATTAACAGATTCAATCGCATTAGTTGTGTAAATAATCCTTCTAAATTCTTGAGGATATTCAAGAAAAATTATTAAATTATTTCAGTTATTTTTTCATGATTTAGTAATTTGTGGATACTTTTTATTTCATTTTTCAGAAAAATGATCTAAAGCAACTAGCGCTATTTCTTCATTAATTGCTGTATAAATTGATTTTAAATCATTAGCTACAAGTTTGCGATCTTTGTAAGGGACAAATTTTAAACTATTACGAATTTGATGAACAATGCATAATTGGTGCTGTGTTTTTGGGAACACAGCTTCTATTGCATCAGACATTCCAGTTAAATTATCGCTACAAGCAACAAGAATATCTTGTAAGCCACGATTTTTCATTTCCGTAAGATTATTAAGTCAAAATTTGGCGCCCTCATTCTCGCTAATTCACATTCCTAAAATATCTTTTAAACCATCTAAATTAATTCCTAAGGCAAGATAAACTGCTTTATTTATTATTCGTTTATCTTGCTTTACTTTAACAACAATACAATCAAAATAAACAATCGGATAAATCTTCTCTAAAGGTTTAGTTTGTCACATTTTAACTTCTTCAATAACATCATCAGTTATTTGACTAATTAAACTTTCTGAAATTTCTGCTCCGTGATAGAATTCTTGCAATTGTGCTTTGATATCAGAAATTGTCATTCCTCTTGCATATAAAGAAATTACTTTTTGATCAAAGTTATCAAATCTTCTTTGTCTTTTCGGAATAATTACTGGTTCAAAAGTACTATTTCGATCTCTTGGTACATCAATTGCGATTGAACCATTTTTAGTAATAATGGTTTTTTGTGTGTTGCCATTTCTTTTATTATGATTCTCATCAGTTTCAAGATAATCTTTAATTTCCGTATTTAACATTCGTTCAGTTAATTTTTTGGTAAATTCCTGAAAAATAGTATTGCCTTTAAATAAATCTTGTGGATTATCAATATTTTCTAAAAAATAATCAACAACTTTATCAATTGCGTCAGGTTCTTTTTTTATTTTTTTTGTCATTTTCTGTTCTCCTTCTTTTAAGTATAATTCAGAATGAATTATCGAGACACAGAATTTTGGACAGGCCCAAAAAAAATATAAGAACTTAGTTCAGAATTAAACAAATCAATATTTTCTACAAAAATATTTTCTTCTGTAGTTTCTAATTTTAAGTTATAACTTCCTTTTCCAAATATTGCTGAAATTTCTAAGCGTTTAAATTTTTCTAACTCATCTTCTAAGATAAATTTACACTCTGTAATACTATCTAGAATATTAATTTCTTTGTATCATAGCAAATTGCTTAATAATTCTTCTTGTCCTTTCCCATATAAATTCATAATTGTATTTACATTACTTTTTTTAATAGCACAATTAACAAAATTTTTACCATAATTACCATCTGACAACTTAATATCTTTTGGTAACAAACTAGGAATATCGTTAGGCTCCAATCGACTAATTAGCGGTAGTCAATTATATTGATTATCATTTAACTTAAATAATTCATTTTGTGAAATATCATTGTGAATTAACTTAATTTGATTATCTTCAAATTTAAAATATCTTGACTGTAAAATGACTTTGACATCTTTAAATTTATAAACACCATCTTCTAAAATTGGTACCGAAATAAGAACGAAATAGTAAGGCAATAATAATTTGTAATCATCATTAAGTCCCATATTTATTGATAGCTCAGAAAAAATATAATCAGACAGCATTATTACGCTTTGTTTGAATACTTGTACCGATGGATGATTTACTAATTTCGGATTTTCAAACTTTCAATCTTCAAATAAATTAGTAATGACAATTTCTGGTTTTTGACCGGCAAATATTTGTGCTTTTAAAATTGCAGCATCGTTAACAGGTTCATTTTTATCATCATAAGTCGCATGTTTGAAGTTTGTGCGATAATTATATGTATAAGTTAACATATTTAATAAAACTTTTTGGAGACTATCAATTTTATTAGTATTTTTAATTTCTAGTTCTACATCACCAAACTCTGTTGTTGTTGTCCCCCAAATAATTCATCTAGCTCAAGGAATTGATGGAAGCTCGTGAGGATTAGCGTCAAACCATGAATAATTATTATCTTTTACCATAATTTTATTACCATCAGGATCAGGCCACACACTAGGTGGGTCCCCAGGGATTGTTAAAATTGGTCTTTCTGTAACACTGTAGTTAACTGAAGCCGTTGTAACACGAGCATTTTTAAAAACTTCTTTTCTAGTTTCTGTTCCGCCGCCAACCTCGATTAAATCCAAAACACTTCCTTCATTAAAAAATTGCTTTGCTTTTTCTCATGCTAAAACTTGGCTAGACATTCATTGTTGCAAAATTCTAACTTTTGGTTCAGTTTCAATCGGCATTGATAGCATTGGTAACATAACCTTGTCATTTTCTATAAATAATCGCGGATAACCCTCCACGCCGTTTACTTTCCCAATTAATTTAATATTTCCAAATAAAGCTTGCCGTGGAAATTTAATAGTAATTGCTTTAACCTTTGTATCTTCGGGCAATTGTTTTTGAATACGAACAATAATGGGATTAGAACCACGAACTTTAAAATCTTGCACCCGTACTAAAACTGTTTTCCTTGGTTACCTTAATTGATTTTGGGGCATAGCGTTCGGTGTAAGAATTTATAATATACAATTCATCCAAATTATTTTCGTTTGCCGGTTCACCAATAGAAACGACATGAAGATTAAATTTGCCATATAAACTTTCATCTTGAAAAATTATAGTCTTAGCATCAACCATAGTATATTCAACACTATTATCTTGAATATTAGTAGCATTGCGAGCATCTAATTCTAAATTAAAGTCACTAACTTCATAAGCAATCGTTTTTTTAACTTCTAAAGGGTCAATAAAGCCAATTTTAACAACATTGGGAGAAAAGAAGTATAAATTAGGTTTATTTGTGTTTTTAATCAGGTTGTTTAAAGGGTAAATATATAATTCGCGTTTTCTTGTTTCGTTATAAATTGTATGCAAGTCAGGGTCTGATTGTTCGGTGTAATTTGCAAAGTCCAGTGGAGTATTATCAATTGCATAATCACGATACTTTGTTTCATTTTCTTGACTTGGTTTAGTCTTCCAATCCGCCATTTTCTTGTCCTTTCATATCAATATTATTAATTTCTTTACCGATTGTGGTCGTTACATTCAAATTAACTTTGATTGTCATTTTTTCAAGTTCTTTTGAAATAAAACTGTTACCATTCAAGTCGCGGTCAAATTTAAGTAGTAAGTAAATAAAGTTTGTATGGGCTTCTTCTCGTAATAATAATTTTTGCTCGAGCATATTGTTAGTTTGAATATTAACCGCAGAACTTTCTTGACGAGTTTGTTGAGCCCCTTTATGAATTGCAGGTACATGCATTCCAATCCGTTTATTAATCTCGGTCACATTTCAATCATATAAATAAGTTAATTCTTTTCCTCTAAATTGACCATTAATAGTAGAAAAGGGTATTGGATTTTGTGCTTGATCATAATTCATGACTAAAACATGATTTTTAATAAAATCATCAATAATCTTATTTACATTTTTTTGAACATTACCAACAAGTGAATTTGTATTAATAAGAAATCTTGTGGCGTTTAAAATCGCATCTAGAATGCTTTGTTCATAAAAAATATCTAAAGCTTTCAATTTATCTTCAACACCAGCGATGTCAGCACGCTCACTTGGTAAATTAGAAAAAATTGCAATTGGTATGTAATTAATTTCTAAAACTTGGTTAATATTTAATTTTTCATTATTGCGTTGTTTTTCAAAATCATTAACTTTTATTATTGTTTGCTCCAATTTTGAAGTGCCATTATTGTCAACAATTTTTTTGGTGCTTAGTTCATAAATTTCACGCGTAATTTTTACTTTGCTGTTTTCTAATTGGTAAGTTTCGTACATGCGTAAATTAAGATTATTTTTCTTATAGTCGTCGTAAAAAATTGTACATTGAATTAAATTTCCCAAAACATCATATTCTCGTTCTGCTACTCGTATGGGTTGAAAGTTCATAATTCCTTGATTTAAAAAAATTAGAAATGCCGAAACACCAATATCGCTAGCTCGTTTCTCATTAATCCAGTTTTTACTTTGAAAATCATTTTTATAAAGTCATGCCATTATTTTTGGTGATAAATCTTGTTGACTAATATTAATTTCCAACTTCTTAGGAGTTAATGCATTAGCCATAGTGTCGGACACATACGATTTATAATAATCTTCATGACCAAAAGGAGCAAAACCATACATTCGCAAAATTGATTTTTCAATTTCGCGTTTTTTAACTACTACATTAGACTTCTTGCAAAATTAATTTAAAATATAATTGAATTGTTGTTTTTAATAAAAAGGTGGAATTTAAATGAAATTTAAAAAAAAATAATCAAATAAGTGATAAAAATTTTTTAAGATTAACTGGTATTAAACATACTACTTTTAATAAAATGCTAGAAATTTTAAAAATAGAAGAATTAAAAAAGAGATTTCGTCGCGGAAGAACCAATAAATTATCATTAGAAAATCGTATTTTAATGACTTTAGAATATTGAAGAGAATATAGAACTTATTTTCATATTGCAAAAAGTTATGATATTAGTGAAAGTAGTTGTTATAGAAATATCAAATGAATTGAAGACACTTTAATAAAACACCCTAATTTTCAACAACTTACTGGTCAAAAATCACTATTAAAAGATTATTTCAAAGATAAGACTGTTATAATTGATGTAACTGAAAGCCAAATCCAACGCCCAAAAAAAGACAAAAACAGCACTACTCAGGAAAAAAGAAAAAACACACAATAAAAACACAAGTTATAATTGAAAAAGATAGTAAAAAAATTATTAGTTCTGATTTTTCTTATGGTAAAAACCATGACTTTAAAATTTTAAAAGATTCAAAAATTAAATTTTTACCAGAAACAACTGTTTTAGTGGATTTAGGTTATCAAGGCATACAAAAAATTAATCATAATGTTTTAATTCCTAAAAGAAAATCAAAGAAAAACCCTTTAAATAAAGAAGAAAAGCAAAATAATGAGCGAATTTCAAAAATGAGAATTGTTATTGAAAATGTTTTTGCTATACTTAAAAAATTTAAAATTATTAGTGAAAAATATCGAAATCGTAGAAAAAGATTTGCTTTAAGATTTAATTTAATAGCTTCAATTTATAATTTACAACTATTAGTTTAAATATATTTGATAATTTAAAATTTCAGTCTTTTTTTATTGTAAATAATAATTTTTATTATGTTTTAATGACAAAATATTTGTAAAAATAATCTAAAAATTATTTTAATAACACTTTTATATTTATTTTAAATTTAAAAATTATAATTATCATATTAATTTTGCAAGAAGTCTAATAAATGATAAGTTAAATAACGGTAAAATAAAAGCATAAACTAAAAAAACTAATAATGCTAACCCTAAAACAAAGGGAACAAAAATCGCCGCAATCCTATCAGCAATCTTTTGTAAATTGGTTTTTTGCTGTTGCAATTGTTCTACTCTATTAATAATATTTGCTAATATCGTTTCATTACCAATTTTTGTTGCTCGCATTATAAAAGCTTCACCAGCATTAGCAGAACCACCAATTAATAATTCACCAGTCAATTTTTTTACAATTTGACTTTCACTTGTAATTAATGAATCATTAATATATGCTAATTCCCCCATTAAAACACCATCAGTAGGAATTTTATCACCCTTTTTAACTAATAACTGATCATCAATTTTAATATCAATAGCAGCAATTGTTACATATTTATTATTTTCTTTAAAAATAGTCGCCTCTTTTACTTGCAACGACATTAAATCTTGTAACCCATCAATCGCACGATTACGAACTATTTGCGATATTGCATCGCCCACTAAAACAAAAGCTATAATTGAAGCCCCAATCTCAAAATCATGTAAGGTAACACAGACATTTTAGACCAGTAAGAATGTTCCTCTTAACAATAATTTTTTAAAGGAGGTAGGTATTTTAATTAATAAAATTAAACTAACTTTATTAATTTATTAACTTGTTCGAACAAAAACTAAATTCTATTTAAAAAGTTGTGTTGTAAATATGAGAACACTTTTTAGGTGTGCCAAAAAATGCTTTTTGGTAATTTCGAGCATTTCTCGTACCTAGTTAGCTAACATAACTTAGTTAATAACATAAGAGAGATAACATAGATTTCTTAGATGGTTAACTATGTTAGCTAACTAGGAAATTGCATATAAGGAAGGATATATATTATCTTTTTACAAAAACTAAAAAATTATTGATATGAGGAGTTAATAAATAATGACTAACTTAAAAAATTTATTTTTGAATAAAAAATATATTGTTGCTGAAACAACAAATGCGATTTTACTATCAATTCCCAATAGCGGTGGTGGTTCTTGAGTTCCTAGAAAACTAGTATACTCATCAATTAAATATGCAAATCAGATGGTGATCGGTATTTTTACAGAAAATGATTATGAAGTTATTAAGTATGATGCCAACGGTGCACAAAAAATTACAACCATTAAGGGGCAAGAAATTATTAATTTGTATGAAGAAGTTAAAATTAAAAATCGACAAAAATTTTTAGAAAATATTAAAAAATCTGAAGCTGATAAAAATATTAATTTTAATTATATTATTCCCGAATGACTAAAAGAAACTGATTTAAATTAGTTATTAAATCTTGAACAGTACTAAATGGCTAAAAAATATTGTTATGTTATATATTCTTGCGAAACCAATGAGTTAGTCGGTGTTTATGATAGTGTTGCCAAAATTGTAGAACGCTATTATGGACTTTCGCGTAATAATTCTAATTTTAAAAGAAAAGTACACTCATTAGAAACTGTAATTTATTACAAGAAAAAAGCCATTCGTCCGCGGAAATGAATTATTTATAAAGAAATAATTGAGGAAGATTAATTAATGGAAAACAAACATTTTTATTGACTTAAAGCGTTACGCCAAAAATATTCTTATAAAGAAATAATTACAGCGTTAAAAGCAATTAATTGTCAATTAAAAGAAAAATCATTACAATGTGAGTTTAAAAGAATAGAAAATTATTGTAAGCGAAAAACTAAAAAAACTTATGATTATCAAAATTGCTGTGTGCCACAAGAAAAATGTACTCATTTTCTTTGCTGACAACACATAAGAAGAAAAATATAATAGACTTCTTGCAAAATTAATATGATAATTATAATTTTTAAATTTAAAATAAATATAAAAGTGTTATTAAAATAATTTTTAGATTATTTTTACAAATATTTTGTCATTAAAACATAATAAAAATTATTATTTACAATAAAAAAAGACTGAAATTTTAAATTATCAAATATATTTAAACTAATAGTTGTAAATTATAAATTGAAGCTATTAAATTAAATCTTAAAGCAAATCTTTTTCTACGATTTCGATATTTTTCACTAATAATTTTAAATTTTTTAAGTATAGCAAAAACATTTTCAATAACAATTCTCATTTTTGAAATTCGCTCATTATTTTGCTTTTCTTCTTTATTTAAAGGGTTTTTCTTTGATTTTCTTTTAGGAATTAAAACATTATGATTAATTTTTTGTATGCCTTGATAACCTAAATCCACTAAAACAGTTGTTTCTGGTAAAAATTTAATTTTTGAATCTTTTAAAATTTTAAAGTCATGGTTTTTACCATAAGAAAAATCAGAACTAATAATTTTTTTACTATCTTTTTCAATTATAACTTGTGTTTTTATTGTGTGTTTTTTCTTTTTTCCTGAGTAGTGCTGTTTTTGTCTTTTTTTGGGCGTTGGATTTGGCTTTCAGTTACATCAATTATAACAGTCTTATCTTTGAAATAATCTTTTAATAGTGATTTTTGACCAGTAAGTTGTTGAAAATTAGGGTGTTTTATTAAAGTGTCTTCAATTCATTTGATATTTCTATAACAACTACTTTCACTAATATCATAACTTTTTGCAATATGAAAATAAGTTCTATATTCTCTTCAATATTCTAAAGTCATTAAAATACGATTTTCTAATGATAATTTATTGGTTCTTCCGCGACGAAATCTCTTTTTTAATTCTTCTATTTTTAAAATTTCTAGCATTTTATTAAAAGTAGTATGTTTAATACCAGTTAATCTTAAAAAATTTTTATCACTTATTTGATTATTTTTTTTAAATTTCATTTAAATTCCACCTTTTTATTAAAAACAACAATTCAATTATATTTTAAATTAATTTTGCAAGAAGTCTATTATGTCTGACCCTTATGGGATTGCTATTAAAACTGCAATTTCAACACTAATTATTGCTTGTCCTTGTGCCTTGGGATTAGCGCGCGACACCTTTAGCAATAACTGTGGGAATTGCAAAGTCAACACAGGAAGGAATTATTTTTAATAAAGTTCATGCTTTTGAAAAAATTAATCAAATTGATTATTGTTGCTTTTGATAAAACCGGAATTGTTACTGATGGCAAATTAAGTATTAAGGCTATTTATGGCGAAGAAAAGCATATTACTTTTGCTGTGAGTTTAGAAAATTTTTCAGCGCATCCAATTGCTACTGCTTTTAAAGCATACCAAGAAGCATATAATATTAGTAAAGTATCCTTGACGGATGTTTTTTAAAGAAACTATTGGTTTTGGCATTCAAGGGTTATGTAATAAACAGCGAGTTACGATTTCTTCGATTACTAAATTATTAGAAAAAAAATTTGTTTTAGCAGTTCCTTTACAAAGAATTGTTGAAAAAAGCAAAGAAATTAATCAATTGATATTGGGGTTAGCAATTGATAAAGTTATTGTAACTTTATTTGTGTTAGAGGATCAGATTAAGTTAAATGCGATTAAAACAGTTGCTAAGTTGAAGCGAGAAGGTATTGAGGTTTATATGATTAGTGTGGTGATAATGAAGTTATTACTAGAGGAGTTGCTATTGGTATTGACCATTACTTTGCTAATATTCAACCATTAGATAAAGCTAATATTATTAAGAAATTGCAAAAACAAGGTAAAAAAGTGGCATTTGTTGGTGATGGTGTTAATGATAGTGTTGCTTTACAACAAGCTGATTTATCAATTGCGATGGGAACAGGAGCGCGGAAATTGCAGTTAATCTTAGTGATATTATTATCATTAAACCTGATGTTTTAAATATTTATAAAGCGATTGTGTTAACGAAGCAAACAAGAAGAGTTATTTGAACTAATTTTATGTGAGCATTTGGTTATAACCTTATTGCCTTACCAGTAGCAATGTTATCTGGTTGATTTTGAATATCAATTCCTAATTTTGAGTTTGCAATTTTTGCGGCGGCGGCGATGGCATTTTCTGATCTTACTGTTGTTGTAAATTCATTAGACTTCTTGCAAAATTAATTTAAAATATAATTGAATTGTTGTTTTTAATAAAAAGATGGAATTTAAATGAAATTTAAAAAAAATAATCAAATAAGTGATAAAAATTTTTTAAGATTAACTGGTATTAAACATACTACTTTTAATAAAATGCTAGAAATTTTAAAAATAGAAAAATTAAAAAAGAGATTTCGTCGCGGAAGAACCAATAAATTATCATTAGAAAATCGTATTTTAATGACTTTAGAATATTGAAGAGAATATAGAACT
Source organism: Spiroplasma endosymbiont of Clivina fossor (assembly GCF_964031115.1). Taxonomy (GTDB): domain Bacteria; phylum Bacillota_I; class Bacilli_A; order Mycoplasmatales; family Nriv7; genus Nriv7. The sequence goes on from NZ_OZ035006.1 coordinate 1,821,929, forward strand.
TATTTTCATATTGCAAAAAGTTATGATATTAGTGAAAGTAGTTGTTATAGAAATATCAAATGAATTGAAGACACTTTAATAAAACACCCTAATTTTCAACAACTTACTGGTCAAAAATCACTATTAAAAGATTATTTCAAAGATAAGACTGTTATAATTGATGTAACTGAAAGCCAAATCCAACGCCCAAAAAAAGACAAAAACAGCACTACTCAGGAAAAAAGAAAAAACACACAATAAAAACACAAGTTATAATTGAAAAAGATAGTAAAAAAATTATTAGTTCTGATTTTTCTTATGGTAAAAACCATGACTTTAAAATTTTAAAAGATTCAAAAATTAAATTTTTACCAGAAACAACTGTTTTAGTGGATTTAGGTTATCAAGGCATACAAAAAATTAATCATAATGTTTTAATTCCTAAAAGAAAATCAAAGAAAAACCCTTTAAATAAAGAAGAAAAGCAAAATAATGAGCGAATTTCAAAAATGAGAATTGTTATTGAAAATGTTTTTGCTATACTTAAAAAATTTAAAATTATTAGTGAAAAATATCGAAATCGTAGAAAAAGATTTGCTTTAAGATTTAATTTAATAGCTTCAATTTATAATTTACAACTATTAGTTTAAATATATTTGATAATTTAAAATTTCAGTCTTTTTTTATTGTAAATAATAATTTTTATTATGTTTTAATGACAAAATATTTGTAAAAATAATCTAAAAATTATTTTAATAACACTTTTATATTTATTTTAAATTTAAAAATTATAATTATCATATTAATTTTGCAAGAAGTCTATTGTATTTTCGTTGAAAAAAGATTAAATATTAGATTAATTAAGTATCATTTTTTATATTCCTTAATGTTTGATATAATTATTGAAAATAAGTAGGAGAGAATTAATGAAATCATTAAGTAAAAAATATGAGCATTTTGAAGTAGAAAATGGTAAGTATGATTATTGATTAGAAAAACGATTATTTAGTGCTGATAATATTAATAATAAACCTGTTTTTAGTATGATTTTGCCTCCACCTAATATTACGGGTAAATTACATTTGGGTCATGCTTGGAATAATACTTTACAAGATGTTATGGCGCGTTATAAAATTTTAACTGGTTATGGTGTTACTTGATTTCCGGGAATGGATCATGCAGGGATTGCTACCCAAGTAAAAGTTACTGAAAGAATATGAGATGAAGAGAAAAAACGGATTACTAATTTTTCTCGTGATCAGTTTATTACTAAAGTTAATTCGTGAAAGGATGAATATGCTAAGGTAATTCGTGAGCAATGAGCAAAATTAGGATTAGCATTAGATTATCGTTATGAGAAGTTTACTTTAGATAGTGATGTTAATCAATTAGTTAATGAAACATTTGTTAAATTATATAATGATGGTTTAATTTATCGTGGCAAAAAAATTATTAATTGAGACCCACAATTAAAAACAGCGTTATCGAATATGGAAGTAACTTATAAAGAAGTTCAAGGTAAAATGTATTATCTTAATTATCCCTTAGTAGATAGTGATGAAATGATTACAATTGCCACAACAAGACCAGAAACGATGTTTGCTGATCAGGCTTTAGTTTTTCATCCTAATGATGTTCGTTATCAAAAGTATCTTCATAAAGAAGTTATTAATCCCGTTAATAAACAAAGAATTCCGATAATTGCTGATGAATACATTGTTATGGAATTTGGAACAGGAATAATGAAATGTACGCCTGCTCATGATTTTAATGATTATCAAATTGCTAAAAGACATAATTTGGATTTAATTATTTGTATGGATTCTGGTGGCATAATGAATGCCACAGCTTTACAATATGAGGGATTAGACCGTTTTGTTTGTCGACAACAGTTAATAGGTGATTTAGAAAAACAAAATTTAGTTGTTAAAATTGCTGATTTTGTTCATCAAGTAGGATATTCAGAACGCAGTGATGCTATTATTGAACCATATTTATCAGAACAATGGTTTGTTAAAATGCAGCCATTAGTAAATAGAGCTTTAAAATTACAAAATAGTGCTGATGCGATTTTGTTTTATCCATCAAGATTTGCAAATATTTTAGATCAATGGTTAGAAAATATTCAGGATTGATGTATCTCCCGACAATTGTGATGGGGTCATCAATTGCCAGTATGATATCATCAAGATACTAAGGAAATTATTGTGGCCATAACGCCACCTAATAAAGAAGAATGAGTACAAGATAGTGATGTTTTAGATACTTGATTTTCTAGTGCTTTGTGACCTTTAATATTTGCTCAACAAAATAATGATAAATTATTTTTTGAAAAATATTTGCCAAATTCCTTGTTAGTTACTGGTTATGATATTATTTTCTTTTGAATTAGTCGGATGATTTTTGAATCATTATATTTAGTTAATAAAAAACCTTTCAAAACGGTATTAATTCATGGTTTAATTCGTGATGAACAAGGAAGAAAAATGTCAAAATCTTTAGGTAATGGGATTGATCCAATGGATATTATTACTGAGTATGGTGCTGATAGTTTACGATTTTTTTTATTAACTAATAGTACTCCGGGGCAAGATTTACGATTTAGTATTACTAAAGTTCGTTCTTCGTGAAATTTTATTAATAAACTTTGAAATGCTAGCAGATATGTGCTTTTAAATTTAGCCAATGATTTTAAGCCAGTGAATAATATTTTAGATTTACAATTAGAGGCTGTTGATTATTGAATTTTAAATAATTTTAATTTTGTTCTTGAAAAGGTGCAAGCAAATATGGAGAAATATGAATTTGTTGTTAGTGGTAAATATCTTTTTGATTTTGTTTGAGATGATTTTTGCTCTTGATATATTGAGTTATCAAAAAGTAATTTACAAAATCCTAAAACTAAAGTGGGGTCAATTCAAGTATTATTTTATCTTTTAAAGCAAATTGTTATTTTATTGCATCCTTTAATTCCTTTTGTAACTGAAGAGATTTATCAAAAGATGTTTAATAACGGCAAATCAATTATGGAAGAAAAATATCCGATAGTTTTAGAAAATATTGCTCCCGTAAATTATTTAGTTAATGTTATTAACATTACAACAGTTATTAGAGAATTACGAGCAACAAGAAATATTAAGCATCACATTGCTTTGAATTTTAATTTAAATTCTGATAATCTTGATTATCAGAAATATGCTCAGGAAATTAATGGTTTTTTGCAAAAGTTAACTAATAGTCAAATGACAACTATTAATGAGAAAATATCTCATTTAGGACAAACAATCGCGCTTCCTTTAATTGATGGAACAATTGATGTTTTTTTAGATATGACAATTAATAAAAAAGAACAACAATTATTTATTCAAAAACAGTTACAAGATATTCATCGTGAGTTAGAACGAAGTAAAACAATATTAAATAATGAACAGTTTTTAAATAAGGCTCCAATTGCAAAAGTTAATGCTGAAAAGCATAAATATGAACAGTATGAGGAATTATATAAACAATTACAAAAAAAATTACAAGACATTTTATCTTAGTTATTAATAAATATTTTAAAGGAAATTTTTAATTTTGTCGAAAACTCTTGATAAAATAAAAAAAATCATCAACTTGATAATTTTAAAAGGCTTTTATGTAAAATTACTATTTTTACTTTAACTTTTTTATACATTAAAATATAATACCGCTGTTTGTTGGTTTGGAGTTAAACCCTTATGTTGGTATTTTCATTTTCAGAGATTTAAATAATTTTGAATATTAGTAAAACCTAAACCATGATAATGAATTAAGGCTTCTTTAAGACTAGATTGTAATTTACTGATTTTATTTAAGTTACGATAACTAGCTTCAGGATTAATTGTTGTTTTAGTTACACATAAAGTAGAATTTGTTTGTTTTGCTACTAAAAAATATAATTTTTGCATATCAGAAGTAATAATTGAATTTTCGTTAATTAATTCTTTGTTCATATTTTCAATAACTCATTGTTTTTGTAAACGTTTGGTGTTTGTGGATTTAACATAAATATTGTTATTATTATCAATTGCCATTTGAATACAGCATTTAGTATTAGTTGCGAATGGGTCAAGGTGAATTCTTCGTGGATCAGTTTTATATTTGAAATTTCCTTTATGGATTTCTTTAATAAATGTTTCATCGATTTGGATTTTACCAGATAATTTTTTAAATTTTAATTGGGTATTTTCTAATTGTTTTGATTTCATTAATTTTTGACGATTATATCAAGCAGTTTTTAATGTAGTTTTAATAAAACGAGAAATTGTTTTACTAGATTGCCCCAGCAATGAAATTTGAATCAATAAATTTCATTGTTCATAATTTAAATGACTTCAATAAATAAAATGATTACGAAAAGCGTCAAAACTTGCACGGCAATTTTTACATAAATATTTTTGTTTTCCTTCTGAATTATGTCCATTTTTAACGCAATGGTAAGATTCACATTTAGGGCATTTAATACCTTGCGCTCTAAATTTTTGATCAATTTCATTTAAACGTTTTTGTTTTTTTATTAATTCTGCTTGTTGTTTGACTTTTTCATAAAATTCTAAAAATTGATCATCTGTTAAAGTATTTACTAGTTCTTGAATTATTTTTTCCATAATTATTATCCACCTCTATCATATTAAAATATACCTAAAATTAAGTATATTCAATAAATATCAAGAGTTTTCGACAAAATTAAAAAAGGAAATTCATTATTTTATAAGTAATTTAATTACGGGTGAAAAAATGAAGAAACCTAAAATTATTATTTTTGCTATTAATAATAAGTATTCTTATTTTAATGGGATTTTTATTATCGCATTTTTTTATTAATGCTGATATTAATATCATAAAACCACAACCAAATATTGTTACTAAATCAAGTATTGAGATTAATTTTTTAGTCAAAAATAATTTGCCGTTGCTAAGAAATATATTGCCAAAAAAGATTAGTATTAATAAAAATGAACAAAAAATTAATAAACAGCGCTTAGTGGACATTATTTTTTATTATCAAGTGCCGTTGTATTATTTTCAGCCCTTGGCATCAAAAAATTATTACAAGTTATTTACAATAATATTACTATTGAATTAGAACCATTTTCGCAAGACATTGCTAAAGTTTATATTGAAGATGTTACTAGACTTCTTGCAAAATTAATTTAAAATATAATTGAATTGTTGTTTTTAATAAAAAGGTGGAATTTAAATGAAATTTAAAAAAAATAATCAAATAAGTGATAAAAATTTTTTAAGATTAACTGGTATTAAACATACTACTTTTAATAAAATGCTAGAAATTTTAAAAATAGAAGAATTAAAAAAGAGATTTCGTCGCGGAAGAACCAATAAATTATCATTAGAAAATCGTATTTTAATGACTTTAGAATATTGAAGAGAATATAGAACTTATTTTCATATTGCAAAAAGTTATGATATTAGTGAAAGTAGTTGTTATAGAAATATCAAATGAATTGAAGACACTTTAATAAAACACCCTAATTTTCAACAACTTACTGGTCAAAAATCACTATTAAAAGATTATTTCAAAGATAAGACTGTTATAATTGATATAACTGAAAGCCAAATCCAACGCCCAAAAAAAGACAAAAACAGCACTACTCAGGAAAAAAGAAAAAACACACAATAAAAACACAAGTTATAATTGAAAAAGATAGTAAAAAAATTATTAGTTCTGATTTTTCTTATGGTAAAAACCATGACTTTAAAATTTTAAAAGATTCAAAAATTAAATTTTTACCAGAAACAACTGTTTTAGTGGATTTAGGTTATCAAGGCATACAAAAAATTAATCATAATGTTTTAATTCCTAAAAGAAAATCAAAGAAAAACCCTTTAAATAAAGAAGAAAAGCAAAATAATGAGCGAATTTCAAAAATGAGAATTGTTATTGAAAATGTTTTTGCTATACTTAAAAAATTTAAAATTATTAGTGAAAAATATCGAAATCGTAGAAAAAGATTTGCTTTAAGATTTAATTTAATAGCTTCAATTTATAATTTACAACTATTAGTTTAAATATATTTGATAATTTAAAATTTCAGTCTTTTTTTATTGTAAATAATAATTTTTATTATGTTTTAATAACAAAATATTTGTAAAAATAATCTAAAAATTATTTTAATAACACTTTTATATTTATTTTAAATTTAAAAATTATAATTATCATATTAATTTTGCAAGAAGTCTACTGTATCTTTTTTGCAAGGTATTTTAAAGTTAGGGACGCGTAAAGTTTTGTTAGGTAGGTAAAGATTTGAATAAATATTAAGACAGTCAGTACTGACTGTCTTTTTATTTTATAAGGTATTAAAAATTTGTTCTTTGAAAATTAAATACAAGTGAGTTAATAATGTTGGTATGTATTAAAGCACGATAAATTGTGGGTGGTCGCCATAACCAAAAGAAGTTTACCAGTTAATAGATAACATCCTATTAGCTATAGCAATTTGTTTCGTTTTGCAATAAAAAAATGAATGGGTGGATTTCCTAAAAATATACACGCTATTAAATTAGTTTCAAGGGCAGGATGCGGATGTTAAAGTGTAGAAATTTCTATGAATAGGGGTATGCTAAGTTTAAAATTATTAAAATCTTTATCTAATTAAAAAACAAAATTTAATAACAAAGCTTGTTAAACACTTAAATCTGCGATATATAAGTGTTTAAAAAACTAGTTATTTTTCTTTCAAAATTAATCAAATATTTTTCCACCTAACAAAACTTTACGCGTCCGTTTCACAAATAACCCGAATATTATTATCTGGATCTGAAATAGATTTAATAATGTCATTATCTAATAATTTTTTTAAAACATTATTACATAAATCAGATAAAAATTTTTTAGAATCCCATTCATCAACTTTTACTACTTCTGTTTTTATATAATTATTGTTTTGTCTTTTATTTCTATTTAAATTTTCTAAATTATTTGTTTGCGAATAATTAACTTCACTACTTTCTAATTTAATTTGTTGTTCTTTTGCTGAAGTCGGACTGTTTGCAACCAATGTTAATATTCCGCTTCCTGCAATTGTTATTGTTCCTAAAATTTCTAGTAATTTTTTCATATTAATTAAATTCCTTTCGTGAATTTTTACTAATTAATAAAATTTACAACACATTTTCCTTTCTCCAAATCTTAGTCTGGAATCTCTTTACTTTGGAATTTCATTAGACTTCTTGCAAAATTAATTTAAAATATAATTGAATTGTTGTTTTTAATAAAAAGGTGGAATTTAAATGAAATTTAAAAAAAATAATCAAATAAGTGATAAAAATTTTTTAAGATTAACTGGTATTAAACATACTACTTTTAATAAAATGCTAGAAATTTTAAAAATAGAAGAATTAAAAAAGAGATTTCGTCGCGGAAGAACCAATAAATTATCATTAGAAAATCGTATTTTAATGACTTTAGAATATTGAAGAGAATATAGAACTTATTTTCATATTGCAAAAAGTTATGATATTAGTGAAAGTAGTTGTTATAGAAATATCAAATGAATTGAAGACACTTTAATAAAACACCCTAATTTTCAACAACTTACTGGTCAAAAATCACTATTAAAAGATTATTTCAAAGATAAGACTGTTATAATTGATGTAACTGAAAGCCAAATCCAACGCCCAAAAAAAGACAAAAACAGCACTACTCAGGAAAAAAGAAAAAACACACAATAAAAACACAAGTTATAATTGAAAAAGATAGTAAAAAAATTATTAGTTCTGATTTTTCTTATGGTAAAAACCATGACTTTAAAATTTTAAAAGATTCAAAAATTAAATTTTTACCAGAAACAACTGTTTTAGTGGATTTAGGTTATCAAGGCATACAAAAAATTAATCATAATGTTTTAATTCCTAAAAGAAAATCAAAGAAAAACCCTTTAAATAAAGAAGAAAAGCAAAATAATGAGCGAATTTCAAAAATGAGAATTGTTATTGAAAATGTTTTTGCTATACTTAAAAAATTTAAAATTATTAGTGAAAAATATCGAAATCGTAGAAAAAGATTTGCTTTAAGATTTAATTTAATAGCTTCAATTTATAATTTACAACTATTAGTTTAAATATATTTGATAATTTAAAATTTCAGTCTTTTTTTATTGTAAATAATAATTTTTATTATGTTTTAATGACAAAATATTTGTAAAAATAATCTAAAAATTATTTTTAAATTTAAAAATTAATATGATAATTATAATTTTGCAAGAAGTCTATTATATACCAACAAACAAAAATTTTTACTTTTTTTAAGTCATTAAATATGAATAAATTACTATGATCGTTCAAACAAATTTATAGAATAGCAATAAATTTTAGAAAAACATTTATCATTAAAACAAAGAAAATAAGTTAAGTAAATTTAACTTTGTTAAAATTATTCTACCAAGAAAGGTGATTTTTTTTATGTTAAAAATTAATAATAATGTAAAAATGTTAGAAAACAAACATTGATTCAGTTTATTCGCAACCCATAAAAATATGTACACCAACAAATGCGAACAACTAGCTAATGAATACGAAAAATTAGATGAATATTTATATAAATATCATTATCGGTTAAAACAAGGTTATAAAGTAGTTCATTTTGCATCAAGAACAATTATTACAATTTTTGGTGAAGTTATTTTTAAACGACGCCGATATAAATATTGAAATCAAAAATCAGGTAAATTTGAATATGTATGTTTACTAGATAAAGAAATTGGTTTATTGCCCAAACAACGCATTTATTTTGATGTTCAATTTAAAGTTTTAAATCTTTTGGGTGATGGTAAACGGTATCGCGATGTTTTAGATACTCTAAATCATTGTTATATTTCAAAAGCTAGTATTTCAAGTATTTTAAATAAATACAATATTGCTGAATATTTTCAACTAGCAGAAAAAGAAACTAAAACTAGAATTGATGTCAAAAATAAGGATTTATATATTCAACTAGATGAGACATTTTTAGCGACATTAGATAAGAAAGTTAAACAAGACCAAAGAATTCGTTTAGTTACTTTTCATACCGGACATAAAGAAAAAAATTACAAAAATGCTCGTAGAGAATTAGAAAACAAACGAGGTCATTTTCTAATATTAAAAGTTGGTAAACGAATAAATACGATGGATTATCGTGATTTATTAATTAAGGAATTACAAAAACATTATGTAAATATTAATTATGACAAAATAATTGTTTGTGGCGATGGTGATACTTGAATTAGAGAAATTGCCAATAGTTTTGGTAATGTTAGATATATTTTAGATGGTTATCACGCTATTAAAAAATTAAAACAAACGGCATTTAATATTATTTTTGAAAATCGCAAAGTAACACTAAATAGTTGAATTAAATTATATAAGGATGGAAATCATCAAGAATTAATCAAAAACATTCGCAATGTTGCTAAAAATGAATTAAATAAAAATATTAAAACAAATTTAAGGAAGGCTAGTAATTATTTCAGTAATAATAAGCAAGGTATTCATAATCAAAATTTAGAATGAAATATCGGTTGTAGCATTGAAAGTGATGTATCGCATTTAGTAAAACAACAATTAGGATATGGAGCAAAAATATATAATCATAAGAATTTAAATAACTTATTACATTTAAGAATGGCAAATTTAAACAAATTAAATGTATTGCATTACATTAATGAAAATATTAATTCAGAAATAGAAATCAGAAAAGAAATATATAAAAATTCATTATGAAATAAATATAATAATAAAAATGATGATAGTTGAATTAATTATAAAGGTAATGCTGTAACAAATAAATATAATAGATTTAAGTAAGTAAAAATATTAGTTAAAATTTAATAAAATTAATAATTTTTCATTTTAATTTTGTCGAAAACTCTTGATAAAATAAAAAAAATCATCAACTTGATAATTTTAAAAGGCTTTTATGTAAAATTACTATTTTTACTTTAACTTTTTTATACATTAAAATATAATACCGCTGTTTGTTGGTTTGGAGTTAAACCCTTATGTTGGTATTTTCATTTTCAGAGATTTAAATAATTTTGAATATTAGTAAAACCTAAACCATGATAATGAATTAAGGCTTCTTTAAGACTAGATTGTAATTTACTGATTTTATTTAAGTTACGATAACTAGCTTCAGGATTAATTGTTGTTTTAGTTACACATAAAGTAGAATTTGTTTGTTTTGCTACTAAAAAATATAATTTTTGCATATCAGAAGTAATAATTGAATTTTCGTTAATTAATTCTTTGTTCATATTTTCAATAACTCATTGTTTTTGTAAACGTTTGGTGTTTGTGGATTTAACATAAATATTGTTATTATTATCAATTGCCATTTGAATACAGCATTTAGTATTAGTTGCGAATGGGTCAAGGTGAATTCTTCGTGGATCAGTTTTATATTTGAAATTTCCTTTATGGATTTCTTTAATGAATGTTTCATCGATTTGGATTTTACCAGATAATTTTTTAAATTTTAATTGGGTATTTTCTAATTGTTTTGATTTCATTAATTTTTGACGATTATATCAAGCAGTTTTTAATGTAGTTTTAATAAAACGAGAAATTGTTTTACTAGATTGTCCCAGCAATGAAATTTGAATCAATAAATTTCATTGTTCATAATTTAAATGACTTCAATAAATAAAATGATTACGAAAAGCGTCAAAACTTGCACGACAATTTTTACATAAATATTTTTGTTTTCCTTCTGAATTATGTCCATTTTTAACGCAATGGTAAGATTCACATTTAGGGCATTTAATACCGTGCGCTCTAAATTTTTGATCAATTTCATTTAAACGTTTTTGTTTTTTTATTAATTCTGCTTGTTGTTTGATTTTTTCATAAAATTCTAAAAATTGATCATCTGTTAAAGTATTTACTAGTTCTTGAATTATTTTTTCCATAATTATTATCCACCTCTATCATATTAAAATATACCTAAAATTAAGTATATTCAATAAATATCAAGAGTTTTCGACAAAATTAAAATAAAAAATTATTAATTATTATTAAATTTTAACTAATATTTTTACTTACTTAAATCTATTATATTTATTTGTTACAGCATTACCTTTATAATTAATTCAACTATCATCATTTTTATTATTATCCACCTCTATCATATTAAAATATACCTAAAATTAAGTATATCCAATAAATATCAAGAGTTTTCGACAAAATTAAAAATTTTTCATTGTGTAAAAATTCAATAATATGATAAAATGGTAATGAATAAAAATGGCAATAACAAGAAAGGCAGGGTTAGTTTAGTAATTAAATAATAATTTAGCTGATTGTTTTACTTCTTCAAAGCAATACCTAAGAAAACTAAACGCGACCATTGTGGTTTAAAAAGTTTACATTTTGAGAAAAATGATATAGTATGAAACGAGCTTAAAAGATTAAAAATTACAATAAAAAATGACAAAATGTTTGATAAAACAGAATTTATTGCCTCAAATACTCATGTTAAAATTGCTAATGAAACAATTGCTACTCCAATAAAAATATTATCTTTTAAAGCAGAAACACAAACCAAACCGACAACTGATATTGATTTACCAGAAGCAACCACCAGATTTGATGGAACCCATAACTATACAGATATCATTGATAATCTTGACTATTTAATGATTCACCGTGGTGATTTTGACAAATTTAATTATTCTTATCTTTATTGAACGCCGGTATTCAATTTCATTGACACTTTAGAAAAAGGTTACTATAAAGAATTCGCCATTAAAAATCACGGCTTTAAAGATGAGAGCTATTTTTATCATAAAACTTCTAGTGATAAAAATGTAGTAAATGAGAATGTTTTAAAAATTAAGACATTTAACAAAACCCTAATTGCTGGAAACAATTATTTACAATTACTACACGGTGAGGCTGAGATCTGAAAATATAACACCAAAAGCACTAACGATTATTACCTAATTAAGTACCTTTTTGGAACCTTAAATTATCTCAATGTTAAATTTAGTTTTTTACGCTACGATCCCGAATTAAGGAACGATATTTACCTTTATTTTAAAAACAACATTTCTAGTATTAACAATAGCGATTACAAAAATGTTTTTAACGAAATCTACGAAATTCTTGGTAATTTCTTTGCTAGTTTATTTTATGCTACTTTTGATATGGACGAAAAAACTCATACCGAAATTGATTTTAAGGGAGTAGATAATTACAACAAAGATTACTTTATTCAAATCGGTTTCTTTTATCGTTCGTTAATTACCTTTTATCCCAAAAAATATTTAATTAATGTTACTGGTAATTCGGAATTATTACTAAGAAGTTATTTCTTTACTTTTGATAAAAAAACGCACCAAGATAATTTTAATGCTATTAAAAATAATAACAGTATCTATCAAATTGAATTTAATGTCCTTAAATCTTATGATAATAAACTCATCGCCTTACCAACCAACAAAACCGCTAACAGTATTAACTATCTCGATACTGACATTGATATTCATTATGGTATTAATATTTTTACCTTAACTTTTCCACTTTATCACAAAGGTAATACCTATAACTACAATTTTAAAATTTATGACTTTAATGTTTTAAATTCCACAGCGTTTATTCCTGATGGTTCAAATAACAGTGAATGAGACGACTTAATTCCGCCGGCAAATTGCAAATATTCAGGGCGATGAATACCAACATTTAATGATATTGGTTGTGCAATTCAGAATGCTAGTATTAAAATGCTAAATTGAATGCTGACCGCTTCACAAGTCATTACCATTTTACGACCGCTAGCAATTATTGCAAAAGCAACAGTTAACTTTTCAACTGCTATTTTTCCAGTTTTTAAAACAGTACCAGCTTTTTATTACACATTTCAATTTTTAATCGGTTTTGCCATTTTTCTAATGATATTAAGAATTTTTGTATAATTATATATATGTATATATATTGAAAAAATAAAATAAAGTTTTAATTTTGTCGAAAACTCTTGATATTTATTGAATATACTTAATTTTAGGTATATTTTTAATATGATAGAGGTGGATAATAATTATGGAAAAAATAATTCAAGAACTAGTAAATACTTTAACAGATGATCAATTTTTAGAATTTTATGAAAAAGTCAAACAACAAGCAGAATTAATAAAAAAACAAAAACGTTTAAATGAAATTGATCAAAAATTTAGAGCGCAAGGTATTAAATGCCCTAAATGTGAATCTTACCATTGCGTTAAAAATGGACATAATTCAGAAGGAAAACAAAAATATTTATGTAAAAATTGCCGTGCAAGTTTTGACGCTTTTCGTAATCATTTTATTTATTGAAGTCATTTAAATTATGAACAATGAAATTTATTGATTCAAATTTCATTGCTGGGGCAATCTAGTAAAACAATTTCTCGTTTTATTAAAACTACATTAAAAACTGCTTGATATAATCGTCAAAAATTAATGAAATCAAAACAATTAGAAAATACCCAATTAAAATTTAAAAAATTATCTGGTAAAATCCAAATCGATGAAACATTTATTAAAGAAATTCATAAAGGAAATTTCAAATATAAAACTGATCCACGAAGAATTCACCTTGACCCATTCGCAACTAATACTAAATGCTGTATTCAAATGGCAATTGATAATAATAACAATATTTATGTTAAATCCACAAACACCAAACGTTTACAAAAACAATGAGTTATTGAAAATATGAACAAAGAATTAATTAACGAAAATTCAATTATTACTTCTGATATGCAAAAATTATATTTTTTAGTAGCAAAACAAACAAATTCTACTTTATGTGTAACTAAAACAACAATTAATCCTGAAGCTAGTTATCGTAACTTAAATAAAATCAGTAAATTACAATCTAGTCTTAAAGAAGCCTTAATTCATTATCATGGTTTAGGTTTTACTAATATTCAAAATTATTTAAATCTCTGAAAATGAAAATACCAACATAAGGGTTTAACTCCAAACCAACAAACAGCGGTATTATATTTTAATGTATAAAAAAGTTAAAGTAAAAATAGTAATTTTACATAAAAGCCTTTTAAAATTATCAAGTTGATGATTTTTTTTATTTTATCAAGAGTTTTCGACAAAATTAAAAAAATAAAGGAGTTAAAAAATGAAAATTTTAAGTATAATGGCTATTTTAGGATTAACAATATTACCCGCAACTGCTTGTTCAAACAAAAAAAACAATTGCCACCGACTGAACCGCTAATAATTAACGAATTAAATTTATCAAATGTTAAAATTCAAATTACATATAACTATAACGATAAATATGAAATAGATTTTTATAACACCAAAGAAGAAGAAGAAATTATTAATATTCCAAAATGATTAAAATATGATGGAACTAGTAGTTGTGAAGAAAATTGAAGACCTAATTGTGGTTTAAAAAGTTTACATTTTGAGAAAAATGATATAGTATGAAACGAGCTTAAAAGATTAAAAATTACAATAAAAAATGACAAAATGTTTGATAAAACAGAATTTATTGCCTCAAATACTCATGTTAAAATTGCTAATGAAACAATTACTATTCCAATAAAAATACTATCTTTTAAAGCAGAATTAAAAAATAATTAAACTGTAAAATGGGGGGGGGATTGGGAACTGTACAATTAACTGCGTCTCTAAGTGATTAACTTAAATTCACTCTGTCCTCAAATTTTATCATTAAATGTGAAATTGCACTACCCCAATTTTGAATTGGCATCGTTCATTTCTTAACCATATTTTGAAATGCTAAATAAAATATTTTAAAAACTGATGCGTCATTAGGAAAAATCTTTTTATTCTTAATAACTAAACAATTTTTTCATTTTTTCAAAAGACTTGGTACATAACCTTTAATTTTATCTACTATTTTGATAATATTATTTCCTAGGTGAAGTACAAATGTTAGATAAATACAAAGACGAAAACGAATTTTATAGTTTAATAGGCATAAAATATAAAACTTTCATGAAAATGGTAGAAATTTTAAAAGAAGGTGAAGCTAAACAAAAACAAATTGGTGGTAGACCAAATAAATTATCAATAGAGCAAAGATTACTTATGACTTTAGAATACTGAAAAGAATATAGTACATATCGTATTATTGCAAAAAATATAATAGACTTCTTGCAAAATTAATATGATAATTATAATTTTTAAATTTAAAATAAATATAAAAGTGTTATTAAAATAATTTTTAGATTATTTTTACAAATATTTTGTCATTAAAACATAATAAAAATTATTATTTACAATAAAAAAAGACTGAAATTTTAAATTATCAAATATATTTAAACTAATAGTTGTAAATTATAAATTGAAGCTATTAAATTAAATCTTAAAGCAAATCTTTTTCTACGATTTCGATATTTTTCACTAATAATTTTAAATTTTTTAAGTATAGCAAAAACATTTTCAATAACAATTCTCATTTTTGAAATTCGCTCATTATTTTGCTTTTCTTCTTTATTTAAAGGGTTTTTCTTTGATTTTTTTTAGGAATTAAAACATTATGATTAATTTTTTGTATGCCTTGATAACCTAAATCCACTAAAACAGTTGTTTCTGGTAAAAATTTAATTTTTGAATCTTTTAAAATTTTAAAGTCATGGTTTTTACCATAAGAAAAATCAGAACTAATAATTTTTTTACTATCTTTTTCAATTATAACTTGTGTTTTTATTGTGTGTTTTTTCTTTTTTCCTGAGTAGTGCTGTTTTTGTCTTTTTTTGGGCGTTGGATTTGGCTTTCAGTTACATCAATTATAACAGTCTTATCTTTGAAATAATCTTTTAATAGTGATTTTTGACCAGTAAGTTGTTGAAAATTAGGGTGTTTTATTAAAGTGTCTTCAATTCATTTGATATTTCTATAACAACTACTTTCACTAATATCATAACTTTTTGCAATATGAAAATACGTTCTATATTCTCTTCAATATTCTAAAGTCATTAAAATACGATTTTCTAATGATAATTTATTGGTTCTTCCGCGACGAAATCTCTTTTTTAATTCTTCTATTTTTAAAATTTCTAGCATTTTATTAAAAGTAGTATGTTTAATACCAGTTAATCTTAAAAAATTTTTATCACTTATTTGATTATTTTTTTTAAATTTCATTTAAATTCTACCTTTTTATTAAAAACAACAATTCAATTATATTTTAAATTAATTTTGCAAGAAGTCTATTACATTACATTAATGAAAATATTAATTCAGAAATAGAAATCAGAAAAGAAATATATAAAAGTTCATTATGAAATAAATATAATAATAAAAATGATGATAGTTGAATTAATTATAAAGGTAATGCTGTAACAAATAAATATAATAGATTTAAGTAAATAAAAATATTAGTTAAAATTAAAAAAAATTTAATAAAATTAATAATTTTTTATTTTAATTTTGTCGAAAACTCTGGGACTGTACAATTAACTGTGTCTCTAAGTAATTAACTTAAATTCACTCTGTCTTCAAATTTTATCATTAAATGTGAAATTGCACTACCCCAATTTTGAATTGGCATCGTTCATTTCTTAACCATATTTTGAAATGCTAAATAAAATATTTTAAAAACTGATGCGTCATTAGGAAAAATCTTTTTATTCTTAATGACTTTTCTTAATTGACTATTAACAGATTCAATCGCATTAGTTGTGTAAATAATTCTTCTAAATTCCTGAGGATATTCAAGAAAAATTATTAAATTATTTCAGTTATTTTTTCATGATTTAGTAATTTGTGGATACTTTTTATTTCATTTTTCTGAAAAATGATCTAAAGCAATTAACGCTATTTCTTCATTAATTGCTGTATAAATTGATTTTAAATCATTAGCTACAAGTTTGCAATCTTTGTAAGGAACAAATTTTAAACTATTGCGAATTTGATGAACAATGCATAATTGATGCTGTGTTTTTGGGAAAACAGCTTCTATTGCATCAGACATCCCAGTTAAATTATCACTACAAGCAACAAGAATATCTTGTAACCCACGATTTTTCATTTCCGTAAGATTATTAAGTCAAAATTTGGCTCCCTCATTCTCACTAATTCACATTCCTAAAATATCTTTTAAACCATCTAAATTAATTCCTAAGGCAAGATAAACTGCTTTATTTATTATTCGTTTATCTTGCTTTACTTTAACAACAATACAATCAAAATAAACAATCGGATAAATCTTCTCTAAAGGTTTAGTTTGTCACATTTTAACTTCTTCAATAACATCATCAGTTATTTGACTAATTAAACTTTCTGAAATTTCTGCTCCGTGATAGAATTCTTGCAATTGTGCTTTGATATCAGAAATTGTCATTCCTCTTGCATATAAAGAAATTACTTTTTGATCAAAGTTATCAAATCTTCTTTGTCTTTTCGGAATAATTACTGGTTC
This sequence comes from Spiroplasma endosymbiont of Clivina fossor, assembly GCF_964031115.1. Classification (GTDB taxonomy): domain Bacteria; phylum Bacillota_I; class Bacilli_A; order Mycoplasmatales; family Nriv7; genus Nriv7. The sequence goes on from NZ_OZ035006.1 coordinate 1,839,321, forward strand.
AAAAGTACTATTTCGATCTCTTGGTACATCAATTGCGATTGAACCATTTTTAGTAATAATGGTTTTTTGTGTGTTGCCATTTCTTTTATTATGATTCTCATCAGTTTCAAGATAATCTTTAATTTCCGTATTTAACATTCGTTCAGTTAATTTTTTGGTAAATTCCTGAAAAATAGTATTGCCTTTAAATAAATCTTGTGGATTATCAATATTTTCTAAAAAATAATCAACAACTTTATCAATTGCGTCAGGTTCTTTTTTTATTTTTTTTTTTGTCATTTTCTGTTCTCCTTCTTTTAAGTATAATTCAGAATGAATTATCGAGACACAGAATTTTGGACAGGCTCAAAACTTCTTGATAAAATAAAAAAATCATCAACTTGATAATTTTAAAAGGCTTTTATGTAAAATTACTATTTTTATTTTAACTTTTTTATACATTAAAATATAATACCGCTGTTTGTTGGTTTGGAGTTAAACCCTTATGTTGGTATTTTCATTTTCAGAGATTTAAATAATTTTGAATATTAGTAAAACCTAAACCATGATAATGAATTAAGGCTTCTTTAAGACTAGATTGTAATTTACTGATTTTATTTAAGTTACGATAACTAGCTTCAGGATTAATTGTTGTTTTAGTTACACATAAAGTAGAATTTGTTTGTTTTGCTACTAAAAAATATAATTTTTGCATATCAGAAGTAATAATTGAATTTTCGTTAATTAATCCTTTGTTCATATTTTCAATAACTCATTGTTTTTGTAAACGTTTGGTGTTTGTGGATTTAACATAAATATTGTTATTATTATCAATTGCCATTTGAATACAGCATTTAGTATTAGTTGCGAATGGGTCAAGGTGAATTCTTCGTGGATCAGTTTTATATTTGAAATTTCCTTTATGGATTTCTTTAATAAATGTTTCATCGATTTGGATTTTACCAGATAATTTTTTAAATTTTAATTGGGTATTTTCTAATTGTTTTGATTTCATTAATTTTTGACGATTATATCAAGCAGTTTTTAATGTAGTTTTAATAAAACGAGAAATTGTTTTACTAGATTGCCCCAGCAATGAAATTTGAATCAATAAATTTCATTGTTCATAATTTAAATGACTTCAATAAATAAAATGATTACGAAAAGCGTCAAAACTTGCACGGCAATTTTTACATAAACATTTTTGTTTTCCTTCTGAATTATGTCCATTTTTAACGCAATGGTAAGATTCACATTTAGGGCATTTAATACCTTGCGCTCTAAATTTTTGATCAATTTCATTTAAACGTTTTTGTTTTTTTATTAATTCTGCTTGTTGTTTGACTTTTTCATAAAATTCTAAAAATTGATCATCTGTTAAAGTATTTACTAGTTCTTGAATTATTTTTTCCATAATTATTATCCACCTCTATCATATTAAAAATATACCTAAAATTAAGTATATTCAATAAATATCAAGAGTTTTCGACAAAATTAAAAATTTTTTATTGTGTAAAAATTCAATAATATGATAAAATGGTAACGAATAGAAATAACAATAGCAAGAAAGGTATGGTTAGTTTAGTAATTAAATAATAATTTAGCTGATTGTTTTACTTCTTTAAAGCAATACCTAAGAAAACTAAACGCGGCCATTTTTAAAACTTATTGCTTCTTATTTTTAAATGTGATATATTTTGTAATGAACTTACATTATGCGAGTGTAGTTTAATGGTAGAACTTCAGCCTTCCAAGCTGATTGTGTGGGTTCGATTCCCATCACTCGCTCCATTAGATAAATAAAACTAGACTTTTAGAAGTCTAGTTTTTTGTTGTATAATTTATGAGAGTGAGGGAATAGTGATGTTAATTAGTGAAAAGATGCGAAGTGATAATAAGTTAAGAAGTATTTTTTTTGTTTTGTGGCAAGCACTAATCCCGGGGTTGATGATTTGATTACTTTTAGATCCGCAATTAAATTTATTAAAATTGAATTTTAAAGATAGTATTACTTTTGGATATATGTTTTTAATTGGAATGGTAATGCTACTATATGCTTTTATTACAACATTAGTTTGTTTTTTATGTGGGTATCATCAACAAGAGCAGTTTATTTATAGTATTATTGTGATGCTAGAATTTGTTGTTTTATATTTAACTAGTTTATGATTATTATCAGTTTTTTGACGCTTTATTATTGCAATCTCATTAGCTATTTTAGGAACTTTAGTGATGACAATTATTGTGATGACAATTACAAATTATTTTTATAAAGAATAATAACTAAATAAATAATAAGTCATTTGTTCAATCTTTTTGTAACTCTTCGTATTTATCATTTAATATTTCTTGATAGATTGATAATGAAGTTTGTTCTCATAGGTAATTGGCTCAATAGCATCAAATTAGTTTGTAATATACCACAGACTTATGACAAACACAAGCAGTTTTTTAAAAAAAGGTCGCGTTTAGTTTTCTTAGGTTTTTTTTAAAAAAGAAAAAATAATCATTTACTATAAATTATTTCAATATTCAAATTAAGTATATATTTCTTATGTATGATTTTTGTTGTAAAAAATTTTTAATTTTGTCGAAAACTCTTGATAAAATAAAAAAAATCATCAACTTGATAATTTTAAAAGGCTTTTATGTAAAATTACTATTTTTACTTTAACTTTTTTATACATTAGACTTCTTGCAAAATTAATTTAAAATATAATTGAATTGTTGTTTTTAATAAAAAGGTGGAATTTAAATGAAATTTAAAAAAAATAATCAAATAAGTGATAAAAATTTTTTAAAATTAACTGGTATTAAACATACTACTTTTAATAAAATGCTAGAAATTTTAAAAATAGAAGAATTAAAAAAGAGATTTCGTCGCGGAAGAACCAATAAATTATCATTAGAAAATCGTATTTTAATGACTTTAGAATATTGAAGAGAATATAGAACTTATTTTCATATTGCAAAAAGTTATGATATTAGTGAAAGTAGTTGTTATAGAAATATCAAATGAATTGAAGACACTTTAATAAAACACCCTAATTTTCAACAACTTACTGGTCAAAAATCACTATTAAAAGATTATTTCAAAGATAAGACTGTTATAATTGATGTAACTGAAAGCCAAATCCAACGCCCAAAAAAAGACAAAAACAGCACTACTCAGGAAAAAAGAAAAAACACACAATAAAAACACAAGTTATAATTGAAAAAGATAGTAAAAAAATTATTAGTTCTGATTTTTCTTATGGTAAAAACCATGACTTTAAAATTTTAAAAGATTCAAAAATTAAATTTTTACCAGAAACAACTGTTTTAGTGGATTTAGGTTATCAAGGCATACAAAAAATTAATCATAATGTTTTAATTCCTAAAAGAAAATCAAAGAAAAACCCTTTAAATAAAGAAGAAAAGCAAAATAATGAGCGAATTTCAAAAATGAGAATTGTTATTGAAAATGTTTTTGCTATACTTAAAAAATTTAAAATTATTAGTGAAAAATATCGAAATCGTAGAAAAAGATTTGCTTTAAGATTTAATTTAATAGCTTCAATTTATAATTTACAACTATTAGTTTAAATATATTTGATAATTTAAAATTTCAGTCTTTTTTTATTGTAAATAATAATTTTTATTATGTTTTAATGACAAAATATTTGTAAAAATAATCTAAAAATTATTTTAATAACACTTTTATATTTATTTTAAATTTAAAAATTATAATTATCATATTAATTTTGCAAGAAGTCTATTAAAATATAATACCGCTGTTTGTTGGTTTGGAGTTAAACCCTTATGTTGGTATTTTCATTTTCAGAGATTTAAATAATTTTGAATATTAGTAAAACCTAAACCATGATAATGAATTAAGGCTTCTTTAAGACTAGATTGTAATTTACTGATTTTATTTAAGTTACGATAACTAGCTTCAGGATTAGTTGTTGTTTTAGTTACACATAAAGTAGAATTTGTTTGTTTTGCTACTAAAAAATATAATTTTTGCATATCAGAAGTAATAATTGAATTTTCGTTAATTAATTCTTTGTTCATATTTTCAATAACTCATTGTTTTTGTAAACGTTTGGTGTTTGTGGATTTAACATAAATATTGTTATTATTATCAATTGCCATTTGAATACAGCATTTAGTATTAGTTGCGAATGGGTCAAGGTGAATTCTTCGCGGATCAGTTTTATATTTGAAATTTCCTTTATGGATTTCTTTAATAAATGTTTCATCGATTTGGATTTTACCAGATAATTTTTTAAATTTTAATTGGGTATTTTCTAATTGTTTTGATTTCATTAATTTTTGACGATTATATCAAGCAGTTTTTAATGTAGTTTTAATAAAACGAGAAATTGTTTTACTAGATTGCCCCAGCAATGAAATTTGAATCAATAAATTTCATTGTTCATAATTTAAATGACTTCAATAAATAAAATGATTACGAAAAGCGTCAAAACTTTGGAATGGCAACCCTTTTTAGGACACTTTTTATGTAGACTGGTATTTTCTAAATTCAACGGGAGTTAAATAATTTAAACTGCCATGAATTCGAATATTGTTATATCAATTAACAAAATCAAATAGTTCGCATTTTAATTGTGTTAAGTTTGCAAATTTTTTACCGTTAATAAATTCAGTTTTAAAGGTTTTGTAAGTTGCTTCAGCAACAGCATTATCATATGGGCATCCTTTGGTACTTAATGATCTTTGAATTTTAAAGGTTATTAAAATTTCATCAATGATTTTATTTTTGAATTCATTACCACGATCAGTATGAAATAAAGTTATTTTATTTAATGGTCGTGTTATCTTGTGAAAAGCTTGTTGAACTAGTTCAGCAGTTTTATTTGGTCTAGCACTATAGCCAATTACTTCGCGATTAAACAAGTCAATTAATAAACAAATATAATAGACTTCTTGCAAAATTAATATGATAATTATAATTTTTAAATTTAAAATAAATATAAAAGTGTTATTAAAATAATTTTTAGATTATTTTTACAAATATTTTGTCATTAAAACATAATAAAAATTATTATTTACAATAAAAAAAGACTGAAATTTTAAATTATCAAATATATTTAAACTAATAGTTGTAAATTATAAATTGAAGCTATTAAATTAAATCTTAAAGCAAATCTTTTTCTACGATTTCGATATTTTTCACTAATAATTTTAAATTTTTTAAGTATAGCAAAAACATTTTCAATAACAATTCTCATTTTTGAAATTCGCTCATTATTTTGCTTTTCTTCTTTATTTAAAGGGTTTTTCTTTGATTTTCTTTTAGGAATTAAAACATTATGATTAATTTTTTGTATGCCTTGATAACCTAAATCCACTAAAACAGTTGTTTCTGGTAAAAATTTAATTTTTGAATCTTTTAAAATTTTAAAGTCATGGTTTTTACCATAAGAAAAATCAGAACTAATAATTTTTTTACTATCTTTTTCAATTATAACTTGTGTTTTTATTGTGTGTTTTTTCTTTTTTCCTGAGTAGTGCTGTTTTTGTCTTTTTTTGGGCGTTGGATTTGGCTTTCAGTTACATCAATTATAACAGTCTTATCTTTGAAATAATCTTTTAATAGTGATTTTTGACCAGTAAGTTGTTGAAAATTAGGGTGTTTTATTAAAGTGTCTTCAATTCATTTGATATTTCTATAACAACTACTTTCACTAATATCATAACTTTTTGCAATATGAAAATAAGTTCTATATTCTCTTCAATATTCTAAAGTCATTAAAATACGATTTTCTAATGATAATTTATTGGTTCTTCCGCGACGAAATCTCTTTTTTAATTCTTCTATTTTTAAAATTTCTAGCATTTTATTAAAAGTAGTATGTTTAATACCAGTTAATCTTAAAAAATTTTTATCACTTATTTGATTATTTTTTTTAAATTTCATTTAAATTCCACCTTTTTATTAAAAACAACAATTCAATTATATTTTAAATTAATTTTGCAAGAAGTCTAATGTCATTTAGTACCAACTTGAACATATGTTAAATCACTAACAACAACTTCATTGGGTTTTTGGTCATTAAATTGACGATTTAAAACATTATTAATTTGGTCATTATTAACTGTTTTTTCATGATTACGATATTTTAATTTGGTGTATTTAGAAACCAAATTATTTTTGATCATAATGAATCGGATTTTTCGTCGTGATAAGATGATATTTTTTCTTATTAAAACAGCTTTAATTTTACGAGCACCATAAATCTTACGACTTTTATTAAATGCACTGATAACTTCTTGTTCATAATTATTAATATCAAACTTAGTGCATTTATTAGTTTGATAATAATATGTTGATTTTAGTAAACCTAAAATCTTACATATTTTCCTCACTGAATATTTAGTTTTGTTGTTATTAATTATTGTTATTTTTTGCCGATTATCAGTGCTGCTTGCTTTAAAATGTCATTTTCCATTCGTAATTGTTGGTTTTCTTTTCGCAAGTAAATTAATTCATTTTCTTCGACAGTGCGATTATCTTTTGCTTTAAATGACCCAGAATTATTATAATTTTTAACTCAACTATAAATAGTTGGTTTTGGTAAATTATATTCTTTCCCTAAATTAATAACACTTTTGCCATTTTTGTATAGCATTACAATTTGTTTTTTAAATTCTTCAGAGTATGAGGTTTTATTTCCCATTTTTATATTCCTTCTTTCTTAATAATTTTGAAGTCTATATAATTATGGTCCAATTTATTGTAGCCTATCCACTTGCACGGCAATTTTTACATAAATATTTTTGTTTTCCTTCTGAATTATGTCCATTTTTAACGCAACGGTAAGATTCACATTTAGGGCATTTAATACCTTGCGCTCTAAATTTTTGATCAATTTCATTTAAACGTTTTTGTTTTTTTATTAATTCTGCTTGTTGTTTGACTTTTTTATAAAATTCTAAAAATTGATCATCTGTTAAAGTATTTACTAGTTCTTGAATTATTTTTTCCATAATTATTATCCCCCTCTATCATATTAAAAATATACCTAAAATTAAGTATATTCAATAAATATCAAGAGTTTTCGACAAAATTAAAACCCAATTTTGAATTGGCATCGTTCATTTCTTAACCATATTTTGAAATGCTAAATAAAATATTTTAAAAACTGATGCGTCATTAGGAAAAATCTTTTTATTCTTAATGACTTTTCTTAGTTGACTATTAACAGATTCAATCGCATTAGTTGTGTAAATAATCCTTCTAAATTCTTGAGGATATTCAAGAAAAATTATTAAATTATTTCAGTTATTTTTTCATGATTTAGTAATTTGTGGATACTTTTTATTTCATTTTTCTGAAAAATGATCTAAAGCAACTACCGCTATTTCTTCATTAATTGCTGTATAAATTGATTTTAAATCATTAGCTACAAGTTTGCGATCTTTGTAAGGGACAAATTTTAAACTATTACGAATTTGATGAACGATGCATAATTGGTGCTGTGTTTTTGGGAACACAGCTTCTATTGCATCAGACATTCCAGTTAAATTATCGCTACAAGCAACAAGAATATCTTGTAACCCACGATTTTTCATTTCCGTAAGATTATTAAGTCAAAATTTGGTTCCCTCATTCTCGCTAATTCACATTCCTAAAATATCTTTTAAACCATCTAAATTAATTCCTAAGGCAAGATAAACTGCTTTATTTATTATTCGTTTATCTTGCTTTACTTTAACAACAATACAATCAAAATAAACAATCGGATAAATCTTCTCTAAAGGTTTAGTTTGTCACATTTTAACTTCTTCAATAACATCATCAGTTATTTGACTAATTAAACTTTCTGAAATTTCTGCTCCGTGATAGAATTCTTGCAATTGTGCTTTGATATCAGAAATTGTCATTCCTCTTGCATATAAAGAAATTACTTTTTGATCAAAGTTATCAAATCTTCTTTGTCTTTTCGGAATAATTACTGGTTCAAAAGTACTATTTCCATCTCTTGGTACATCAATTGCGATTGAACCATTTTTAGTAATAATGGTTTTTTGTGTGTTGCCATTTCTTTTATTATGATTCTCATCAGTTTCAAGATAATCTTTAATTTCCGTATTTAACATTCGTTCAGTTAATTTTTTGGTAAATTCCTGAAAAATAGTATTGCCTTTAAATAAATCTTGTGGATTATCAATATTTTCTAAAAAATAATCAACAACTTTATCAATTGCATCAGGTTCTTTTTTTATTTTTTTTTGTCATTTTCTGTTCTCCTTCGTTTAAGTATAATTCAGAATGAATTATCGAGACACAGAATTTTGGACAGGCCCTGAATTTAAGTTAATCACTTAGAGACGCAGTTAATTGTACAATCTCCATTTTACAGTTTAATTATTTTTTTAATTCTGCTTTAAAAGATAGTATTTTTATTGGAGTAGTAATTGTTTCATTAGCAATTTTAACATGAGTATTTGAGGCAATAAATTCTGTTTTATCAAACATTTTGTTATTTTTTATTGTAATTTTTAATCTTTTAAGCTCGTTTCATACTATATCATTTTTCTCAAAATGTAAACTTTTTAAACCACAATTAGGTCTTCAATTTTCTTCGCAACTACTAGTTCCATCATATTTTAATCATTTTGGAATATTAATAATTTCTTCTTTTTTGGTGTTATAAAAATCTATTTCATATTTATCGTTATAGTTATATGTAATTTGAATTTTAACATTTGATAAATTTAATTCGTTAATTATTAGCGGTTCAGCCGGTGACAATTGTTTTTTGTTTGAACAAGCACAAGCAGTTATGGGTAATATTGTTAATCCTAAAATAGCCATTATATTTAAAATTTTCATTTTTTAACTCCTTTATTTTATTTTTTTATTATATATATAATTATACAAAAATTCTTAATATCATTAGAAAAATGGCAAAACCGATTAAAAATTGAAATGTATAGTAAAAAGCTGGTACGATTTTAAAAACTGGAAAAATGGCAGTTGAAAAATTAACTGTTGCTTTTGCAATAGTTGCTAGGGGTCGTAAAATGGTAATGACTTGTGAAGCTGTCAGCATTCAATTTATCATTTTGATACCAGCATTTTGAATCGCACAGCCAATATCGTTAAATGTGGGTATTCATCGCCCGGAATATTTACAATTTGCCGGCGGAATTAAGTCGTCTCATTCACTGTTATTTGAACCATCAGGAATAAACGCTGTGGAATTTAAAACATTAAAGTCATAAATTTTAAAATTGTAGTTATAGGTATTACCTTTGTGATAAAGTGGAAAAGTTAAGGTAAAAATATTAATACCATAACGAATATCAATATCGGTATTGAGATAATTAATACTGTTAGCGGTTTTGTTGGTTGGTAAGGCGATGAGTTTATTATCATAAGATTTAAGGACATTAAATTCAATTTGATAGATACTGTTATTATTTTTAATAGCATTAAAATTATCTTGGTGCGTTTTTTTATCAAAAGTAAAGAAATAACTTCGTAGTAATAATTCCGAATTACCGGTAACATTGATTAAATATTTTTTGGGATAAAAAGTAATTAACGAACGATAAAAGAAACCGATTTGAATAAAGTAATCTTTGTTGTAATTATCTACTCCCTTAAAATCAATTTCGGTATGAGTTTTTTCGTCCATATCAAAAGTAGCATAAAATAAACTGGCAAAGAAGTTACCAAGGATTTCATAGATTTCGTCAAAAACATTTTTGTAATCGCTATTGTTAATACTAGAAATGTTGTTTTTAAAATAAAGGTAAATGTCGTTCCTTAATTTGGGATCGTAGCGTAAAAAACTAAATTTAACATTGAGATAATTTAATGTTCCAAAAAGGTACTTAATTAGGTAATAATCGTTAGTGCTTTTGGTGTTATATTTTCAGATTTCACTTTCACCGTGTAATAATTGTAAATAGTTATTACCTGCGATTAAGGTTTTATTAAAAGCTTTAATTTTTAAAATATTTGTATTAATTTCATCTTCACCGCTAGAAGTTTTGTGATAAAAATAGCTTTCGTTTTTAAAACCGTGGTTTTTAATGGTAAATTCTTTGTAATAACCTTTTTCTAAGGTGTCAATAAAATTAAATACTGGTGTTCAATAAAGATAAGAATAATTAAATTTGTCAAAATCACCACGATGAATCATTTAAATAGTCAAGATTATCAATGATATCTGTATAATTATGGTTTCCATCAAATTTGGTGGTTGTTTCTGGCAAATCAATATCAGTTGTCGGTTTGGTTTGTGTTTCCGCTTTAAAAGATAGTATTTTTATTGGAGTAGTAATTGTTTCATTAGCAATTTTAACATGAGTATTTGAGACAATAAATTCTGTTTTATCAAACATTTTGTCATTTTTTATTGTAATTTTTAATCTTTTAAGCTCGTTTCATACTATAGACTTGGTACATAACTATAACTAGCTTAATTCAAAATTATATATTCCTGAAATTAAGTTAAATCGTAATCCAAATCTTCTAATCTTATTGCGATAACGATAAACTAGTATTTTAAATCTTTTTAATCTAGCAAAAACATGTTCAATGACAATTCTAACTTTACTTAAAAAGCTATTATATTCCTTTTTATCTGGATTTAAAGGATTATTTTTACTCTTTTTAATTGGCAATAATGTATTTTTATGAACATTTTGCAAACCTTGATATCCTGAATCGGCAATTAATTCTAATTTTGGATTTATAAGTGTATTTGATTTTAAAAATAACTTATAATCATGAGTACTGCCATAACAAAAATCTACTGAAATAATTTTATTGTTAAATAAATCAATAATTATTTGCGATTTTAATGAATGTTGCCTTTTCTTACCAGAAAATAATAATTTTAGTTTTTTTTAATTCTTTCAATTGGAATTTCTGTAGCATCAATTGCTAATAAATTATTAGTAGTACCCTTATTTTCTAATAATATCTTTTTGCCAGGTATATGAAAGTGACTATTTTTTATTAGAGTATTTTCAACTCAAAAGATATTACGAATACAACTAACATGACTAATATTATATTTTTTTGCAATAATACGATATGTACTATATTCTTTTCAGTATTCTAAAGTCATAAGTAATCTTTGCTCTATTGATAATTTATTTGGTCTACCACCAATTTGTTTTTGTTTAGCTTCACCTTCTTTTAAAATTTCTACCATTTTCATGAAAGTTTTATATTTTATGCCTATTAAACTATAAAATTCGTTTTCGTCTTTGTATTTATCTAACATTTGTACTTCACCTAGGAAATAATATTATCAAAATAGTAGATAAAATTAAAGGTTATGTACCAAGTCTTATATCATTTTTCTCAAAATGTAAACTTTTTAAACCACAATTAGGTCTTCAATTTTCTTCGCAACTACTAGTTCCATCATATTTTAATCATTTTGGAATATTGATAATTTCTTCTTTTTTGGTGCTATAAAAATCTATTTCATATTTATCGTTATAGTTATATGTAATTTGAATTTTAACATTTGATAAATTTAACATATAAGTTTCTTTGCTTTCTCTTTTATTTCTAATTAGTGATTGTGTATATTTGTGTGTTGTTATTTCACTATTGTTAATATTTTGGGGAATGATAAAAATGTTATTAAAACTAATAATTAACACGGTAAATATTTTCATAAACATTTTTATCATTCCTTTTTAAAATATTTTATTTTTCGTTGTTCTTTTTTCTTTAATTTTTTTAATAAGTCACTCAATACCACAATTTATAATTCATGTAATATACCACAGACTTATGACAAACACAAGCAGTTTTTTAAAAAAGGGGTCGAATTTATTTTTTTATTTAAAATTTTTATAAATAATTAAAATTCTAATAGAATTTTTTTTAATTTTGTCGAAAACTCTTGATATTTATTGAATATACTTAATTTTAGGTATATTTTTAATATGATAGAGGTGGATAATAATTATGGAAAAAATAATTCAAGAACTAGTAAATACTTTAACAGATGATCAATTTTTAGAATTTTATGAAAAAGTCAAACAACAAGCAGAATTAATAAAAAAACAAAAACGGTTAAATGAAATTGATCAAAAATTTAGAGCGCAAGGTATTAAATGCCCTAAATGTGAATTTTACCATTGCGTTAAAAATGGACATAATTCAGAAGGGAAACAAAAATATTTATGTAAAAATTGCCGTGCAAGTTTTGACGCTTTTCGTAATCATTTTATTTATTGAAGTCATTTAAATTATGAACAATGAAATTTATTGATTCAAATTTCATTGCTGGGGCAATCTAGTAAAACAATTTTTCGTTTTATTAAAACTACATTAAAAACTGCTTGATATAATCGTCAAAAATTAATGAAATCAAAACAATTAGAAAATACCCAATTAAAATTTAAAAAATTATCTGGTAAAATCCAAATCGATGAAACATTTATTAAAGAAATCCATAAAGGAAATTTCAAATATAAAACTGATCCACGAAGAATTCACCTTGACCCATTCGCAACTAATACTAAATGCTGTATTCAAATGGCAATTGATAATAATAACAATATTTATGTTAAATCCACAAACACCAAACGTTTACAAAAACAATGAGTTATTGAAAATATGAACAAAGAATTAATTAACGAAAATTCAATTATTACTTCCGATATGCAAAAATTATATTTTTTAGTAGCAAAACAAACAAATTCTACTTTATGTGTAACTAAAACAACAATTAATCCTGAAGCTAGTTATCGTAACTTAAATAAAATCAGTAAATTACAATCTAGTCTTAAAGAAGCCTTAATTCATTATCATGGTTTAGGTTTTACTAATATTCAAAATTATTTAAATCTCTGAAAATGAAAATACCAACATAAGGGTTTAACTCCAAACCAACAAACAGTGGTATTATATTTTAATGTATAAAAAAAGTTAAAGTAAAAATAGTAATTTTACATAAAAGCCTTTTAAAATTATCAAGTTGATGATTTTTTTTATTTTATCAAGAGTTTTCGACAAAATTAAAAGAATTTTTTGAAAGAAAGCATTATACTTAAATTTTAAAGCAAAGAAATTGCAGATTAATTTTTGGAGAAGGGTGTTGATTGTTCGATAAATTTTATTAATTAGTAAAAATTTACGAAAAGGAAATTAATTAATATGAAAAAATTACTAAGTATAGTAGCGGCGGTTAGTTTAACTGCAACTGGAGCAAGCACTATCAGTGCTTGTAAACAACATGAAAAATTTGAAGATACTATTTTTAAATTTATTAAAAAAATAGATGACATGTTTGAAAATCCTACTTATGAAAAAACGATTACAGAAAAAGCAGGAATAGATGATTGAAATGAAATTAAAAATAATTGAAATAAACAAAAAGAAAATTTTAGTAATATTGATTATTCTACTATTTCAAAAGATGAAAAAGAATCTATCATTGTTATAATAAAAGAATTTGAAAAATTATTTAAACTGGACGCATAAAGTTTTGTTAGGTGGGTAAAGATTTGAGTAATTTTGAAAAAAAAGTAATCATAATTTAATTATCATTTTATCTAAAAAATAAGTAATAAAACAAAATATTTAACATTAAACTTCTTGCATTACTTAATTATTTAAAAAATATTAGACTTGGTACATAACTATAACTAGCTTAATTCAAAATTATATATTCCTGAAATTAAGTTAAATCGTAATCCAAATCTTCTAATCTTATTGCGATAACGATAAACTAGTATTTTAAATCTTTTTAATCTAGCAAAAACATGTTCAATGACACAATTCTAACTTTACTTAAAAAGCTATTATATTCCTTTTTATCTGGATTTAAAGGATTATTTTTTTTAATTTTGTCGAAAACTCTTGATATTTATTGAATATACTTAATTTTAGGTATATTTTAATATGATAGAGGTGGATAATAATTATGGAAAAAATAATTCAAGAACTAGTAAATACTTTAACAGATGATCAATTTTTAGAATTTTATGAAAAAGTCAAACAACAAGCAGAATTAATAAAAAAACAAAAACGGTTAAATGAAATTGATCAAAAATTTAGAGCGCAAGGTATTAAATGCCCTAAATGTGAATTTTACCATTGCGTTAAAAATGGACATAATTCAGAAGGGAAACAAAAATATTTATGTAAAAATTGCCGTGCAAGTTTTGACGCTTTTCGTAATCATTTTATTTATTGAAGTCATTTAAATTATGAACAATGAAATTTATTGATTCAAATTTCATTGCTGGGGCAATCTAGTAAAACAATTTCTCGTTTTATTAAAACTACATTAAAAACTGCTTGATATAATCGTCAAAAATTAATGAAATCAAAACAATTAGAAAATACCCAATTAAAATTTAAAAAATTATCTGGTAAAATCCAAATCGATGAAACATTTATTAAAGAAATCCATAAAGGAAATTTCAAATATAAAACTGATCCACGAAGAATTCACCTTGACCCATTCGCAACTAATACTAAATGCTGTATTCAAATGGCAATTGATAATAATAACAATATTTATGTTAAATCCACAAACATCAAACGTTTACAAAAACAATGAGTTATTGAAAATATGAACAAAGAATTAATTAACGAAAATTCAATTATTACTTCTGATATGCAAAAATTATATTTTTTAGTAGCAAAACAAACAAATTCTACTTTATGTGTAACTAAAACAACAATTAATTCTGAAGCTAGTTATCGTAACTTAAATAAAATCAGTAAATTACAATCTAGTCTTAAAGAAGCCTTAATTCATTATCATGGTTTAGGTTTTACTAATATTCAAAATTATTTAAATCTCTGAAAATGAAAATACCAACATAAGGGTTTAACTCCAAATCAACAAACAGCGGTATTATATTTTAATGTATAAAAAAAGTTAAAGTAAAAATAGTAATTTTACATAAAAGCCTTTTAAAATTATCAAGTTGATGATTTTTTTTATTTTATCAAGAGTTTTCGACAAAATTAAAAATTATTTTTACTCTTTTTAATTGGCAATAATGTATTTTTATGAACATTTTGCAAACCTTGATATCCTGAATCGGCAATTAATTCTAATTTTGGATTTATAAGTGTATTTGATTTTAAAAATAACTTATAATCATGAGTACTGCCATAACAAAAATCTACTGAAATAATTTTATTGTTAAATAAATCAATAATTATTTGCGATTTTAATGAATGTTGCCTTTTCTTACCAGAAAATAATAATTTTAGTTTTTTTTAATTCTTTCAATTGGAATTTCTGTAGCATCAATTGCTAATAAATTATTAGTAGTACCCTTATTTTCTAATAATATCTTTTTGCCAGGTATATGAAAGTGACTATTTTTTATTAGAGTATTTTCAACTCAAAAGATATTACGAATACAACTAACATGACTAATATTATATTTTTTTTTAATTTTGTCGAAAACTCTTGATATTTATTGAATATACTTAATTTTAGGTATATTTTAATATGATAGAGGTGGATAATAATTATGGAAAAAATAATTCAAGAACTAGTAAATACTTTAACAGATGATCAATTTTTAGAATTTTATGAAAAAGTCAAACAACAAGCAGAATTAATAAAAAAACAAAAACGTTTAAATGAAATTGATCAAAAATTTAGAGCGCAAGGTATTAAATGCCCTAAATGTGAATCTTACCATTGCGTTAAAAATGGACATAATTCAGAAGGAAAACAAAAATATTTATGTAAAAATTGCCGTGCAAGTTTTGACGCTTTTCGTAATCATTTTATTTATTGAAGTCATTTAAATTATGAACAATGAAATTTATTGATTCAAATTTCATTGCTGGGGCAATCTAGTAAAACAATTTCTCGTTTTATTAAAACTACATTAAAAACTGCTTGATATAATCGTCAAAAATTAATGAAATCAAAACAATTAGAAAATACCCAATTAAAATTTAAAAAATTATCTGGTAAAATCCAAATCGATGAAACATTTATTAAAGAAATTCATAAAGGAAATTTCAAATATAAAACTGATCCACGAAGAATTCACCTTGACCCATTCGCAACTAATACTAAATGCTGTATTCAAATGGCAATTGATAATAATAACAATATTTATGTTAAATCCACAAACACCAAACGTTTACAAAAACAATGAGTTATTGAAAATATGAACAAAGAATTAATTAACGAAAATTTAATTATTACTTCTGATATGCAAAAATTATATTTTTTAGTAGCAAAACAAACAAATTCTACTTTATGTGTAACTAAAACAACAATTAATCCTGAAGCTAGTTATCGTAACTTAAATAAAATCAGTAAATTACAATCTAGTCTTAAAGAAGCCTTAATTCATTATCATGGTTTAGGTTTTACTAATATTCAAAATTATTTAAATCTCTGAAAATGAAAATACCAACATAAGGGTTTAACTCCAAACCAACAAACAGCGGTATTATATTTTAATGTATAAAAAAGTTAAAGTAAAAATAGTAATTTTACATAAAAGCCTTTTAAAATTATCAAGTTGATGATTTTTTTTATTTTATCAAGAGTTTTCGACAAAATTAAAATATTTTTTTGCAATAATACGATATGTACTATATTCTTTTCAGTATTCTAAAGTCATAAGTAATCTTTGCTCTATTGATAATTTATTTGGTCTACCACCAATTTGTTTTTGTTTAGCTTCACCTTCTTTTAAAATTTCTACCATTTTCATGAAAGTTTTATATTTTATGCCTATTAAACTATAAAATTCGTTTTCGTCTTTGTATTTATCTAACATTTGTACTTCACCTAGGAAATAATATTATCAAAATAGTAGATAAAATTAAAGGTTATGTACCAAGTCTAAGGTAAAAAGACTGTAGATTAAAATTTGGAGAAAGGAAAAGGTGTTATTAATTTTATTAATTAGTAAAAATTCACGAAAGGGATTTGATTAATATGAAAAAATTACTAGGAATCTTAGGAACAATAACAATAGCAGGGAGCGGAATGGCGGGACTTGTTGGAAACGCTCCAGCTCCAGCAAAAAATGAAATTAATTATCAAAAGGCTGATAATTTAGAAAATTTAAATAGAAATAAAAGAGAAAATTACAATAAACCAATAATAATTGATAGTTATCAATTAAAAGATTCGGGAGTTTGATTTGAAACATATTGATATTGATTTGGTTATTGCAGACTACATTTTAGTCATAATGAAATTGAAAGCCTTATTGAAGGCGGGCATTCAATAACTGAACTAGCTCAACAAATTGCAGAAGCATTCCCATTCCCTCCACTAGCACCAGTAGCGGTTATAATTGCTGGATGAGTAACATTAAATTTATGAGGATTAAATTCTTATGATTATGGAAATGGTGCGTGGGTAGCATTTCATCTATTACAGCCTGAAATACCCCTTGGATTTGGAAGTAATTAAGAAAGGCAGTCTCGGAATTATTTTTAAGAAATTGAATTATCGCCGAATGGCAGTGCATTTATTTTAAGAAACTAATAGTAAAAATTTTTGCAATTTTTGAAAAGGTGTTTTACTGTTTAAAGATGAATGACGGCGTTCAAAATTATAAAAGTAATAATATTTGTTTAAATAATGTTGAAGCTCATTTTGATTTAATTTTTTATCCTTAGAATAAAATAATTTGGTATAATGTTGATGGAATCGTTCAATCTTTCCGTTGCTCTGAGGAGAACGGATTGGTGTGGTTTCGTGAACAATTCCGTTCCTCGAAAGAAAGGTTGTAAAAGGCCTTTCTTTTACTTTGTATGATTTTTTATTACTTCAGTTAGTAGTAGTAAACTCTGGAGCGTTATCAGTACGAAGGCGTTTAATTGTTATACCAAGTTTGCTAAAATCTTTTATTGCTCTTTGCATGGCATTAATTGCGTTATTGGTTCCTAAACTATCATAAACATAACCAAATACTATCCGTGTCATTTCGTCAATGAAATCATAAATGTAATATTTTTTATCAACCGGAAAATTTGATGTGGTAATAATTTTAGCATCCATTTGTAAAAGACCAATCTCAGAAACTTCATAACGCTTAAAATGGCGTTTTGTTTGTTTGATTTGCTGTTTTAATTCTTTTCAACGAGGGTCAGATTTAATTCAACGATAAAAAGTTTTGATATTTTTAGGAACTTCTGAATTTTTAATATCGTGAGAACCGATTTTTAAATTATTAAATAAAGACCACATTTCACCTGCTTGAAGATTTTTATAATCAAAATATAAATCACATACCTTTTCACGAGAATTTAAACTATATTGATAATTAAGATTTTGTGGTTTTGTAGTTTTAAACAATAACAAATCTAAATTATCAGAATAATAAGCAGTCATAATTTTTTCCACCCAACGATAAAAGGTTTTCGTTGCATTCTTAAAATATTTTTTAATAAGTTTTGTTAAAGTAGTTTCTTCCATATAAAAATAAGTGCATAAATTTAAATAGGCAGTAATGCGTTTTTTAGTTTTATAGTAATAAGGATTACGGCAATTAGCACTTAGTCAACTTTGTACTTTTGCTTTTAAATCTGCTAAATCAGCTTGGGAAATAATATATTTCATTTTTTAAACTCCTTAAATTAAGAAAACCGTATTACAAAAAATACGATTTTCAAGAATGGTTATTAAATTACTAAAGTTAATAAGGCATTTCGGCAGAAAATGAATTTAAATAAAATATACCTTCTGATTCATAAATAGAAATTTTAAATTTAACTAAGCTATCAACAACATAAGCATTACTTGAATATGTACCATTATTACGATAAAAATTATTAACTTCATCATAAACATTGGATTTTTCTTTAACCAATAAAATAAGACTAGGATTTGGAAAATAACCACCCCCAACATTTCTTGGAATATCATACGGAATATTTAAACCCTGATTCTTAACTTGTAAGAGATTAGAATTAAAATTATTTTGAAAATAAGGATTATAAATAAAAGCACTCTGTTTAATGCTAGCAAACTCTAAATCATATTTTTTTAAATCATTGCTATTTTTACTACATCCCGAGATAAACATTATACATACTAAATTTAAAGCTGATAAAAATTTTCACATAAATAAAAATCCTCCTTTCAAAGGAATTATATTTTATATAAAAATATTGGAAACATTTAAGAAAACTTTTTTAATATCATTAGCAAAATTGCTAAGGGCACTACAAATTCAAATAACATCTGAAATGTCGGAATAACTTCAAATACTGGGAAAGCAGTTTTCGTAAAATTAATTGTTGTTTTGGCAATATCAGCAAGAGGACGAATTAAAAGATTAATTCCAGAAAGACCAAGTAATCAATTTAACACACTAACAGAAGCGTGTTGAATGCCACACGATATGGCACTAAATAAACCCCAATAAGAACAGCTGGGCGTTGGAATTAAATCATCCATATTTCCGCTTATTCCGCCACCAATAAAAGCTGTTGAATTCAAAATGTTAAAATCGTATAAAGAATAATGATATTCAGTGCTTTCGTTTTTCTTTTTATATAGTGGGAAAGTTAGTGTAAAAATATTAATTCCATACATGACATCGATTTTAGCATTATAAAAATGCAGTTTATTACTAGTGGAGTTTCATAATTGATTATCATATGCTTTTAACACATTAAAATCTATTTGATAAGAACTTTTACCAGTATTAAAACCATTGGCAATTTGTTTATCTTTAACAAAGAAATAGGAACGAAAAATCATATTCTTACTATTTTCCATTGTTGAACCAAAGTTAATTAAATACTGTTTGGGATAAAAAGTAATTAAGGAACGATAGAAAAAACCCATTTGTAAAACATTTTTAGGAATTTGTTGCATCCCTTTGTAATCTAATTCTACATAAGTAGAGGCATCTGTATCAAAACTCGCATAAAAGAACTGGACAAAAAACTCACCTAAAACTTTATAAATTTTGTTAAATAAACCATTAATAAAATCAATAGTTAAATCTTTTTGAATAATAAAGTATAAAATCTTTAAAATCAGTCTTTAATTTGTCATCATAGCGTAAAAAATGGAAAGTATTACCATAATAATTAATTTGTCCAAAAAAGGTATTAATAAAATCTATTCCAAAACTTGTTACTGACCCAAATTTTAAAATCGATTTACCATTTTCTAAAAACTCATTATACCCCACAATGCTACCATGCTCAGTTTTTATAGTAATAACATCACCAAAACTGGAAAAGGAAAGTTCCCTAAAAATAACTTTTTCCATCATATCAGGTTTAGGATATGAGTTTTTGCGACTTAAATTAAATTTACTATTTTGTTTAAAACCATTTAATTTAATTGAAATTTCACTCATATATTTAAAATTATCGTCAAAGAAATTAAAAATTGGGACTCAATATAAATAACTATAATTAAATTTATCAAAATCTCGGCGTTGTATCATTAAATAATCAAGTTTATCTTGAAACTGATTATACTGATATTCACCATCATTTTTAGTTATTACTGTTGGTAATAATTGCTCGTTCTCTTTTTCGGGTAAAGGAGACATTTCGGCAGAAAATGAATTTAAATAA
This sequence comes from Spiroplasma endosymbiont of Clivina fossor, assembly GCF_964031115.1. Lineage (GTDB taxonomy): Bacteria > Bacillota_I > Bacilli_A > Mycoplasmatales > Nriv7 > Nriv7. Next base: position 1,859,839 of record NZ_OZ035006.1, read on the forward strand.
AATATACCTTCTGATTCATAAATAGAAATTTTAAATTTAACTAAGCTATCAACAACATAAGCATTACTTGAATATGTACCATTATTACGATAAAAATTATTAACTTCATCATAAACATTGGATTTTTCTTTAACCAATAAAATAAGGCTAGAATTTGGAAAATAACCACCCCCAACATTTCTTGGAATATCATACGGAATATTTAAACCCTGATTCTTAACTTGTAAGAGATTAGAATTAAAATTATTTCGAAAATAAGGATTATAAATAAAAGCACTCTGTTTAATGCTAGCAAACTCTAATTCACAACTATTACCACATTGACTGGGATTTGTAGCTCGTTTTTCTCGTTTCATAAAGGATTGTTCCATATTAGGTTTTGGTGGTTGTTTTGTATCAAAGAACACCCCTAATGGCACCAAACCAATAAACATTATAATTAAATCAAGAAATAATCTTATGCATCTCATCACGACTTAAAACTCTCTTTTATTGCTTTAAAAGCATGAGAGAATTTATATTCATAATATAATGGACATTCAGAAATATTAATAACTTCTTTTTGATGTTTTCTAACTACTTTCATTAAAATAAAAACGCTTAATAATTAACTTAACAACTGTCATTAACAAATAAACCATTAATAATCAAAAATACACCTTAAAAAATACATTTTGAAAATCAAACAATATAAAATCTTTAAAAAACTCATCTGTATTAGTTCTAATTCTTGTTAAAAACACTCAAATTATAACGATAAAACTATGAAGTATAATAAAAAAATGTTTTAATTTTGTCGAAAACTCTTGATAAAATAAAAAAAATCATCAACTTGATAATTTTAAAAGGCTTTTATGTAAAATTACTATTTTTACTTTAACTTTTTTTATACATTAAAATATAATACCGCTGTTTGTTGATTTGGAGTTAAACCCTTATGTTGGTATTTTCATTTTCAGAGATTTAAATAATTTTGAATATTAGTAAAACCTAAACCATGATAATGAATTAAGGCTTCTTTAAGACTAGATTGTAATTTACTGATTTTATTTAAGTTACGATAACTAGCTTCAGGATTAATTGTTGTTTTAGTTACACATAAAGTAGAATTTGTTTGTTTTGCTACTAAAAAATATAATTTTTGCATATCGAAAGTAATAATTGAATTTTCGTTAATTAATTAGACTTCTTGCAAAATTAATTTAAAATATAATTGAATTGTTGTTTTTAATAAAAAGGTGGAATTTAAATGAAATTTAAAAAAAATAATCAAATAAGTGATAAAAATTTTTTAAGATTAACTGGTATTAAACATACTACTTTTAATAAAATGCTAGAAATTTTAAAAATAGAAGAATTAAAAAAGAGATTTCGTCGCGGAAGAACCAATAAATTATCATTAGAAAATCGTATTTTAATGACTTTAGAATATTGAAGAGAATATAGAACTTATTTTCATATTGCAAAAAGTTATGATATTAGTGAAAGTAGTTGTTATAGAAATATCAAATGAATTGAAGACACTTTAATAAAACACCCTAATTTTCAACAACTTACTGGTCAAAAATCACTATTAAAAGATTATTTCAAAGATAAGACTGTTATAATTGATGTAACTGAAAGCCAAATCCAACGCCCAAAAAAAGACAAAAACAGCACTACTCAGGAAAAAAGAAAAAACACACAATAAAAACACAAGTTATAATTGAAAAAGATAGTAAAAAAATTATTAGTTCTGATTTTTCTTATGGTAAAAACCATGACTTTAAAATTTTAAAAGATTCAAAAATTAAATTTTTACCAGAAACAACTGTTTTAGTGGATTTAGGTTATCAAGGCATACAAAAAATTAATCATAATGTTTTAATTCCTAAAAGAAAATCAAAGAAAAACCCTTTAAATAAAGAAGAAAAGCAAAATAATGAGCGAATTTCAAAAATGAGAATTGTTATTGAAAATGTTTTTGCTATACTTAAAAAATTTAAAATTATTAGTGAAAAATATCGAAATCGTAGAAAAAGATTTGCTTTAAGATTTAATTTAATAGCTTCAATTTATAATTTACAACTATTAGTTTAAATATATTTGATAATTTAAAATTTCAGTCTTTTTTTATTGTAAATAATAATTTTTATTATGTTTTAATGACAAAATATTTGTAAAAATAATCTAAAAATTATTTTAATAACACTTTTATATTTATTTTAAATTTAAAAATTATAATTATCATATTAATGTTGCAAGAAGTCTATTGAATTATTGCAATAACTTCACCAGCTTTAACAGGACCTAATTTAATATTAGTAATTTTTTTACCCTTTAAACTATCAGGTAAAAAAATTAACGGCGATTGATTTGATGTAATCTCACCAGCAATTTCACTTCAATTAACAACTGCTAATAATTCATTCGCCTTTACTTTTTGACCTTGCTTAACTTTTGGTTCAAACCCCCTACCTTTTAAATTAACCGTATCTAAACCAATGTGTAGTAAACATTCTACTTTCGTTTGATGTTGAATTCCATAAGCATGATTCGTAGGAAATATTGAAGTTATCGTACCTGCAAACGGAGCATAAAACTCATTAGCAGTAGGAATTAATGCGACACCATCACCTAACATCTTTTCATTAAACACTTCATCACTAACATCAGTAATATTAATTACCTCACCATCTACAGGTGATAAAACTTCAATTTGCTTTTTTTTAAAAAAATTATCAAAACTAAACATTTAATTATTTTCCTTTCATATATCATATATCTTTAATTATATGTGAAAAAATCACTTTTGTCATTAAAACAAAAGTGATATCCCCCCCATCTTACCTTAATAATTTATTTTATAATATTAAATCCAACATTATAACTAAGACCTGTTGCTAAATAATGCTTCTGCATTTTATTACTTCACAAATACACATCTAAATAACTCGTTAAAGGGCGATCAACATATAAATCAAATGAACTAATTAAAGCTGCTGTTAAATCCGCATTACTAGCTCTTCATTTAATTTTCTTAACTTCAAGATCAATCCTTCACCGAATATCTAACTGACTATCAATAAATCTTCTAACATCATTAAGAATTTTGTAATAATAATATTTAGCATCCGTTAAAGAAAAATTATATGGTTGTTTTTGTTGTTCAGAAATATTAAAATCTTTTTTAAAAGTATTAACAGTTCAATTAAAAATCAACGATTTTGAAAAAATAAAATCTTCTAAGATAAATTTAATATTCTGTTCTCATTGTTCTTCATCAACTGTTTTATTGATAATAAGATTTAAAACATCAACAGATTTTTCTTCTTTACTTTTAACATTATTAATAGTACCTAAATTGCTTGTAGCTCCTATTGATAAACTTGAAATAATTAATAACTTAGTTAATTTATCATTCATCATTTAATAATCAATCCTTTCAGCTTCTTTCTCTTATTAAAACATATTAATTTTTAAATTAACTTTTAATTAATTACTATTTACTACTAAATATTTATTACTTTTTAGTTTTTTCTGGTGAAGAGGAGCGATACAAAATTTCCTTAATTTTACTTTTTCAAATATCTGATTGACCACCAAAAACTACGCCCACTTGCTTATTACCACCCTTTTTAATACGATTAGTACTTAAAATTTCTAATTCGTTTGCATCAACTTTATTCATATCAACGACTTGCACTCGTAGTCTTGAAGCACAAGCATCAATATTTTCAATATTTTCTGCCCCACCCAAAGCAGCTAATATTTTTTCTGCTGTAACAATTACTTTTCCAGATTTCTTATCTTTAAGTTTTTCTTTTTCCTCGTTAATAACATTATCTTCTATTGCCAGCGCAGTCTTAGATTGACTTTTTACTGCTTGATAATCTTTTTTTGTAAATAAATGAATCTGCCCATCAATAGCTTCTCTTCCCGGAATTTTAATATTAAATCGTAAAATCAAGAAATAAAATAAGAAGAAATAAATCGCTGCATAGGCTACACCAACAATTGGTACAACTCATCAATTAGTTGTTTGACCACTAAAACTTGGAACAATTCCATAAATAATTCAGTCTAATACGCCACCAGAGAAAGTCATTCCAATTTTTACTTGTAAAACATTCATTAACATAAATGATATTCCTGCTAATGGCACATGAATCCCATAAAATAACCATGGGGCCACAAATAAGAAACTAAATTCTAACGGTTCAGTAATTCCTGTCAAGAAACTAGTTAACCCCGCGGAAGCATATACTCCTAATGCTGTATTCCGATTTTCCTTAGGTACCGTCAATGCCGTGGCAGTAGCAGCGGCAGGTAATCCAAACATCATAAAGGGAAACTTACCAGCTTGGAATCGTCCTAGTCGTAATCCCCGACCTCACATATCTTGCAAAGTTAATTTTCCATCAGCAATAACTGCCATAAATCCTGTTTGGTCACCAACAGCTGTTAAAGTTAATGGATTAGCTACATCCACAGTACCAGCAAAGTCACTAATGGCTCCACCAGCACCAGATCATCATAATGGTGCATAAAACACATGATGCAATCCAAAAGGAATTAATGACCGTTCAATTAATCCAAAAAATAATGAATCTAATCCCACAGGTAATGTTCCTGATGAACGCCCAAATCAGTTAAATGCTGCCCCAACTGGCGGTCATATTAAAATAAAAATAAACGCCAAGGGAATAACAGCAAAGAATACCACAATTGGGACAAATTTTACGCCACTAAAAAAACTAATGTAAGAAGGTAATTCTGTTAGATAAAAGCGATTGTAAAGAAAAGCAACTAACGCCCCAACAATAATTCCTCCAAATACTCCTGAATTTAGTGTTGGTCCAATACCTAAAATTGATGTCGTTAATTTATTATCAACTGCTAAATCACCTTTTCAAAATCATAAATTATAGTTAATCGGCGTTTCACTTGACGATATTACTTGATAAAAAGTATCATCAATTGGTTTTCCGCCCAATGTTCCTCCTAATAATTTACTAAATTCAGCAGTTAATTTTGGTATTAAATCTTTTCCCGTATATAATTCCTTTAATGAAACTACAATCTTCTGATCTTTACCCACATCATCAACATATGCTAAAACATAGTTATAGTTTATTACTCCTTGATTCATAAAAACAGCAATTACAACAACAAAAATTAGAAAGCCAATTAATGCGGTTAAACCTGCAACTCCAGCATCATTAGTAAAAGCAATTGCAACGGAAATTGCAAATAATACTGATAAATTAGCAAATGGGACATCGCCCATCATTTTTAAAAATGTGCCAAAAGTTTCTCAAGCTTCTGCATCAGCATTTTTAGCAAGTGTTTCAATTGTTGCTCCAATTCCTAAAAATAATCCCGCAATTGGTAACAACGCAATCGGCAACATAAATGCTTTAGATAATTTTTGAAGAACACCTTGACTTTTTTCTTTAAAGTTACTCCAAAAACTACCTAAATATTGTTTAAATCCAAGCTTTGACGACATATAAACCGTTCCTTTTCTATTTAAATTTAAAAATAAATTCTAAAAATTTTTTTATTTTAAAATTCAAGGAATAACCTCCACTCTATTTTTAATAACTAAATCAAATATTATTTAGTTAATCTAAGAAATTATTACAATCTCTTTAAACTAAATATATCAATAATAACTATGAAATTTTTTTCGTTTTAGCAACTGAAATTTCTAAATCTTCTGGTGTATCAATATCTCATTGGTCATCTTCACTTAATATATAAGGAGCAATAACAATTTTATTTTTTAAAGCACTAGCAATAAGGATATCCACCATTTGATATTGAGAAAGCTCATTTTCAGCAAACTTAATTTGCAATTGCTCTCTAATCGCCTTTGCTCATTGGTCATCTAACAATGACCATTCACCTAATAATAACTTATGCATATTATTACTTTTTTCATAACCAATAATATTATTGTCATTACCTATATTATACACTCAATCAATCTTTTTAGTTACTCGTTTAACGGCACACATAATTGGTTTTGCTGTTAAATTCATAAAAAAATTTCGCTTCATTACCATATCACCACTAATGATAATTGTATTATCTTGTAAATAATCTTTAACTAAATAACCAGCATAGGCACTAGAACCATTTTCATATTGCGCATTATGAACAAGCTTAACTTGCATATACTTATCAACTAAATATAAGAAATCTTGATAATGATAACCAATAATAACAATAATTTCATTAACTTTAGCCACTGATAAATTAGTTATTATTTTTTCAATTAAAATTTCACCATTAATATTTAATAATGATTTATGTTGATGATTTAATTTTAATCTTCTGCCAACTCCGGCCGCAAAAATAATCGCTCGCTTAATCATCGCGTTTATCCACTACTTTAGTAACAAAGTTAATAATTTTATTCATTACAAATATTGTTTGTTTAATTTCATATTGATATAAAATTTTTTGTAAATACTCATCATTTTGAATAATTTTTAAAATTTCTTCTTGTGATAAATTCGGTACAACATTTAATTTTCCTCGTAATTTACCATTAACCTGAATAACAACAACAACTTCATCTTTCACTAAATACTTAGCATCATATTCAGGTCATTTTTGAACAGCAACACTACTTTCTTGGGCTAATATTAATCATAATTCTTCTGCTAAATGCACAGCAAATAAACTTAACATTTTGATAAATCCTAAAAAATAAGGTAAATAAATTTGCTTTGTTTTATAACAAGCATTAACAAAAACCATTAATGAAGATAACGCCGTATTAAAAGCTAAATTTTCCAAATCAGTAGTTACTTTAAACACTGTTTGATGATAAATTTTATCCATTTGACCATCATTATTTTTAATAATTCAAGCAAGATGTTCGGTTACTAAACGATAAATCCGATCTAATCATCTCCTTGTACCATCAATACCTTGAATATTTCATGGCATTGATGCTGTTAATGGTCCCATAAACATCTCATAAACGCGTAAAGCATCAGCACCATGCGTCATAATAATATCATCGGGATTGACACCATTATCTTTTGATTTTGACATCTTTTCACCATCAATACCTAAAATCATTCCTTGATTAACAAGTTTCATAAAAGGTTCTGGCGTCGGAACAACTTTTAAATCATACAATACTTGATGTCAAAATCGAGCATATAGTAAATGCAACACCGCATGTTCTTGACCACCAACATACAAATCAACTGGTGATCATTGTTCCAATAATTTAAATGCGGTTTTACTATTTAAGGGAATAAAACTACCATCATCTTGTTTCAAAATATATGCTAAATAATATCAACAACTACCTGCTCATTGTGGCATTGTATTTGTATCTCTTTTCCCTTTAACACCATCATTTCTAGTAACATTAACAAAATCAACCATATTTGCCAATGGCGACTGACCGTTAACTGTTGAAACAATATTATCTGTTAATGGTAACATTACTGGTAAATCTAACTCATCAACTAACCCAATGGTACCATCATCTCAAAAAATAATTGGAAACGGTTCACCTCAATATCTTTGGCGAGAAAACAATCAATCACGTAATTTATAAGTTGTATGTTTTTTAGCGATTGCTTTTGCTTCCAAAACATTAATAATTTTACTAATGGCTTGTTCATTATTTAGTCCATTCAAAAACTGAGAATTAATATGAATACCATCACCAGTTATTGGCATTTTCATATTATCATTTTCAATAACAATCTTTATTGGCAAATTATATTTTAATGCTAAATGATAATCTTCAACACTATGTGCGGGAACACACATTACTGCTCCTGTTCCATAATGATATAACACATAATCAGCAACTCAAATCGGAACTAATTCATTTGTTAACGGATGCAACGCATAACTACCCGTAAATACCCCTTGTTTATCATTATTTAACTCTTGGCGTTCTAAATCAGTTTTCATTTTAACTTCTGATAAATACTCATTCATTTGTTGCTCATTATTCTTAATAGTAAGCGAAACTATTAATGGATGCTCTGGTGCTAAAATAATAGCACTAACACCAAAAATCGTATCCAATCTTGTAGTAAAAACTGAGATTTTTTCTAATGAATTTTGAATTTTAAAATCTACTAATGCCCCTAATCGTTCACCAATTCAGTTTCTTTGCAATTCTTTAACAGAATTAGGTCAATCTAAATCATCTAATCCTTTTAATAGTCTTGAAGCATAATTAGTTATTTTTAAAACTCATTGTTGCATTGGTTTTTTAATAACCGGATAATGACCTCTTTCAGAAACCATTTTTCCTTCAATAACTAAAACCTCTTCATTAGCTAAAACTGTTCCTAATTTTTCACATCAATTAACATCACTTCATTTTAATTGAACTAAACCTTTTTTATAAATTTGTGAAAATATTCATTGTGTTCATTGATAATAATTAGGATCAGTAGTATTTATTTCTTTATTATAATCATAAGAAAAACCTAAGCGTTGCAATTGATGACGAAAATTATTAATATTTTCCAAAGTAAAACTTACAGGATTATTTTTTGTTTTTAAAGCATACTGTTCAGCTGGTAAACCAAACGCATCCCAACCAATAGGATGCAAAACAGCATAATCTTGCATCTTACGAAATCGTGCCATTACATCAGTAGCAATATAACCTTTTAAATGACCAACATGTAATCCAGCACCAGATGGATATGGAAACATATCAAGAATATAAGTCTTTTTAGTTGCCATATTACTAGGCGTCTTAAATATTTGCTGATTTTTTCAATACTCTTGTCACTTTTTTTCTAAAGCACGATGTGAATAAATCATAATGTATCCTTTCTTATCATATATCTTTTAACTAAATATTCTCAATACAGAAATTAAGGAAGCGATAAACCCAAGAGTAAACATACATCCACATAAAAAGAAAATATTTTTCTTAATAAAAAATCACAATGTATCCTTATAAACAACTTTTGAAAAATATTTTGTTACTAACAGTCAATGAATAACAAAACATAAAATTGTCAAAATAAGACAACTAACAGTTAAAGCAATACCCATATTTTTATTTATTGTTGTCGTTGCCAATATAATATTTAAAAACATTAAATTAATTTCTTTTCTTGTAAAAATTTAGCAACAAGAGCAATTACTTCATTTTCATTATGACATTTTAAAGCCTCATTCATAAGAACAACTGTCTCTTTTTTAGTTAAACTATTAATAATTTTTCTTGCTTCTAATATTGATGTTGATGACATTGAAAAGTAATCTAATCCCATTCCTAATAATAATGGTAATGCCAAAATTTCTCCTGCCATTTCGCCACACATTCCAACTCATTTTTTATTTAAATGAGCACCATCAATTGTCATTTTAATTAGTCTTAATATTCCTGGATGATAAGGTTGATATAAATATGATACCTTCGGTGACATTCGATCAACAGCAATTCCATATTGAATTAAATCATTAGTTCCAATCGAAACAAAATCAGCATATTGAGAAAAAATATCACTCATTACCGCAGCCACAGGAATTTCTACCATCATTCCAATTTGAATATCATCACTAACAGCAATATTTTCTTGCTTTAATTCTTCTTTACATTGTAAAGTTATGGCTTTAGCTTCTTTAAACTCATTCACAGTAGCAATCATAGGAAACATAATTGCTAATTTACTATAAACCGATGCTCTTAGTAATGCTCGCAATTGCGTTTTAAAAACATTAATCTGATCTAAACACAAACGAATTGCACGATAACCTAAAAAAGGATTCATTTCCGATTCAAACTGATAATACGATAACTGCTTATCACCACCAATATCAAGTGTCCGAATAACAACCATATCATTAGGCATTTTCTCTAAGACAGCTTTATATGCTTGGAATTGTTCTTCCTCTGTTGGTCATTGATTACTATTCATATATAAAAATTCCGAACGAAATAATCCAATGCCATTACCACCATTTTCAATAACACTATCAACATCGTGAAAAGAACCAATATTTCCTTCTAAAGTAACTTTATGCCCATCTAAAGTTATCGTTGGTTCATTCTTATATTTTTGCAATTGTTGTTGCTTAATTTTTCATTGTGTTTGCAATTCTTTTCATTCAACTTGTTGAGCACTACTAGGATTAGTTATGACGACACCACTTTTTCCATCCATAATAATTAGTTCATCATTTTCTACTTTACTAGTAATATCTTTTAATCCTACAATCGCCGGAATTTCTAAACTACGCGCCATAATCGCCGCATGCGAAGTTCTACCACCAATATCACAAAGAAATCCTTTCACAAATTCCGGATTTAATTGTACTGTTTGCGATGGTGTTAAATCAGAACTAACAATAATTACTTCTTCATCAATAATTGCTAAATCTTGAATTTTTATTCCCAATAAATGCTTAATTAAACGATTAGTAACATCTTCAATATCGCTTGCTCTTTCGCGCATATAAGCGTCATCCATCGCTTTAAACATCGCAATATATTTATTAGCAATAACGAAACTTGCATACGAACTAGTAACTTGTTCACTAATAATCATCTGTTTTATTTCATCAATAATAGTGGGATCACTAATAATTTGCTCATGAGCCATAAAAATTTTAGCTTTATCTTCACCAAGCTTTTTAAGAGTTTCGCTATATAATTTCCGAATTTCAGTAAGCGATACATCCAACGCTTGTTCTAAATTTCGTAATTGCTCTTCAATATTAGTAACTTGTTCTTTTTCAACTTCAATTCGTTGTTCAATTAACTTATATACTTTAGCAGTGGCAATTCCACTTGAAGCACCAATAGCTTTCAACTCCATAATATGTCCTCGTTTCTATATATGTTTAATTGTAATTATATAAAAAAAGTTCAGTTTTTCCAATAACAATTGCAATCTGGGTCGCGTTTAGTTTTCTTAGGTATTGCTTTGAAGAAGTAAAACAATCAGCTAATTATATTATTTAATTACTAAACTAACCATACCTTTCTTGTTATTGTCATTTTTATTCTTTTTCATTTTATCATATTATTAAATTTTTACACAATAAAAATTATTAATTATTATTAAATTTTCACTAGTTATCTAAATTTATGTTTTCTATATTTATTCGTATATACAATACTACCTTTATTAATTCAACTATCATCATTTTTCTTATTAGACTTCTTGCAAAATTAATTTAAAATATAATTGAATTGTTGTTTTTAATAAAAAAGGTGGAATTTAAATGAAATTTAAAAAAAATAATCAAATAAGTGATAAAAATTTTTTAAGATTAACTGGTATTAAACATACTACTTTTAATAAAATGCTAGAAATTTTAAAAATAGAAGAATTAAAAAAGAGATTTCGTCGCGGAAGAACCAATAAATTATCATTAGAAAATCGTATTTTAATGACTTTAGAATATTGAAGAGAATATAGAACTTATTTTCATATTGCAAAAAGTTATGATATTAGTGAAAGTAGTTGTTATAGAAATATCAAATGAATTGAAGACACTTTAATAAAACACCCTAATTTTCAACAACTTACTGGTCAAAAATCACTATTAAAAGATTATTTCAAAGATAAGACTGTTATAATTGATGTAACTGAAAGCCAAATCCAACGCCCAAAAAAAGACAAAAACAGCACTACTCAGGAAAAAAGAAAAAACACACAATAAAAACACAAGTTATAATTGAAAAAGATAGTAAAAAAATTATTAGTTCTGATTTTTCTTATGGTAAAAACCATGACTTTAAAATTTTAAAAGATTCAAAAATTAAATTTTTACCAGAAACAACTGTTTTAGTGGATTTAGGTTATCAAGGCATACAAAAAATTAATCATAATGTTTTAATTCCTAAAAGAAAATCAAAGAAAAACCCTTTAAATAAAGAAGAAAAGCAAAATAATGAGCGAATTTCAAAAATGAGAATTGTTATTGAAAATGTTTTTGCTATACTTAAAAAATTTAAAATTATTAGTGAAAAATATCGAAATCGTAGAAAAAGATTTGCTTTAAGATTTAATTTAATAGCTTCAATTTATAATTTACAACTATTAGTTTAAATATATTTGATAATTTAAAATTTCAGTCTTTTTTTATTGTAAATAATAATTTTTATTATGTTTTAATGACAAAATATTTGTAAAAATAATCTAAAAATTATTTTAATAACACTTTTATATTTATTTTAAATTTAAAAATTATAATTATCATATTAATTTTGCAAGAAGTCTATTCAACTAGATGAGACATTTTTGGCGACATTAGACCATAAAATTAAACAAGACCAAAGAATTCGTTTAGTTACTTTTCATACCGGACATAAAGAAAAAAAATACAAAAATGCTCGTAGAGAGTTAGAAAATAAACGAGGTCATTTTCTAATGTTAAAAGTTGGTAAACGAATAAATACGATGGATTATCGTGATTTATTAATTAAAGAATTGCAAAAACATTATGTTAATATTAATTATGACAAAATAATTGTTTGTGGTGATGGTGCTACTTGAATTAGAGAAATTGCCAATAGTTTCGGTAATGTTAGATATATTTTAGATGGTTATCATGCTATTAAAAAACTAAAACAAACGGCATTTAATATTGTTTTTGAAAATCGTAAAGTAACACTAAATAGTTGAATTGAATTATATAAAAATGGAAATCATCAAGAATTAGTAAAAAGTATTCGGAATGTTGTTAAAAATGAATTAAATAAAGATATTAAAACAAATTTAAGAAAGGTGAGTAATTATTTCAAAAACAATAAGCATGGTATTCATAATCGAAATTTAGAATGAAATATCGGTTGTAGCATCGAAAGTGATGTATCGCATTTGGTAAAACAACAATTAGGATATGGAGCAAAAATATATAATCATAAAAATTTAAATAATCTATTACATTTAAGAATGGCAAATTTAAACAAATTAAATGTATTACATTAGACTTCTTGCAAAATTAATTTAAAATATAATTGAATTGTTGTTTTTAATAAAAAGGTGGAATTTAAATGAAATTTAAAAAAAATAATCAAATAAGTGATAAAAATTTTTTAAGATTAACTGGTATTAAACATACTACTTTTAATAAAATGCTAGAAATTTTAAAAATAGAAGAATTAAAAAAGAGATTTCGTCGCGGAAGAACCAATAAATTATCATTAGAAAATCGTATTTTAATGACTTTAGAATATTGAAGAGAATATAGAACTTATTTTCATATTGCAAAAAGTTATGATATTAGTGAAAGTAGTTGTTATAGAAATATCAAATGAATTGAAGACACTTTAATAAAACACCCTAATTTTCAACAACTTACTGGTCAAAAATCACTATTAAAAGATTATTTCAAAGATAAGACTGTTATAATTGATGTAACTGAAAGCCAAATCCAACGCCCAAAAAAAGACAAAAACAGCACTACTCAGGAAAAAAGAAAAAACACACAATAAAAACACAAGTTATAATTGAAAAAGATAGTAAAAAAATTATTAGTTCTGATTTTTCTTATGGTAAAAACCATGACTTTAAAATTTTAAAAGATTCAAAAATTAAATTTTTACCAGAAACAACTGTTTTAGTGGATTTAGGTTATCAAGGCATACAAAAAATTAATCATAATGTTTTAATTCCTAAAAGAAAATCAAAGAAAAACCCTTTAAATAAAGAAGAAAAGCAAAATAATGAGCGAATTTCAAAAATGAGAATTGTTATTGAAAATGTTTTTGCTATACTTAAAAAATTTAAAATTATTAGTGAAAAATATCGAAATCGTAGAAAAAGATTTGCTTTAAGATTTAATTTAATAGCTTCAATTTATAATTTACAACTATTAGTTTAAATATATTTGATAATTTAAAATTTCAGTCTTTTTTTATTGTAAATAATAATTTTTATTATGTTTTAATGACAAAATATTTGTAAAAATAATCTAAAAATTATTTTAATAACACTTTTATATTTATTTTAAATTTAAAAATTATAATTATCATATTAATTTTGCAAGAAGTCTAATAAATTATTTAATATAAAAAAGATGAATTCAATGAATTCATCTTTTTTATTAAAATTAGTATTATTTAGAATTATTTTTTAAATAAGTGTCATATAGTTTTTCAACTTCTTCTCAGTTAATAATGTCAAAAAATTTAGTTACATAAGTTTTGCGGTCGTTACGATAGTCAATATAATAGGCATGTTCTCAAACATCAATACCGATTAAAGGATAGGATTTTAAAAATCAAGGATTATCTTGGTTAAAGGTGTTAAAAATTTTTAATTTGCCATTACGATCAATTAATAATCATGTTCAACCACTACCAAAAACTTGTAAGGCAGCGTCACGCATTTTTTCTTGTCATTTTTCCATTGACCCGTAGGTTTCTTCAATGAGAGCTTTTAATTTACCATTACTAATTGGTTTGTCTTTGGCTAAGATACTAAAAAAGAAATTGTGATTAATTAATCCGCCACCAAATTGGCGAATACCAACATGGCATCATTCATGTGGTAAGGTTAAGTAGTCGCGCATTAATTGATTTAAATCGGTAGGTTGATTGTTATTTTCTAATTTTGCAAGAGTATTATTTAAACCATCTTCATATGCTTTGTGATGTTTGTTGTAATGATAATCCATGGTTTCTTTAGATATAATTGGTTCTAGAGCATCTAACGAATAATTTAATTCTTTTCTTTGAAACATTTATAATTTCCTCCTTTTAATAAATTAATTATATACACATATACTATAGAAATGTATAATAATTATATAAGAAAGTAAAATGGAGTAAGGTTTAAAGATGCATTCTGAAAGTTTTTCGCTTTCCCAACAATTAAAGACGCGTAAATGATATCGTCCACAGTATCAAGTTCCAAAAACTTTTGTTGATGATTTACAGGTTTATAATTATAAACTGTTTTCTAAAGTTAGTACTTGTTTATTTCTCATAACAGTTTTTGTTCTTCCAATAATTTTTGATTTACTTCGGATTTATGTTTTAAATAATAATAACTATGTTTTTTTATTTTTAATTCTTAATTTAGTTTCGTATGGTTTTAGTTTTGGATGATTAATGGTTGAAGAAGATGCAAAAAAATTTATTAATAGTGGTGCTTGAGCAATTTATTTATTTGTAGTTTCCCAAGCAGTTAGTACGATTTTATTTGCTATTTTTATTAAAACATCGCCATTATTTTATGAGCAAGTTGGTAATAAAATCGAACTTACGAATGCTGGTTATGCTCTTAGTTCTTTTATACAAAGCATTACTGGATTAGTAATAATTTTTATAATTTTGTTTTTTAGTAAGCAGTTAGCAAGTAAGATTGGTAATACATTACTTTATAATGTACTATTAGTTGCTATTGTGATTATTATTTCTTTGTTAATTATTTTTCAAGTTACTGCTGTTTTTAAGTTTATTAATGATGCTATTGGTACTAAGAAATCTGCTAATCAAACTGAAATTGAAAAATCTTTAAGTAGTATTAGTGGCAAGATTGGTTTATTTATTATGGTTGTTATTACAGCACCATTATTGGAAGAATTAGCAACTAGGCATAGTATTTTTATGTTATCAAGATATCGTTGATTGGGTTTTTTTATTTCTTCTTTTTACTTTGCTTGAATGCATGTCCGCTTGGCTGGCGATATTCAAAATATTTTTAGTTATTTAGGTTTTTCTTTGTTGTTGTCGTTACTATTTATTTTTGGTCGTGAGAATGTAACATATTCATTTGTAATTCATTTAATAAATAATTTGATTAGTTATACAGTTTTGGTTGCAACTTAGGATGGTACAATTTGTTATTGATGAAAATGATGCTCATCAAACAATTATTAAATTTATGCGTAAAACTTTTAATACTGTTCCTTTACGATTAATTTATAAATTATTTCGTTTAAAAAAGATAAAATTAAATGGTGAAGTTATTACTGATTTGAAGTATTATTTAAAACCTAATGATACGATTATTGTTTTAGATAATTTAACTTTCAAAGATGAAGTAAAAAAGGAATTTGCTAGTCAAATTGCTTTAGCAATTATTTATGAAGACGAATATATTTTAATTGTTGATAAACCCCATAATGTTTTAATTCACCATCCTGTGGGTGATTGTTTAGATTTAGCAGTTCGTAAGTATTTGCAAATTAATAACAGTTATTCTTTTACTATTAGTCATGTACATCGTTTAGATAAATTAACAAGAGGTTTAGTAATTTATGCGAAAAAGAAAATTGCTTTAAATATTTTTCATCAATTTTGAAATCAAAATAATATTACTAAAAAATATTTAGCGTTATTAGCTACTAATAAGGAATTACCATTAGTTGTTAAAGGTTATATGTTTCAAGATATTATGCAAGGAAAAATGGTGTTTAGTCCTAAATTAGAATTGCCAAATTGTAAAGTAGCAGTAACGAAGTTTAAAATGTTTAAAAAAGTATTAAAGTTTAGTTGATATGAGATCCAACTGATTACGGGAAGAAAACATCAAATTAGAGCATCTTGTGAGTATTTAAAAACACCGATTGTGGGTGACATTAAATATGATTCTAAATATAATTTAAATGATCGTATTATGCTTTTTGCTTATAAGTTAGAGTTTAAAAATTTACCGGTTCCTTTGGATTATTTAAATAATAAACAATTTGTTTTACCAGATATTGATAAGATATTAGAAATAAATAGCAGAGAAATTAATTAAGTTTGTGATAAAATGATTTAAATTAAAGGGGAATGGCTAATGTATTCAACAAGCAAAAGTTTTTTTAATACACTGTTAGGAATTATTGGAACATTTTTA
This sequence comes from Spiroplasma endosymbiont of Clivina fossor, assembly GCF_964031115.1. Taxonomy (GTDB): domain Bacteria; phylum Bacillota_I; class Bacilli_A; order Mycoplasmatales; family Nriv7; genus Nriv7. The sequence continues at coordinate 1,876,629 of NZ_OZ035006.1, forward strand.
GGTTCAGTTTTTCAGTTTGTTCTTATTTATTTAATAATTAAATATTATGGGGCGAAGATGAATGGATTAGTACGAACTATTATGGCAATTTCATTTACTATTGGTTTGGCTGAGAGTAGTTTAGGAATTATGGGAATTTTTTATTTGTATCATCCTTTAGCAAAGAAAGATTGAATTACTGTTAATGATATTGTGGGTACGATTAAAAATAATTATATTAAAACGGGGATAATTTATTTATCATTAGTTGTTTTTTTAGGTTTAGGGTTTTCTTTATATGCTTATTGAAATAATGTTAGTGAAACTATTACTGATGATGTTATTCAAGTGATGTCGTTTTGACAATTATGAATTATTATTATATCGTTGTCATTAAAAAATTTAATTTCATTTTTCATTGTTGGTGCTTATGAAAATTTAATTCAAGCAGATAATGGTAATTATTTTAATCGAATTGTGCATTTAACTTGTGATTTATTAGTTTTTACAGGTGTTATTTTGTGAATGTGGATTAGTGCTAGAAATGGTAATCCCAATGCTTATTTACCATTTTTAGTTTATATTTTTCATGGAATTATTAAGTCAATTTTAATTTATATTTATGTGAAATTAAAATATCCATGATTGCAAACTAAAGAGTGAACTAAAAATGATAAATTATTGCAAGAGAGTAACTATGTTGCGGTTAAAAGTTATGCGGTAGCAATTTTTAATAATATTGATTTTGTTTTAATTGCTTTATTTATTGGTTTTCGTACAGCGTCAGCGTATTCCATATATATGACGGTGGCGATAAATATGAGAGTAATTATGTTATTATTTATTACTTCTTTTAAAGACTTTTTTGGTACATGAATTTCTTATCAAGGAAGAATTCGTTGGAATACATTTGTTAAATTTGAATTGTTTGCTTATATGGTGGCTGCTTTTATGTTTGTTGTGCAGTTTATTATGTCACCATATTTTGTTAATGGTTTATATGGTGAATTGAAGGTCCAAATGCTAGCAACTGTTAGAAGTTCTAGTAATCCAGAGTTTGAGAATATTGCGATTAAGACTATTTTTGATACCCCACATTTATCGTTAATTTTTGCTATTAATTCAGCATTATTAATGATAAGTGAACCGGCGAGTATTTTAATTTATGGCGCGGGAAGACATCGTGAAACTACGAAGCATGCTTATATACAAGTGGTTATTAGTTTGATTATTAGTTTAATTTTAGGGTCAGTTTTTACATATTATTTAAAAGATGCACAGTTAACAATTTATGCTTTAGTATTATCAACAACTTTTGGGTTATTTTATCGTTGAATTTATAGTAGTAGTTATACTTGGAAGTATTTAACATATAATAGTAATGCTCGGTTTTGATGAAAGAATTTGGCAATTATTGTTATTCCAATGATTTTTTCAATTGTTATTGCTTATAAATTAATTTTTTCTAATCCTTATTATCAATTTGCTAACTATGAACAATTATCGTCACAATTAGGAATTAAAGGAATTATAAAATTATTTATGTTAATTCTTGTTATTTCTGTTCCGGAGATTATGTTATTAGCAGCGATTACTGAACCTTTGCAGTTAATGGCGATATTATCACGAAGTTCATTAACTAATTGGATTATTGTTCGTTTAAAAAAACAATTGAAAAATAAAGATGATTTTTATACAAAAGATGAATTGATCGCTTTTAATGATCCCGATAAAATTAAAGTTCATAGTATTGAAGCCGAAGATAAATTAAAAGATAATCAGCGAACAAATAATAAAAATAAGCAACAAGCAGTTTATACATTAACAAGTAAAAATTAATTTAAGGAGAAAAAAATGAGTTTACAAAAATTTAATGTTCATTTTACGAAGCAGGAGAGAGTTACTTACGGGTACAGGAATTGGTGTTATTTCAGCTTTTATGTATTCATTAGCACCGTTACTAATTATTTTTTTAGATACGCGAGCATTAAATAGTTTTATTTTAGCAACAGTGCAAGAATTTGTTTCTTGAATTTTAGTTGTTTGTCTTACTAATAAGCCATTAAAGTTTTTAAAACAAATTTGGAAAAATACTAAAAGTATGTTAGGAATGATTGTAATTATTGCTGGTATTTTTGGTGGTCCGATTGCACAAGTATTATATATTTTATCAATTCAATTAGCAGCCCAAATGAGTGCTACGGCAACAGTGTTAGTAAATATTGCTCCAATTTTTACGACTTTATTATCAAGGTTATTATTAGAAGAAAGATTATCTTTTATTGCTTGGGTTGGACTACTTTTAACATCTTTAGCGGTTATTGGTTTAGAGTTATTTGACAAATTATTACTGAGTTTAATAAAACAATATTAAGTTCTGATCCTAGTGATATTCAACCGTGAGTAAAAGCTACTTGGGCAATTATTTTGTCATTATTAACGGCAATTTTATATGCAATTGAATCAACAATTCTTCATTTTGCAATGAGTAAGTCTAAAAATAAAATTAATGAGAAAGAGGCGTTAATTTTAAAAGCGTTTAGTTCATCGTGGATAATGTTAATTTTTGTTTTACCAATAGTTTCGGTAATAGGTGGGGGTTATGGTTATGAAGGCTGAGTTCAATTTAGAATTTTTGGTGAATTGATGGGGTTAACATTTTTATTTATTATCATTTCTAGTTTTGCGATTGCAATTGGGCGAATTTTATTTTTTCGCAGTATTAAAATTTTAAATGGTTCTTATGGAATTGCTGCTCAATTGGTGATGTTGTTATGAACGCCATTGCTTTCTTTAGCAATTTTTGGTTTATATAAAGTTACTAATTGTAATTTTGGTATTATTCAATCTAATGTTTTAGATATGCAAATTAAAGATTTGTATTTGGGTGCGACGCAATGAGAATATTATCTCTTTTTAGTTCCAGTGCTTATTGGATTAATATTGTTGCTTTTTAATGAAAAATTTTTAAAAAAGAATAAAGATGCGTGAACACCTCCAATGGAGTTGAAATAATATGTAATTAGTTCACAAGTTCACTTTTTTATATTTTTTTTTAATTTTGTCGAAAACTCTTGATAAAATAAAAAAAAATCATCAACTTGATAATTTTAAAAGGCTTTTATGTAAAATTACTATTTTTATTTTAACTTTTTTATACATTAAAATATAATACCGCTGTTTGTTGGTTTGGAGTTAAACCCTTATGTTGATATTTTCATTTTCAGAGATTTAAATAATTTTGAATATTAGTAAAACCTAAACCATGATAATGAATTAAGGCTTCTTTAAGACTAGATTGTAATTTACTGATTTTATTTAAGTTACGATAACTAGCTTCAGGATTAATTGTTGTTTTAGTTACACATAAAGTAGAATTTGTTTGTTTTGCTACTAAAAAATATAATTTTTGCATATCAGAAGTAATAATTGAATTTTCGTTAATTAATTCTTTGTTCATATTTTCAATAACTCATTGTTTTTGTAAACGTTTGGTGTTTGTGGATTTAACATAAATATTGTTATTGTTATCAATTGCCATTTGAATACAGCATTTAGTATTAGTTGCGAATGGGTCAAGGTGAATTCTTCGTGGATCAGTTTTATATTTGAAATTTCCTTTATGGATTTCTTTAATAAATGTTTCATCGATTTGGATTTTACCAGATAATTTTTTAAATTTTAATTGGGTATTTTCTAATTGTTTTGATTTCATTAATTTTTGACGATTATATCAAGCAGTTTTTAATGTAGTTTTAATAAAACGAGAAATTGTTTTACTAGATTGCCCCAGCAATGAAATTTGAATCAATAAATTTCATTGTTCATAATTTAAATGACTTCAATAAATAAAATGATTACGAAAAGCGTCAAAACTTGCACGACAATTTTTACATAAATATTTTTGTTTTCCTTCTGAATTATGTCCATTTTTAACGTAATGGTAAGATTCACATTTAGGGCATTTAAATACCTTGCGCTCTAAATTTTTGATCAATTTCATTTAACCGTTTTTGTTTTTTTTTTATTAATTCTGCTTGTTGTTTGACTTTTTCATAAAATTCTAAAAATTGATCATCTGTTAAAGTATTTACTAGTTCTTGAATTATTTTTTCCATAATTATTATCCACCTCTATCATATTAAAAATATACCTAAAATTAAGTATATTCAATAAATATCAAGAGTTTTCGACAAAATTAAAAAAAAATAACTGCTTCATTTATATGGACGCATAAAGTTTTGTTAGGTAGGAAAAGATTTGAATAAGTATTAAGACAGTCAGCAATGATTGTCTTTTTATTTTATAAGATGTTAAAAATTTGTTCTTTGAAAATTAAATACAAGTGAGTTAATAATGTTGGTATGTATTAAAGCACGATAAATTGTGGGTGGTCGCCATAACCAAAAGAAGTTTACCAGTTAATAGATAACATCCTATTAGCTATAGCAATTTGTTTCGTTTTGCAATAAAAAAATGAATGGGTGGATTTCCTAAAAATATACACGCTATTAAATTAGTTCCAAGGGTAGGATGCGGATGTTAAAGTGTAGAAATTTCTATATAGGGATATACTAAGTTTAAAATTATTAAAATCTTTATCTAATTAAAAAAACAAAATTTACTAACAAAGCTTGTTAAACACTTAAATCTGCGATATATAAGTGTTTAAAAAACTAAGTTAACTAAAACTTAGTTAATATAACTTAGTTTATTCATAAGAAAGGTAATTTATTATGAAAAACATTGAAAACATTTTCTTAAATACTAAGAAATATCTTTTAAAAGAAACACAAAACGCAATGCTTATTAAAGCACCAAAAATTCCATGATTTAATGAACAAATCGGCATTTGGTTTCCAAAGCGATTTGTTTATAAAGGAAAATATGAAAATTCAATTTGCATTGGAATAATAAAAGATAGTAAATATCAAGTAATTTCGATTAATCAAAAAGAAAAAGAAACCAAATTAATTAAGGGACAAGAATTATTAGGTTTTTTCATTGCCGAAAAAGAAAACAATAAAAAAGATACAAATTATAACTATTTTAAAGGAGTTTAAAAATGAATATTGCGATTGGAATAATATTTACTATTATTTGCATAATGTTATTGGCATATTTTGCTTATAAAATTTATGCCAAAATAAAAATGCGAATTAAATATAAAAATGCCATTAAAAATAATGCTGGTAATTTCACGAAAGACGAAAAAGTATTTATTGCTCGCTTTGAAGAATGAGTTAAAGCTCCTAATTCAAAAGAAAATAACGCGGATAAAAAATAATGTTTTGAGAAATTATTATGGAATTTTTAAAACTGTTTATTCCGATAGAAAAAATGCCTGCACAAGTTGCGTTTATTGCCGGTTTAATTATTATCATTACTTTTCTTTTCGCATTAATTTCAATTATGTATTTACCAATAAAAATGATTTTTGGGAAATAAAAAATGACGGTAAATTTAAAAGAATTTAATTGAGAACAAATTAAACAAACTTTCTGAGATTTATTTATTCAAATTACAACTATTCCGGCTCACATTACTGGTGGTAAAGAAATTGATTTAACCGAAACACCACTTTGGCTTTTAATAGCAAACATTGCTTTTTGACTCCTAACAGCGATTATGGTGTGATTTATTCTAATGTTACTTTGAAAAACAATATCAGTATTTAGATAGAGGCAAAAGTAATGTCAAGAAGTTACATTGTGATGCATTCCCAAAGAAATTCAAAATTAATTAGGAAAAAATACAATAGTGTTAAGGTTAACCGTGGTTTTAACAAATTTAAGAAAAACTTTGAATATAAATGATGAATGTTTTAAAGAGAAAGGAGGTGATTATATGATTGGAACTTTCTTGGCCGATGCACCAGCAACAGCAGAAAAAATAACAGCTAGTGATGCGATGACTAAATTATGAAATGCAATTATGACAGCGTTTACTAAAATGTGAGATATTATTGCTGTTAATATGCCACAAGTCGGTAACTTCTTTGCTGACTACTGAATCTTCATTTTTCCATTTATTTTGGCAATATTCTTTATTTGCTTTAAAATGTTTGAAAAATTACTTGGGGCAGTACGATAAGAAAAAAATAAAGTGAGGTGCAAGATGAAATTTTGCAAATGAGTAATAGAAAAAAATAACCATTTTATTGAATTGAATCGCACCTCATTTTTAATTTTATGACATTGGGGAGCAATTTGATACATTTACAACGGTTATTTTAAAAACATTGTAAGCTATTTATTTTTAGCGGGTTGTATTTTAATTTTCCTTTTTAAAATCGGTAATTTAACACAAATTAACAAAGTTATTAATTTCTTAAAAAACTCACCATTAAATATTGTTATTGGTTCATTAGGAACTGGAAAAACTGCTTTTCTAGTATACGCATCAAAATTATTAAAAAAGAAGAAATATCACATCGCATCAACCTTTCCATTACTAGAAACCCAAAAATTAAGTTTAGGACATATGGGATTGTTAGACTTTGATTATCCGGTATTACCAGACAAAACCTTACTGTTATGAGATGAAACCAATTTATTTTTAGAAGGAACGGATTGGGAAAAAAATAATACCAAAAACGAAGAAACCGGTATTCAAGAATATTTCGCTCTGGCACGCCATTTTGGTCATATTGTTCTCGCTAGTGGTCAAAGAGATAAACATATTTGAGTTAAAGTTCGTGATATTGCCAATAATGTGATTGTGGGCATTCGTAAAAAACCCGTTAATATTTTTCGTCCCTACTTAAAAGTCATCTATGGTACGTTTACGAGCATTGAAGAATATGAACGCTGAAGAAACACCTTAATTGATGCTAAAAATAGTAAAAAGGGTCGTCGCATTAAATATCGCGATATTCCTGAACTTGATATTTATTTTTTTAAACTAAAAATTCCTTTACCGATATTAAACACTTACAATTCTTTTTACCTAGCGTTTTTAAGAGATTACTTAAATGCAAAAGTGAATCCTGACTATGAAGACAAATACTATAATGACACAGCAATTGATTTAGAAGACTTGGAATATTTAAAAATGGATAAATTTAGCAAATTTTTAAGAAAAATGAAAGAAAAGGAATAATAAAAAATGGAAAATCTCGCAAAAATGGCCGACTTTCTCGCCCAAATGCTTTATAAAGTTTTTGATTTAATTTGAAGTCTTGAAGTGCCGGGAACGAATATTCAACTAATATTTCCTTTATTCTTAACGCTGGCTGTAGAATTTCTTATGGCAATTATTCTCGGATTTGGTAGTCAACAAGTTAATTTAGAAAAACAACGCCAATATGCGATTAAAAATAAGGGGCGCTTAAGTGCGTGAGGAAAAGCTAAAAAACAAATAAAATCAATAAAAACAAAACAAGGTAACTAAAAATGTTTAAACTAATTATTATTTTTATTTTAATAACTGTTCTTGGATTATTGGCTGGTAGTCATTTTGAAACTTTAACGAATTATATTAGCGAAGGGCTTGCCAATTTCCAAAAGTTTATTACTAGCAATTTAACAATTTTAGAACTATTTAAACCAATGGCACGAACATTTTCGCAACACCCAATTTTTACGATTCTTGGTGTAACTTGTGTACTTATTGCCTTATTTATTGTAATTAAAGGTAGGTAAAAAAATGGAAAAATGAACTAAAAAACAAGAATTAGAAACAGAGAATGACAAATTAAAAATTGCTAATGTCATATTAGAAAATAGTGTTAATATTCTTAAATACATAATAATGGAAAAAAATAAAGAAATTTTAGAATTAGAAAAGTGAAATACTATTCATATTAATCAAAAATCAGACTTAATAATTAAAAACCAAAAATTAAAAATTTTTAAACACGAAAGGAGAATTAAAATGAAAAAACTTTTAGGAAAATTATTTAAAAAAGATAATTCAAAAGAAAAAACACCATTAAGATTAAAAATTAAAAATTCTTTTAAAAAGCAGTGGTTAAAAATAGTATTAAGTATCATTTTCATCTTTATAAGTTTATTAATTTGTGCATTAACAGCAATGGATACTAAATGAATAACTGGAACAAGTAACGAATTTAATGATTTTATGAATAAAGAAATGGTTGATTTCTTTGGCAAGTTCAATAGTGGTATTATGCTAGCAGGAATATTTGTTTTTTGATGAGGCGGAGCAATATATTTTGCAATTAAATTTGAAAAATTAATCCGCTTGATTATTCAAAAAATCAAAGCAAAAAGAGCCTTGAAAAATGAAATCAAACAAGCTCATTAATTCTTTAAAAAAATATTGATGGAGAATCTTACCTTACATTTTTATGATTACTATCTTTTTCATTCCATTTTTAAAATTGGAAATTAATGATTTGAAATTATTATATGAAAAATTTGAAGCATTAATTTCACTTATGATACTAGGATATTTAGATATATGCATTACAATAGCGGTAATTATAAATTGTAGCATTGAGTGGCTTATTAAAAAAATTAAAGAAAAAAGAACAATGAAAAATAAAATATTTTAAAGAGGAGTGATAAAAATGTTTATGAAAATATTTACCGTGTTAATTATTGGTTTCAATAACATTTTTGCCATTCTCCAAAACATTAACAATGACGAAATAACAACACAATCACTAATTAGAAACAAAAGACAAAACAATCAAGTGTCTGAAATTAACTTAACAAAAGCAGAATTTACAATATGAAAAAATGAAACTCCTTATAAACCTGCATCGGCGTGAAAAACAGAATTACAATTTTTATTAAATGATATAGAGAAGCAATCAGGAATAAAACCCATAAATCCTGTAGAAGAATTATGGAATAATAAAGGACGAATTCAAAGTTATATAAATCAAAATCAAGTTAATATTATTAAAAAACTTAACGAATTACAAATAAATACAAAATGAACAGAAGTTGAAAAAAAACAAAAACAAAATATTAAAATAAAAAATATTAAAATAAAATTTGAGTATCAAAAAGATACTTTTGCCGGTGTAAAATGAAACTGGTGAAAAATTCTAGAACTTGATGCACAATTGAAAGCCAAACCTACGACTGATATTGATTTACCAGAAACAATCACTAACTTTGATGGCAACCACAACTATAACGATGTCATTGAGAACCTTGACTATTTAATGATTCATCGTGGTGATTTTGACAAATTTAATTACTCTTATCTTTATTGAACACCAGTATTTAATTTTATTGACACCTTAGAAAAAGGTTACTATAAAGAATTCACAATTAAAAACCACGGCTTTAAAAATGAAAGCTATTTTTATCATAAGACTTCTAGTAGTGAAGATGAAATTAATAAGAATATTTTAAAAATTAAAGCTTTTAATAAAACCTTAATCGCAGGTAATAACTATTTGCAATTACTACACGGTGAAACCGAAATCTGAAAATATGATACCAAAAGTACTAACGATTATTACCTAATTAAGTATCTTTTTGGTACCTTAAATTACCTCAATGTTAGATTTAGTTTTTTGCGCTATGACCCCGATTTAAAAAATGATATTTACTTATATTTTAAAAATAACATTCCTAGTATTAACGACAGCGATTACAAAAATGTTTTTGATGAAATCTATGAAATTCTCGGCAATTTCTTTGCTAGTTTATTTTATGCGACTTTTGATATGGACGAAAAAACTCATACTGAAATTGATTTTAAGGGTATAGAAAACTATAAGAAGGATTACTTTATTCAAATCGGTTTCTTTTATCGTTCATTAATTACCTTTTATCCCAAAAAATACTTAGTAAATATTATAGGAAACTCAGAATTATTACTAAGAAGTTATTTCTTTACTTTTGACAAAAAAATGCACCAAGATAATTACAATGCTATTAACAACACCAATAGTATTTATCAAATTGATTTTAATGTCCTTAAATCTTATGATAATAAACTGATTACCTTGCCAACCAACAAAACCGCTAACAGTATTAATTATCTCAATACCGATATTGATATTCGTTATGGTATTAATATTTTTACCTTAACTTTTCCGCTTTATCACAAAGGTAATATCTCTAACTACAATTTTAAAATTTATGACTTTAATGTCTTAAATTCAACAGCCTTTATCCCTGATGGTTTAAATAACAGTGAATGAGACGATTTAATTCCGCCGGCAAATTGCAAATATTCCGGACGATGAATACCAACTTTTAATGATATTGGATGTGCCATTCAGAATGCTGGTATCAAAATGATAAACTGAATACTCACCGCCTCACAAATCATCACGATTTTGCGACCGTTAGCAATTATTGCAAAAGCAACAGTTAACTTTTCAACTGCTATTTTTCCAATTTTTAAAACGGTACCAGCTTTTTACTATACCTTTCAATTTTTAATCGGTTTTGCCATCTTTCTAATGAAATTAAGAATTTTTATATAATATATATATATATATATTGAAAAAAATAAAGGAGTTAAAAAATGAAAATTTTAAGTATAATGGCTATTTTAGGATTAACAATATTGCCCGTAACTGCGTGCTCTAAAAAAATAAATAAACCAACGCTCTCAGACAGTAAAAAAAGTAATCAAGTGTCTGAAATTAACTTAACAAAAGCAGAATTTACAATATGAAAAAATGAAACTCCTTATAAACCTGCATCGGCGTGAAAAACAGAATTACAATTTTTATTAAATGATATAGAGAAGCAATCAGGAATAAAACCCATAAATCCTATAGAAGAATTATGGAACAATAAAGGACGAATTCAAAGTTATATAAATCAAAATCAAGTTAATATTATTAAAAAACTTAACGAATTACAAATAAATACAAAATGAACAGAAGTTGAAAAAGAACAAAAACAAAATATTAAAATAAAAAATATTAAAATAAAATTTGAGTATCAAAAAGATACTTTTGCTGGCGTAACATGAAACTGGTGAAAAATGATAGAATTTAATGCACAATCAGAAACAAATTAAAATACGAAAGGGGGCTCGTACAAAATTAACTGTGTCTCTAAGTAATTAACTTAAATTCACTTTGTCCTCAAATTTTATCATTAAATGTGAAATTGCACTACCTCGATTTTGAATTGACATCGTTCATTTGGGCAGTTCAACTTTTTTCATTTTTTATCCTTTTTATTTTGACAAAATAAAAACCAGTAATTAATTAAAATTACTGGTGTAAATATTATTCTTATTTTATCACAAGAAATTTAAACTTGTTGGGCTTGTTTTAATTAAAGTTATTGTTCTAAATAGAGCCTGTCCAAAATTCTGTGTCTCGATAATTCATTCTGAATTATACTTAAAAGAAGGAGAGCAGAAAATGACAAAAAAAATAAAAAAAGAACCTGACGCAATTGATAAAGTTGTTGATTATTTTTTAGAAAATATTGATAATCCACAAGATTTATTTAAAGGCAATACTATTTTTCAGGAATTTACCAAAAAATTAACTGAACGAATGTTAAATACGGAAATTAAAGATTATCTTGAAACTGATGAGAATCATAATAAAAGAAATGGCAACACACAAAAAACCATTATTACTAAAAATGGTTCAATCGCAATTGATGTACCAAGAGATCGAAATAGTACTTTTGAACCAGTAATTATTCCAAAAAGACAAAGAAGATTTGATAACTTTGATCAAAAAGTAATTTCTTTATATGCAAGAGGAATGACAATTTCTGATATCAAAGCACAATTGCAAGAATTCTATCACGGAGCAGAAATTTCAGAAAGTTTAATTAGTCAAATAACTGATGATGTTATTGAAGAAGTTAAAATGTGACAAACTAAACCTTTAGAGAAGATTTATCCGATTGTTTATTTTGATTGTATTGTTGTTAAAGTAAAGCAAGATAAACGAATAATAAATAAAGCAGTTTATCTTGCCTTAGGAATTAATTTAGATGGTTTAAAAGATATTTTAGGAATGTGAATTAGTGAGAATGAGGGAGCCAAATTTTGACTTAATAATCTTACGGAAATGAAAAATCGTGGGTTACAAGATATTCTTGTTGCTTGTAGTGATAATTTAACTGGGATGTCTGATGCAATAGAAGCTGTTTTCCCAAAAACACAGCATCAATTATGCATTGTTCATCAAATTCGCAATAGTTTAAAATTTGTTCCTTACAAAGATCGCAAACTTGTAGCTAATGATTTAAAATCAATTTATACAGCAATTAATGAAGAAATAGCGTTAATTGCTTTAGATCATTTTTCAGAAAAATGAAATAAAAAGTATCCACAAATTACTAAATCATGAAAAAATAACTGAAATAATTTAATAATTTTTCTTGAATATCCTCAGGAATTTAGAAGAATTATTTACACAACTAATGCGATTGAATCTGTTAATAGTCAATTAAGAAAAGTCATTAAGAATAAAAAGATTTTTCCTAATGACGCATCAGTTTTTAAAATATTTTATTTAGCATTTCAAAATATGGTTAAGAAATGAACGATGCCAATTCAAAATTGGGGTAGTGCAATTTCACATTTAATGATAAAATTTGAGGACAGAGTGAATTTAAGTTAATTACTTAGAGACACAGTTAATTGTACAGTCCCTAAATTCACTCTGTCCTCAAATTTTACTTCTAAAAAATAATCAACAACCATCACAACTTTATCAATTGCATCAGGTTCTTTTTTTATTTTTTTGTCATTTTCTGTTCTCCTTCTTTTAAATAGAATTCAGAATGAATTATTGAGACACAGAATTTTGGGCAGGCTCTTTCTTTTTTTCTCCTTTTTATTTTATCAAAATAAAAACCAGTAATTAATTAAAATTACTTTTAATTTTGTCGAAAACTCTTGATATTTATTGAATATACTTAATTTTAGGTATATTTTTAATATGATAGAGGTGGATAATAATTATGGAAAAAATAATTCAAGAACTAGTAAATACTTTAACAGATGATCAATTTTTAGAATTTTATGAAAAAGTCAAACAACAAGCAGAATTAATAAAAAAACAAAAACGGTTAAATGAAATTGATCAAAAATTTAGAGCGCAAGGTATTAAATGCCCTAAATGTGAATCTTACCATTGCGTTAAAAATGAACATAATTCAGAAGGAAAACAAAAATATTTATGTAAAAATTGCCGTGCAAGTTTTGACGCTTTTCGTAATCATTTTATTTATTGAAGTCATTTAAATTATGAACAATGAAATTTATTGATTCAAATTTCATTGCTGGGGCAATCTAGTAAAACAATTTCTCGTTTTATTAAAACTACATTAAAAACTGCTTGATATAATCGTCAAAAATTAATGAAATCAAAACAATTAGAAAATACCCAATTAAAATTTAAAAAATTATCTGGTAAAATCCAAATCGATGAAACATTTATTAAAGAAATCCATAAAGGAAATTTCAAATATAAAACTGATCCACGAAGAATTCACCTTGACCCATTCGCAACTAATACTAAATGCTGTATTCAAATGGCAATTGATAATAATAACAATATTTATGTTAAATCCACAAACACCAAACGTTTACAAAAACAATGAGTTATTGAAAATATGAACAAAGAATTAATTAACGAAAATTCAATTATTACTTCTGATATGCAAAAATTATTTTAATTTTGTCGAAAACTCTTGATAAAATAAAAAAAATCATCAACTTGATAATTTTAAAAGGCTTTTATGTAAAATTACTATTTTTACTTTAACTTTTTTATACATTAGACTTCTTGCAAAATTAATTTAAAATATAATTGAATTGTTGTTTTTAATAAAAAGGTGGAATTTAAATGAAATTTAAAAAAAATAATCAAATAAGTGATAAAAATTTTTTAAGATTAACTGGTATTAAACATACTACTTTTAATAAAATGCTAGAAATTTTAAAAATAGAAGAATTAAAAAAGAGATTTCGTCGCGGAAGAACCAATAAATTATCATTAGAAAATCGTATTTTAATGACTTTAGAATATTGAAGAGAATATAGAACTTATTTTCATATTGCAAAAAGTTATGATATTAGTGAAAGTAGTTGTTATAGAAATATCAAATGAATTGAAGACACTTTAATAAAACACCCTAATTTTCAACAACTTACTGGTCAAAAATCACTATTAAAAGATCATTTCAAAGATAAGACTGTTATAATTGATGTAACTGAAAGCCAAATCCAACGCCCAAAAAAAGACAAAAACAGCACTACTCAGGAAAAAAGAAAAAACACACAATAAAAACACAAGTTATAATTGAAAAAGATAGTAAAAAAATTATTAGTTCTGATTTTTCTTATGGTAAAAACCATGACTTTAAAATTTTAAAAGATTCAAAAATTAAATTTTTACCAGAAACAACTGTTTTAGTGGATTTAGGTTATCAAGGCATACAAAAAATTAATCATAATGTTTTAATTCCTAAAAGAAAATCAAAGAAAAACCCTTTAAATAAAGAAGAAAAGCAAAATAATGAGCGAATTTCAAAAATGAGAATTGTTATTGAAAATGTTTTTGCTATACTTAAAAAATTTAAAATTATTAGTGAAAAATATCGAAATCGTAGAAAAAGATTTGCTTTAAGATTTAATTTAATAGCTTCAATTTATAATTTACAACTATTAGTTTAAATATATTTGATAATTTAAAATTTCAGTCTTTTTTTATTGTAAATAATAATTTTTATTATGTTTTAATGACAAAATATTTGTAAAAATAATCTAAAAATTATTTTAATAACACTTTTATATTTATTTTAAATTTAAAAATTATAATTATCATATTAATTTTGCAAGAAGTCTATTAAAATATAATACCGCTGTTTGTTGGTTTGGAGTTAAACCCTTATGTTGGTATTTTCATTTTCAGAGATTTAAATAATTTTGAATATTAGTAAAACCTAAACCATGATAATGAATTAAGGCTTCTTTAAGACTAGATTGTAATTTACTGATTTTATTTAAGTTACGATAACTAGCTTCAGGATTAATTGTTGTTTTAGTTACACATAAAGTAGAATTTGTTTGTTTTGCTACTAAAAAATATAATTTTTGCATATCAGAAGTAATAATTGAATTTTCGTTAATTAATTCTTTGTTCATATTTTCAATAACTCATTGTTTTTGTAAACGTTTGGTGTTTGTGGATTTAACATAAATATTGTTATTATTATCAATTGCCATTTGAATACAGCATTTAGTATTAGTTGCGAATGGGTCAAGGTGAATTCTTCGTGGATCAGTTTTATATTTGAAATTTCCTTTATGGATTTCTTTAATAAATGTTTCATCGATTTGGATTTTACCAGATAATTTTTTAAATTTTAATTGGGTATTTTCTAATTGTTTTGATTTCATTAATTTTTGACGATTATATCAAGCAGTTTTTAATGTAGTTTTAATAAAACGAGAAATTGTTTTACTAGATTGCCCCAGCAATGAAATTTGAATCAATAAATTTCATTGTTCATAATTTAAATGACTTCAATAAATAAAATGATTACGAAAAGCGTCAAAACTTGCACGGCAATTTTTACATAAATATTTTTGTTTTCCTTCTGAATTATGTCCATTTTTAACGCAATGGTAAGATTCACATTTAGGGCATTTAATACCTTGCGCTCTAAATTTTTGATCAATTTCATTTAACCGTTTTTGTTTTTTTATTAATTCTGCTTGTTGTTTGACTTTTTCATAAAATTCTAAAAATTGATCATCTGTTAAAGTATTTACTAGTTCTTGAATTATTTTTTCCATAATTATTATCCACCTCTATCATATTAAAATATACCTAAAATTAAGTATATTCAATAAATATCAAGAGTTTTCGACAAAATTAAAAAAAATTATATTTTTTAGTAGCAAAACAAACAAATTCTACTTTATGTGTAACTAAAACAACAATTAATCCTGAAGCTAGTTTCGTAACTTAAATAAAATCAGTAAATTACAATCTGGGGCTGTACAATTAACTGTGTCTCTAAGTAATTAACTTAAATTCACTCTGTCTTCAAATTTTATCATTAAATGTGAAATTGCACTACCCCAATTTTGAATTGGCATCGTTCATTTCTTAACCATATTTTGAAATGCTAAATAAAATATTTTAAAAACTGATGCGTCATTAGGAAAAATCTTTTTATTCTTAATGACTTTTCTTAATTGACTATTAACAGATTCAATCGCATTAGTTGTGTAAATAATTCTTCTAAATTCCTGAGGATATTCAAGAAAAATTATTAAATTATTTCAGTTATTTTTTCATGATTTAGTAATTTGTGGATACTTTTTATTTCATTTTTCAGAAAAATGATCTAAAGCAATTAACGCTATTTCTTCATTAATTGCTGTATAAATTGATTTTAAATCATTAGCTACAAGTTTGCGATCTTTGTAAGGAACAAATTTTAAACTATTGCGAATTTGATGAACAATGCATAATTGATGCTGTGTTTTTGGGAAAACAGCTTCTATTGCATCAGACATCCCAGTTAAATTATCACTACAAGCAACAAGAATATCTTGTAACCCACGATTTTTCATTTCCGTAAGATTATTAAGTCAAAATTTGGTTCCCTCATTCTCACTAATTCACATTCCTAAAATATCTTTTAAACCATCTAAATTAATCCCTAAGGCAAGATAAACTGCTTTATTTATTATTCGTTTATCTTGCTTTACTTTAACAACAATACAATCAAAATAAACAATCGGATAAATCTTCTCTAAAGGTTTAGTTTGTCATATTTTAACTTCTTCAATAACATCATCAGTTATTTGACTAATTAAACTTTCTGAAATTTCTGCTCCGTGATAGAATTCTTGCAATTGTGCTTTGATATCAGAAATTGTCATTCCTCTTGCATATAAAGAAATTACTTTTTGATCAAAGTTATCAAATCTTCTTTGTCTTTTCGGAATAATTACTGGTTCAAAAGTACTATTTCGATCTCTTGGTACATCAATTGCGATTGAACCATTTTTAGTAATAATGGTTTTTTGTGTGTTGCCATTTCTTTTATTATGATTCTCATCAGTTTCAAGATAATCTTTAATTTCCGTATTTAACATTCGTTCAGTTAATTTTTTGGTAAATTCCTGAAAAATTGTAGAAACCATATACATATGACAAGATTTTGGTTTCTACAAACTTGCTTTTAATTAATAAATAAATACGAGCTCATTTATTTATTACAAGAAATATAAGGTTAAATTAATATTTATTATTTTTAGTTATGCCTTGTATTTTTTTGTGCCTTGTTGTTGATAAACTAAGTTTTTTAGTAAACGAAGTTTACTAACAAGTTATGTTAATTTAGTTTAAAGAAAGAGTTTAAAGAGAAATATATTGAACTAAGTTAAAAGACTAAGTTAAATATAACTAAGTTAATATAACTAAATATTGTAAGGGTGGTATGTATATGAGAAATATTGAAAATATTTTTTTAAATACTGAAAAATATCTTTTGAAAGAAACGCAAAATGCAGTACTTATTAAAGCACCAGCAATTCCCTGATTGTATGAATCTACTGGTATTTGGTTTTCAAAACGATTTGTTTATAAAGGAAAATATGAGAATTCTATTTGTATCGGAATAATTAAAGATGGTGAGTATCAGTTGGTTTTAGTTAATAATAAGAAAGGTCAAGAATCTAGTTTGATTTTAGGTCATGAGTTGTTAGGTTTTTTTGTTGCGGAGAAAGAGATTGCTAAAAAGGATGTAAGTTTTAATTATTTTAAAAATTCATTTTAAAGGTGTTTTAAGGCATTTTAAGAATAGAGGTAAAGAAAAATATTATAGTTTAAAAAAATTTAGGTTGGTTTTTAAGGTGTTTAAACGGTGCGGAAAGCGTATGCTCCGCCCGTTAATTATCAATGTTAGTTTGAGTTATTTAACTAAGTTATTGCATTTTTTGATTTAATGTAGTAAAAAAATTAATTTTGGAGTTTTAGAAATGAAAATGTGAGTTAGTGTGGATGAGCCTGGCAAAGATTATTGTCAAGAGTTTATATATTCTATTAATAAAAAAACCGGATTAGAACAAAAAATTTGAGCGTCTAAATCTGCAGTTGATTCTGTTAGAACTGATTTAGTTGGTGATAATTGACTTTGTTTTGATTTTGTTGAACATAATTGTTTAAAAAAATAAATTAATTAGAAAATTAAGGAGAAAAGAAAGATGAGTATATTTGGATTAGTGTTTTTTACGATTTTAACATTATTACTAGCATATTATATTGCGGTTAATATTTATCGGTTTTTTAAAGATAAAAAGAAATACGGTAGTGAAGCAAAACAGTTGCCAAAAGATTTTACTTATTCACAACGAATATTTATTGCAAAGTTTAAGCGAAATTTATTAGAACAAGATGAAAAAGAAATTAAAAAGTAGGTTTAGAAAATGTTTAAAAAAATAATTATTGAATTAATTGAATTAATTTACCCAACTGCTGATTTACCACCCCAAGTTGTATTTTTGTTTTCAATTTTAATAATTGTAATGTTGTTTTCGGCCATTATTTTTCTACTCTTTTGACCTTTTAAGCGGTAATTATTATGTTTTTAGTTGCTTGAAAAGATTTAGATTGAGAAATGACAAAATTGTATTTTTGAGATTTATTTATCCAAATTACAACTATTCCGGCGTGAGTTTCTGGTAAAGAAATTAATTTAACCAAAGAACCACTTTGACTTTTAATAGCAAATATTGCCTTTTGAATGGTATTAGTATTCACTGTCTTATTTATGGTTATTTTATTTTATAAGGTTAAATCATATTTTGTTTAGAAAGGGGGTGATTATATGTTAATAAATTTCTTAGTAGAAGGAAATACACCAGGAGTAATTACTGGTGAACAAGCGGTTAATAACTTATGAAAAGCATTAATTAAAGCATTTGCTAATATTTGAACTGATATTATTGGTGGTAATATGCCAAATGTCGTTAATTTCTTTGCTACATATTGAGTTTTCTTGCTTGGCGTGATTATTGGTTTATTTTTAATCGCTTTCAAAATGTTTGAAAAATTAATGCCTGGCAGATAGTAATAAAAATAAAGAAAGTGTGATTTAAGTGATGTTATTGTTTAAAAAAATAAATTTAAGATTATATGATTTTGTCGCTTTAAATCGCACTTTATTTATTATTGCGTGATTCTATGGTGCGATTTTGTATTATTATAATCCTCAAAGTTGACGAATGTTATTTGATATTATTTATTTATTAATTGCTTTGTATATTTTATATACTAAAATTTCTCATTTTTTTGCTCGTCGTAGTTTTATTAATTTCTTATTAAATTCACCTTTAAATTTAGTAATTGGTGCCTTAGGAACCGGAAAAACCGCTTTAATGGTTTTAGCTTCTTACTTATTAAGTGGTTGAAAAACGATTTCTACTTTTCCGATTACGGATAAACAAATGCTTTCATTAGGGCATATGTCTTTATTAGATTATAATTATCCGATATTAGAAGAAAAGCATTTGCTGTTATGAGATGAAACTAACTTATTTTTAGAAGGAACTGACTATAAAGAAAATGATAGAGTAACCCAAGGTTTACAAGAATATTTCGCTTCGGCTCGCCAATTTACCCATATCGTATTAGCAAGCGGACAACGAGCTGAACATATATGAGTTAAAGTTCGTGATATTGCGAATTCAATAATTGTTGGCATTAGAAAAAAACCGGTTAGTATTTTCCGACCCTATTTGCAAGTTGTTTATGGCACTTTTAAATCGGTAAGCGAATACGAACAATGACGATTAACTCTAATTAATGCAAAAAATGATAAAAAAGGTCGCAAAATCAAGTATCGTAGCATTCCGGAATTAGATATTTATTTCTTTAAATTGAAAATTCCGATGTCAATTTTAAATCTTTATGATAATAAATATTTATCATTCTTGCGTGAATTAAGTAATCGTGCTTTGAACGATAATTATCAACATAAATTTTGAAATGATAATGTAATGGATATTGAAGCATTAGAATATTTAAAAATGGAAAAATTTAGTAAGATACTTACTAAGTTAAAAAATAATCTGAAGAAGAAAAACAAGTAAAGGAGTTTAAAAAATGGAAAACTTAGAAAAAATGGCTAGTTTGATTGGCGATATGTTTTATAAAGTTTTTGATTTAATTTGAACTTTAACCATTCCGGGAACAGATATTCGCATTATTATTTTTCCGCTAATTATGCTTGTAATAAATCTTGTAATTGGTGGTATTTTAGGTATTCATATTGAACGACCAAAAGTTGGTTTTCGTAAAAAATATCAAAAATCAGTTGCTAATTGAGGAGCAAAGAAAAAATCATCTAGTGGTCCAATTAAGAAATTCAGTGGTAATAGTCCTAAAAATAGACCGTGAGTTAATCAACATGGACGGCGAATAAAAAGGTAGGTTTTTAAAATGTTTAAATTGATAATTTTATTTATTCTTGTTGCTGTTTTTTCTATTTTTGCTTTAAATGACTTTTTAGGTTTATGAGCCTATGTGCGTGAGGGTTTAGAATATTTTAATAAAGTTCTATCAAATAATATTAAAATTTTAGATTTGTTTAAACCAATGATAAGGTTATTTTCTCAACATCCGATTTTCCAAATTTTAGGAACGATTTGTATTTTATCGACAATATATTTAATTTTAAGGAGTTAAAAATGAAAAAATTAAAGAAAATATTAGGTATTAAATGATTTAAAAGCGTTTTAGGTTTTATACATTTTTTTATTATACTTCATAGTGTTGTTATTATAATTTGAATATTTTTAACGGTCCTTCAAATTAAAGGGGATAAATTTTTTAAAGATTTTATACCATTAAATTTTCAAAGTGTATTTTTTAAGGTGTATTTTTGATTATTAATGGTTTATTTGTTAATGACAGTTGTTAAGTTAATTATTAAGCGTTTTTATTTTAATAAAGTAGTTAGAAAACATCAAAAAGAAGTTATTAATATTTCTGAATGTCCATTATATTATGAATATAAATTTTCTCATGCTTTTAAAGCAATAAAAGAGAGTTTTAAGTCGTGATGAGATGCATAAGATTATTTCTTGATTTATTATAATGTTTATTGGTTTGGTGCCATTAGGGGTGTTCTTTGATACAAAACAACCACCAAAACCTAATATGGAACAATCCTTTATGAAACGAGAAAAACGAGCTACAAATCCCAGTCAATGTGGTAATAGTTGTGAGTTAAAGTTTGCTAGTTTAAAAAACACTAAATTAATTCATCACGGTGATTATTGATTAGATATAAGTGAAAGTGGTTTTACCTGACCTAGTGATGTTGAGCTTGAATATCCTAACCGATTTCGTTTGTTTGGTTATAAAAACTGAATTTCTGCGTTTAATTTTTATAAAAAAAATGGAACATTACAATCTTTTAATACTCCTGGTAGTGGATTTAAAACAGATATTTATACTATATCAGAAATTGTCAATGTAAAAATTACAATTGGATTAGTGGATAAACTACACGATTTTAAACATTATATAACTTCATTCTCAGCGGAAATGCCCCCTTTACCAGAGAAAGATAACGAGCAACCGTTACCTACGGAAATAAATAAAAATGATGGCGAATATCAATATACTAAGTTTCAAGATAAACTTGATTATTTAATGATACAACGCCGAGATTTTGATAAATTTAATTACAGTTACTTATATTGAGTCCCTATTTTTAATTTCTTTGACGATAATTTTAAATATATGAGTGAAATTTCAATTAAATTAAATGGTTTTAAACAAAATAGTAAATTTAATTTAAGTCGCAAAAATTCATATCCTAAACCTGATATGATGCAAAAAGTTATTTTTAGAGAACTTTCCTTTTCTAGTTTTGGTGATGTTATTACTATAAAAACTGAATATGGTAGCATTATGGGTAATAATGAGTTTTTAGAAAATGGTAAATCACTTTGAAAATCTGGCTCGCGAACAAGTTTTGGAATAGATTTTATCAATACTTTTTTTGGACAAGTTAATTATTATGGTAATACCTTCCATTTTTTACGCTATGATGATAAATTAAAAGTTGATTTTAAAGATTTTATGCTTTATTACCAAAAAGATTTAACTATTGATTTTATTAATGGTTTATTTAACAAAATTTATAAAGTTTTAGGTGGTTTTTTCGTACAATTCTTTTATGCGAGTTTTGATACAGATGCCTCTACTTATGTAGAATTAGATTACAAAGGAATGCAACAAATTCCTAAAAATGTTTTACAAATGGGCTTTTTCTATCGTTCCTTAATTACTTTTTATCCCAAACAGTATTTAATTAACTTTGGTTCAACAATGGAAAATAGTAAGAATATGATTTTTCGTTCCTATTTCTTTGTTAAAGATAAACAAATTGCCAATGGTTTTAATACTGGTAAAAGTTCTTATCAAATAGATTTTAATGTGTTAAAAGCATATGATAATCAATTATGGAATATTACTAGCAATAAATTGCATTTTTACAATGCCAAAGTTGATGTCATGTATGGAATTAATATTTTTACACTAACTTTCCCACTATATAAAAAGAAAAACGAAAGCACTGAATATTATTATTCTTTATACGATTTTAACATTTTGAATTCAACAGCTTTTATTGGTGGCGGAATAAGCGGAAATATGGATGACTTAATTCCTACACCCAATTGTTCTTATTGAGGTTTATTTAGTGCCATATCGTGTGGCATTCAACACGCTTCTGTTAGTGTGTTAAATTGATTACTTGGTCTTTCTGGAATTAATCTTTTAATTCGTCCTCTTGCTGATATTGCCAAAACAACAATTAATTTTACGAAAACTGCTTTCCCAGTATTTGAAGTTATTCCGGCATTTCAGATGTTATTTGAATTTGTAGTGCCCTTAGCAATTTTGCTAATGATATTAAAAAAGTTTTCTTAAATATTGCCATTATTTTTTATAATATAATTCCTTTGAAAGGAGGATTTTTCTTTATGCGAAAATTTTTATTAGCTTTAAATTCAATTTGTGTAATGTTTATTTTTGGATGTAGTTCTAGTGTTTTTGAAAAAAAACTGCAATTTCCCAGTTTGAAGAAAACTAAATTAATTCATCACGGTGATTATTGATTAGATATAAGTGAAAGCGGTTTTACCTGGCCTAGTGATGTTGAGTTTGAATATCCTAACCGACTTCGTTTGTTTGGTTATAAAAACTGAATTTCTGCGTTTAATTTTTATAAAAAAAATGGAACATTACAATCTTTTAATACTCCTGGTAGTGGATTTAAAACAGATATTTATACTATATCAGAAATTGTCAATGTAAAAATTACAATTGGATTAGTGGATAAACTACACGATTTTAAACATTATATAACTTCATTCTTTGCTGAAATGCCTAATAAAAATTAGTAATTTAATAAATATTCTTGAAAATCGTATTAAAAAATACGATTTTCTTAATTTAAGGAGTTTAAAAAAATGAAATATATTATTTCCCAAGATGATTTAGCAGATTTAAAAGCAAAAATCCAAAGTTGACTAAGTGCTAATTGCCGTAATCCTTATTACTATAAAACTAAAAAACGCATTACTGCTTATTTAAATTTATGTACTTATTTCTATATTGAAGAAACTACTTTAACAAAACTTATTAAAAAATATTTTAAGAATGCAACGAAAACCTTTTATCGTTGGGCACAAAAAATTATGACCGCTTATTATTCTGACAATTTAGATTTGTTATTGTTTAAAACTACAAAACCACAAAATCTTAATTATCAATATAGTTTAAATTCTCGTGAAAAAGTATGTGATTTATATTTTGATTACAAAAATCTTCAAGCTGGCGGAATGTGGTCTTTATTTAACAATTTAAAAATCGGTTTTCACGATGTCAAAAATTCAGAAGTTCCTAAAAATATCAAAACTTTTTATCGTTGAATTAAATCCGACCCTCGTTGAAAAGAATTAAAACAAGAAATTAAGCAAACGAAATGCCATTTTAAGCGTTATGAAGTTTCAGATATTGGTCTTTTACAAATGGATGCTAAAATTATTACCCCATCAAATTTTCCGGTTGATAAAAAATATTACATTTATGATTTCGTTGACGAAATGACACGCATAGTATTTGGTTATGTTTATGATAGTTTAGGAACCAATAACGCCATTAATGCCGTTCAAAGAGCAATGAAAGATTTTAGCGAACTTGGCATAACAATTAAACGCCTTCGTACTGATAATGCCCCTGAATTTACTACTACTAATTGAAGTAATAAAAAAACATACAAAGTAAAAGAAAGGCCTTTTACAACCTTTCTTTCAAAGAACGGAATCGTTCACGAAACCACGCCGATTCGCTCACCACAATCAAATGGTAAAATTGAACGATTCCATCAACATTATACCAAATTATTTTATGCCAAGAATAAAAAACTAAATCAAAATAAACTTCAGCACTTTTTAAACAAATATTATTACTTTTATAATTTTGAACGCCATCATTCATCTTTAAACAGTAAAACGCCTTTTCAAACATTGCAAAAATTTTTAACAAAGTAGTTTCTAGAAATTTGAATAATTATTTTTTTACAAAATATTTAACTTGTTATTCCAATTATGATTAAGGTGCTTGCTCCTAATAATATTTTTTATTAATTTTTATTTATTAACCTTACAATATATTTTTGCACTAATAAATGAACCTAAACCAATTACAAAACCTGATATACTACCAATAACTGTTCCCATACCGGGAACAGCACTACCGATAATTGTGCCCCCCGCGGTTGATGGAATAACAGTACTTCCCCAAAGCACAAAATTATTATTACAAATATCGTTATTTTTAATAGTTGAAATTGTTAACTTATTATCATCACTGTCACTATCTTCTGATGAATAATCTTTTTTCATCCAGGTATTATCACTTAATTTTTCATATCAAATTTTTTTATTAGCAAATTTTTCTTCGTCTGAAGAGTCCCCATCATTATTGTTATTAAAGTTATTTGTTAAAGAATTAATTGTATTATAATCTAAACTAAATTCAATTTCAACTTCACCAAAATAATTTCTATTTCTATTATTAACTGATAATATTGCTATGTTAGTGTTCTCAAATCTAATATTTAAATCGCGAATATTTAAATTATTTAAATTATTTCTAGCCATAATTTCATTAATAATTATACTGCCTCTTTCTTTTGGTTCGTGATACGGAAGTGTTCCGAGCTCTCTGTTTATAATTACATTGTTTAAATTTGATACCATTGTTCATTCTGGGTAAAATTCCACAAAAAAATTTATATCTATTTCCGGTTCAATACTATTGATTCTTATCTCCACTAAATCTTCTGTTATATAATTTACTATGTTTATAGATTCTTTATTAACAATTAAATTAAAAATTTCATATAAATATTTTCTAATAACATTTATTAAATATTCACGAGAATTATTTTTTATATTTCCAAAATTAATTAAATTATTTTGTAAACTTTCTAGTTTTAAAGAAGAAATTGAATTATTAATTGGTTCATTATTTCCGGATAAATATTCTGATACATTTACAATTCCATTAGATTCATCAATTAATTCATCTAATTCATCGTCATTATCTTTTTGAATATGATTACTAAGGCCTGATGAACCAACTTCCTCTAAATTTTGTTGAGTTTCTAAATTTTGATTTGATATATTTTCATCATTAGTATTAAATGCTACTCTAATTGACCCTCTATAGCGAAAATTAATGTTTGAACCATAACTTCATCGATAAGCATTAATGGTAACAATTGCTGAATTTTCTGTAATACTACTTGGTGTTACATATAAATTTGATTCTGTTAGCAATTCAGAAGGAATATTATCAAAAGATCTGTTAATTTCAATTAATCTTGATAATATTTTTTGATAATTAATGTCTGTTATATTGCCTAAATTGGTTTTTTTAAAAAACGAAGATATATGCTTTTTATAGTTAGAAATTCTAAAATAACTAATACTTTTTTTATTATTTTTTTTATTATAAACCCCAAAATATTTAGGTGTATTTGTAATTTTTAATTTATTTATATTCCGATTTATTAATGTATCTACTATTTTTTTTTCATGATATGGTATTACTACCTTTAACACTCTTTGATTTGTTCCGCTTGTTCCTGGTTGTTCGCCAACTGACACTCTTTGATTTGTTCCGCTTGTTCCTGGTTGTTCGCCAACTGACACTCTTTGATTTGT
Source organism: Spiroplasma endosymbiont of Clivina fossor (assembly GCF_964031115.1). GTDB lineage: Bacteria > Bacillota_I > Bacilli_A > Mycoplasmatales > Nriv7 > Nriv7. The sequence continues at coordinate 1,902,795 of NZ_OZ035006.1, forward strand.
TCCGCTTGTTCCTGGTTGTTCGCCAACTGACACTCTTTGATTTGTTCCGCTTGTTCCTGGTTGTTCGCCAACTGACACTCTTTGTGAAAACAAATTTTTATTAGCATTTTGTTGTATTATTGTATTTTGTAATATATTTATTTTTTTATTTTTTAAAATGAAATTTACATAAAAAACAACGCCAAACTGCTCTTGCAATTGATCAAGATTATGATTTACTTGATTATATATTTTGGGCTCCCACTCAATTAATGCACCAAAATCCGTAATAGAATCATTAACAACTCTAATATTATTTCTTAAAAATGGTCTTATTCTTGAATCTTGATTGTTTATAACCGCATTAATTATATCTTCTTCTGAATTAGAATTTATCAAATTTAAATCTGTGTTTCTAACAATGTCATTTAATAATCAATGATTGTGATTACTTATTTGTTGAACAATTTCTTCTATAGAATTAGAAGAAATATCGCTGTTAAAACTTGAATCATTATCACTGTCGCTTAAATTATAAGTACCAATATATTCAATTTCATCTTCACTATCAGGAATAATAATATTATCTGCTATAAATATTACTCTAATTAGAACTGATTCATTTATGCATCAGTCTAGAGAATTAGGATCATTATAATTACCACTATAAGTATAATGATGATTATTAATAGCATCTATTTGATTATTAGTTAGAGAAGAAAAATTAGTTATTTCTATTAAAGCTTCATTATAAGTAACTTTTTTAATCTTAATTTTAACGCCATTATCTAAAAGTACTTTAAATTTTTCATTTTTGTTTAAAGCATCCTCTATTATTTTAACATCATTACTTTTTATGGAACCAATATAAACAATATTAGAACAACAAACATCAATAGTGTCATTATTTCTTTTATTTCTATTTAAAGTTTTTAAATTATTTTTTTCTGGAGTCGGAGCATTTCCGACAAGTAGTGGCATTTTACTTCCTACTATTATTATCACTCCTAAAATTTCTAGAAATTTTTTCATATTAATCAAATCCCTTTCATGAATTTTTACTAATTAATAAAATTTACCAAATAATCAACTACCTTTCTCCAAATTTTAATCTGTAATTTCTTCGCCTTGGAATTTCATTATAAATTATTTTTAAGAAATTCCTGTACTATTTTATAATTTATCATCCCTTTTTTAAAAAACCCCTTGTACTTGTCATAAGTCTGTGGTATATTACAAAATTCCTGAAAAATAGTATTGCCTTTAAATAAATCTTGTGGATTATCAATATTTTCTAAAAAATAATCAACAACTTTATCAATTGCGTCAGGTTCTTTTTTTATTTTTTTTTGTCATTTTCTGTTCTCCTTCTTTTAAGTATAATTCAGAATGAATTATCGAGACACAGAATTTTGGACAGGCTCTACAATCTAGTCTTAAAGAAGCCTTAATTCATTATCATGGTTTAGGTTTTACTAATATTCAAAATTATTTAAATCTCTGAAAATGAAAATACCAACATAAAGGTTTAACTCCAAACCAACAAACAGCGGTATTATATTTTAATGTATAAAAAAGTTAAAGTAAAAATAGTAATTTTACATAAAAGCCTTTTAAAATTATCAAGTTGATGATTTTTTTTATTTTATCAAGAGTTTTCGACAAAATTAAAACTTTTTTATTGTGTAAAAATTCAATAATATGATAAAATAAAAAAGAATAAAAATGACAATAACAAGAAAGGTAGGGTTAGTTTAGTAATTAAATAATATAATTAGCTGATTGTTTTACTTCTTCAAAGCAATACCTAAGAAAACTAAACGCGACCTATGTTAGTTAGTCTATTGATAATTGTGGTGATTTTGTATTATAATGTTAAAGTAATTTGTAATGCGGGTTTGGCGGAATTGGCAGACGCACCAGACTTAGGATCTGGCGTTTTACGACGTGGGGGTTCAAGTCCCTTAACCCGCACCATTTACTATAAATTGTGCACTTAATAGTGCATTATTTTTTAATTAATTAGTATTATTTAATAAATAAATATTTAAAAAATGAAAAAGGTGGGTTTAATGAAAATAAAAATAATTTTTATTGATATTGATGGGACTTTGTTTAATGATAATCATTGTCTAACTGAATTTAATAAGGAAATGTGTATTACAGCTCAAAAGCAAGGTATTATTGTTGTTATTAACACAGGAAGAATTACTACTAATGCTATTAGTATTGCTAAACAAATTAATGCTCATAAATTTAAAAGTTTTGTTGTTGCTAATAATGGTGTTCATATTTATTCATTTAAAGATAAAAAATTAATTTTTAATGGAAATATTAATAATGATTTTGCTAAAACGGTTTATCGTTGAGTTGATAATAAAGGTTTTAAATGTCAATTTTATACTGAAGATGGTTCTTTTGTTAATCGCCTTGGAGAAAATTCTAGTTATTGAGCTGATGTTATGCAAGCAAAATATACAGTATTGAATGATATTGATGATTTGAATAGTGATATTGCTCGGATTGTAATTATTGCTAAAACTATTACTAGTCAAGTTGCTTCTCAGGAATTAATTAATGAATTTAATGAAAAATTTTCGCATTTAGATATTAAAGAATATCATCCAGGAATATATGAAATAACATTGCCAAAAATGAGTAAAGGTTATGGTGTTAAATATATTTGTGATTTATTAGGAATTAGTGCTAGTGAAGCAATGGCGTTTGGTGATTCATATAATGATCAATGATTAATGCAAGCAGTCGGTCATCCAGTGGCAATGGATAATTCAGTTGAGATTATTAAAAAATTATCTAATTATATTTGTCAAAGTAATAATGAAAATGGTGTTGGTAATATGATTCGTAAACACATTTTGAAGTAAAAATATTATTATTTTAATTATGTTAAAATAATAAAGAATGAAAGGAGAATTTAAAATGGTTATTAAAACAGATGTAAGTAAGTTTGATCAAGTTATTAAATCTGGTAAGGTTATTGTTGATTTTTATGCGGATTGATGTGGACCTTGTAAAATGTTAGCACCAATTTTTGAACAATTATCTGATGAAATGAAAGAAGTTTCTTTTGTTAAAGTTGATATTGATGAATCGCAAGAATTGGCACAAAGATTTGATATCAGTTCAATTCCGACATTATTAATTTTTGATGCTGGTCAATTAAAAAGAACTTTAAATGGTTATAAGTCCAAAGAAGAATTAAAAACGGCTTTAAGTTAAAATTAGTAATTTTTTTCTTGCCAAATTTAATTTTTTATATTATTCTTAAACTATAATTTCATAAGAAGGGAAGTTCAAAAATGAAAAAACCATCAATTAAAGACAAAGTAGCTGATTTTATCGTCGAAGAGTATAAAAAATATGGGATTACAAAAAGTAAAGCTAATGATATTTTTGACAATATTATTAATATTTTAACCGAAGAAATTCAGAGTGCTGAGAGAACACCTATTTCAGGTTTTGGTATTTTTAAAACTAAAGAAAGAAAAGCTCGTGAAGGAAGAAATCCGCAAACAGGAGAAAAAATCTCTATTCCTGCAAGAACTGTTGTCAGTTTTAGTCCTTCAACAACTTTAAAAGAAAAAGTTAATACAAATAGTTAATAATTATTAAAAATATTTGAAAAATTACAGTAATTACTGTATTTTTTTTATTTAACTTTATCGTTTAGCAAATAATAAAAAATTAAAATAATTTACTATTGTTGTTGTAATTGTGCTAGAAAATAGTAATATTAGTTTATTAAAAATGTGCTTAGTTATTTATTTAATACAATAAGCAATTATACAAATTAATTTTAATTTTGTCGAAAACTCTTGATATTTATTGGATATACTTAATTTTAGGTATATTTTTAATATGATAGAGGTGGATAATAATTATGGAAAAAATAATTCAAGAACTAGTAAATACTTTAACAGATGATCAATTTTTAAAATTTTATTTTAATTTTGTCGAAAACTCTTGATAAAATAAAAAAAATCATCAACTTGATAATTTTAAAAGGCTTTTATGTAAAATTATTATTTTTACTTTAACTTTTTTATACATTAAAATATAATACCGCTGTTTGTTGGTTTGGAGTTAAACCCTTATGTTGGTATTTTCATTTTCAGAGATTTAAATAATTTTGAATATTAGTAAAACCTAAACCATGATAATGAATTAAGGCTTCTTTAAGACTAGATTGTAATTTACTGATTTTATTTAAGTTACGATAACTAGCTTCAGGATTAATTGTTGTTTTAGTTACACATAAAGTAGAATTTGTTTGTTTTGCTACTAAAAAATATAATTTTTGCATATCAGAAGTAATAATTGAATTTTCGTTAATTAATTCTTTGTTCATATTTTCAATAACTCATTGTTTTTGTAAACGTTTGGTGTTTGTGGATTTAACATAAATATTGTTATTATTATCAATTGCCATTTGAATACAGCATTTAGTATTAGTTGCGAATGGGTCAAGGTGAATTCTTCGTGGATCAGTTTTATATTTGAAATTTCCTTTATGGATTTCTTTAATAAATGTTTCATCGATTTGGATTTTACCAGATAATTTTTTAAATTTTAATTGGGTATTTTCTAATTGTTTTGATTTCATTAATTTTTAACGATTATATCAAGCAGTTTTTAATGTAGTTTTAATAAAACGAAAAATTGTTTTACTAGATTGCCCCAGCAATGAAATTTGAATCAATAAATTTCATTGTTCATAATTTAAATGACTTCAATAGACTTCTTGCAAAATTAATTTAAAATATAATTGAATTGTTGTTTTTAATAAAAAGGTGGAATTTAAATGAAATTTAAAAAAAATAATCAAATAAGTGATAAAAATTTTTTAAAATTAACTGGTATTAAACATACTACTTTTAATAAAATGCTAGAAATTTTAAAAATAGAAGAATTAAAAAAAAGATTTCGTCGCGGAAGAACCAATAAATTATCATTAGAAAATCGTATTTTAATGACTTTAGAATATTGAAGAGAATATAGAACTTATTTTCATATTGCAAAAAGTTATGATATTAGTGAAAGTAGTTGTTATAGAAATATCAAATGAATTGAAGACACTTTAATAAAACACCCTAATTTTCAACAACTTACTGGTCAAAAATCACTATTAAAAGATTATTTCAAAGATAAGACTGTTATAATTGATGTAACTGAAAGCCAAATCCAACGCCCAAAAAAAGACAAAAACAGCACTACTCAGGAAAAAAGAAAAAACACACAATAAAAACACAAGTTATAATTGAAAAAGATAGTAAAAAAATTATTAGTTCTGATTTTTCTTATGGTAAAAACCATGACTTTAAAATTTTAAAAGATTCAAAAATTAAATTTTTACCAGAAACAACTGTTTTAGTGGATTTAGGTTATCAAGGCATACAAAAAATTAATCATAATGTTTTAATTCCTAAAAGAAAATCAAAGAAAAACCCTTTAAATAAAGAAGAAAAGCAAAATAATGAGCGAATTTCAAAAATGAGAATTGTTATTGAAAATGTTTTTGCTATACTTAAAAAATTTAAAATTATTAGTGAAAAATATCGAAATCGTAGAAAAAGATTTGCTTTAAGATTTAATTTAATAGCTTCAATTTATAATTTACAACTATTAGTTTAAATATATTTGATAATTTAAAATTTCAGTCTTTTTTTATTGTAAATAATAATTTTTATTATGTTTTAATGACAAAATATTTGTAAAAATAATCTAAAAATTATTTTAATAACACTTTTATATTTATTTTAAATTTAAAAATTATAATTATCATATTAATTTTGCAAGAAGTCTAATAAATAAAATGATTACGAAAAGCGTCAAAACTTGCACGGCAATTTTTACATAAATATTTTTGTTTCCCTTCTGAATTATGTCCATTTTTAACGCAATGGTAAGATTCACATTTAGGGCATTTAATACCTTGCGCTCTAAATTTTTGATCAATTTCATTTAACCGTTTTTGTTTTTTTATTAATTCTGCTTGTTGTTTGACTTTTTCATAAAATTCTAAAAATTGATCATCTGTTAAAGTATTTACTAGTTCTTGAATTATTTTTTCCATAATTATTATCCACCTCTATCATATTAAAAATATACCTAAAATTAAGTATATCCAATAAATATCAAGAGTTTTCGACAAAATTAAAAATTTTTTACAACAAAAATCATACATAAGAAATATATACTTAATTTGAATATTGAAATAATTTATAGTAAATGATTATTTTTCTTTTTTCAAAAATACCTAAGAAAACTAAACGCGACCCTAGGTCGTGTTTAGTTTTCTTAGGTATTGCTTTGAAGAAGTAAAACAATCAGCTAATTATATTATTTAATTACTAAACCAACCATACCTTTCTTGTTATTGTCATTTTTATTCTTTTTCATTTTATCATATTATTGAATTTTTACACAATGAAAAATTATTAATTTTATTAAATTTTAACTAATATTTTTACTTACTTAAATGTAATATATTTATTTGTATATACAATTCTACCTTTATTAATTCAACTATCATCATTTTTCTTATTATATTTATTTCATAATGAACTTTTATATATTTCTTTTCTGATTTCTATTTCTGAATTAATATTTTCATTAATGTAATGTAATACATTTAATTTGTTTAAATTTGCCATTCTTAAATGTAATAGGTTATTTAAATTCTTATGATTATATATTTTTGCTCCATATCCTAATTGTTGTTTTACTAAATGTGATACATCACTTTCAATGCTACAACCAATATTTCATTCTAAATTTTGATTATGAATACCTTGCTTATTATTACTGAAATAATTACTCGCCTTTCTTAAATTTATTTTAATATCTTTATTTAATTCATTTTTAGCAACATTACGAATGTTTTTGATTAATTCTTGATGATTGCCATCCTTATAAAATTTAATTCAACTATTTAATGTTACTTTGCGATTTTCAAAAATAATATTAAATGCCGTTTGTTTTAATTTTTTAATAGCATGATAACCATCTAAAATATATCTAACATTACCAAAGCTATTGGCAATTTCTCTAATTCAAGAATCACCATCGCCACAAACAATTATTTTGTCATAATTAATATTCACATAATGTTTTTGTAATTCTCTAATTAATAAATCACGATAATCCATCGTATTTATTCGTTTACCAACTTTTAACATTAGAAAATGATCTCGTTTGTTTTCTAATTCTCTACGAGCATTTTTGTAATTTTTTTCTTTATGTCCGGTATGAAAAGTAACTAAACGAATTCTTTGGTCTTGTTTAACTTTCTGATCTAATGTCGCCAAAAATGTTTCATCTAGTTGAATATATAAATTCTTATTTTTGACATCAATTCTAGTTTTAGTTTCTTTTTCTGCTAATTGAAAATATTCGGCAATATCGTATTTATTTAAAATATTTGAAATACTACCTTTTGAAATATAACAATGATTTAGAGCATCTAAAACATCAAGATAGCGTTTGCCATCACCCAGAAGACTTAAAACTTTAAATTGGACATCAAAATAAATGCGTTGTTTGGGTAATAGACCAATTTCTTTATCTAACAAACATACATATTCAAATTTACCTGATTTTTGATTTCAATATTTATATCGGCGTCGTTTAAAAGTAACATCACCAAAAATTGTAATAATTGTTCTTGGTGCAAAATGAACTACTTTATAACCTTGTTTTAACCGATAATGATATTTATATAAGTATTCATCTAATTTTTCATATTCATTAGCCAATTGTTCACATTTATTGGTGTACATATTTTTATGGGTTGCGAATAAACTGAATCAATGCTTGTTTTCTAAGGTTTTTACATTATTATTAATTTCTAACATAAAAAATCACCTTTCTCGGTAGAGTAATTTTAACAAAGTTAAATTTCGTTAGTTTATTTTTCTGTTTTAATGATAATTTTTTTCTAGAATTAGTATTTAATATTCTTAAAAAATGATAGAAATTCTTATTTAATAAGTTATAATCAACTTGTATTAATTAGACTGTACAAATTTTAGAAAGGATGTTGATTGTTCGATAAATTTTATTAATTAGTAAAATTAACGAAAAGGATTTGATTAATATGAAAAAATTACTTAGTTTATTAAGTACAATAACAATAGCGAGTAGTGGAATGGCGGGAATCGTTGCCAATAGTCCTTATCCAACACAAGAAAAATTAGAAAATATAAATTATAAAAGACAAAAACGAAGCAATAATGAAAATAATAAAATAAATAGAACAAAAATTGTCATTAGAACGAATAGGGAAATTTATGCTAGTGGAATTATTTTAAATAATAAAGTATATTTTGGTTCACAAGATCATAATGTTTATGAATATGATCCAGTGACAAATCAACAAATAATTGTCATTAGAACAGAAAATAAAATTTTTTCTTCTGGTGTTGTTTTAAATAACAAAGTATATTTTGGTTCACAAGATCATAATGTTTATGAATATGATCCAGTAACAAATCAACAAAAAATTGTTATTAGAACAAAAGGAGAAGTTTGATCTTCTGGTGTTGTTTTAAACAATAAATTATATGTTGGTTCATGAGATCATAATGTTTATGAATATGATCCAGTAACAAATCAACAAAAAGTTGTTATTAAAACAGAAGGGCAAGTTTGATCTTCTGGTAGAATTTTAAACAATAAATTATATTTTTGTTCATTAGATGAACATAATATTTATGAATATGATCCAGTGACAAATCAACAAAAAATTGCTATTAAAACAAATGGTGAAGTTTATTCTAGTGGAGTTACTTTAAATAATAAATTATATTTTGGTTCACATGATAATAATGTTTATGAGTATGAGCCGATTACAGGCCAACAAAAAGTTGTTATTAAAGCAAATGGTATAATTGATTCTTCTGGTGTGGTTTTTAAAAACAAAATATATTTTGGTTCGGATGATAGTAATGTTTATGAGTATGACCCTACAACGGCAAAACAAAAAGTTGTTATTAAAGCAAATAGCTGAATAAGATCTTCTGGTGTGGTTTTCAACAATAAATTATATTTTGGTTCACACGATAATAATGTTTATGAGTATGATCCAATTACAGGACAGCAAAAAATCATTATTAGAACAAATAACAATGTTGATTCTTCTGGTGTGGTTTTAAATAATAAATTATATTTTGGTTCACAAGATCATAATGTTTATGAATATAGTGAATACTATTTAAATTCAAATTTATGACAAATTAATGATAATTCTGATACTGAAATTTTGAATGAATTAAATTATTTAAATCCTGATTTAGATATTTCACAATTAGAAATTATTAGTAAAACAAATAATTCAGCTATAGTAAAAATAAAAGATAATTTAAATAATAATGATAATAATATAAAAATACATTATTCAATTGATAATGGGCAAAATAAAATTATTAATTTAAATGAATTGATTAAAAAAGCATTATTTTTTAAATTTCGAGACGAAAATCCTAATTTAAAATTTAAGGAAATAAATTATATTGATACTGATAATTTAAATTTTTGAGATATTGAAATAACAAAAAAAGAAAATTCATTTTTATGATCTAATGTTCCTAAAAATGTATGTTCTGATAGAGAAATTATCAATAAAACTCCAAATACAAGATCATTTAATGTACCTGCTTGTGAATATAATTCAAAATCAAAATTAGTATTTCAAATTACAACAGGATTAACTAAAACAAAACAAGAAAATAAATTAAATGGTTGAAACATAAATTCTGATGATGAAATAAAATTAACAGATTTTACAAATATAAATAATGAAAATTCTGAAATCATTAATGTATTATCAAATGAATTTGATTTATCAAACACAAATAAACAAGAAAAAGAAATGATTTTAAGTATTTTTAAGGAACCCGCTGATAAATTTGAACTTAATCCCAATGAAAAATTAAAAATTACTTATCCAGTAAGAATAATTACATCTAAAGTTATATTAAATTTAAAACAAAAAATTACAGGAAATATTACTGCCAAAATAATTGATGATAACAATAAAGAACAAATAGTTACATTATCAATTACAGAAGTAATGCAAATTTTACAAAAATATAATTTATTACCCAATGAAATTACTATAGATAAAAACAATGATAAAATAACATTTAACGGTGAAGCATTTTTTTCATCAGAAAGAGAAGGGTCGGTAAGAACAAATACAGTTACTACTATAGTATAAAGTTTTATAAAAACGATATTAGCTATTTAGAACAATAACTTTAATTAAAACAAGCCCAACAAGTTTAAATTTCTTGTAAAAATAAAAAATATTCAAACCAGTAATTAACTAAAATTACTGGTTTTTATTTTGACAAAATAAAAAAATGAAAAAGTTGTTTAAGAGCAGTATCATCATATAAAGCTACATTTTGGGGTAGTGATTTTAACAGTTTTTTAATTTAGTTATTAAGGATTTTCAATTTCAATTTCAAAATTATTTGTACATATTAAACTATAATCTGTTGTATTATCATCTTGTTTGTAGTCATTTAAATTTGTGCCTTGTGCTTTAATTGTTATTTTTTTATTGATTACTCATTCTTTCTTTCCTGCTTTGGTTCCATATGTAGTTATTAATTTTTGAATTTTTTGTTGTTTACTCTGATTATTAGAGAATTCTGATTGTATAAATTTGAAAGTAAGATTGTTTAAATTTTTTAATTCCGGTAATTTTTCATTTAGATTGATATTATCTTCTTTCTTTATGTTAACTTCTATAAGTCTGGTTGTTGGCCAAGTTACGAGGTCACCAAAATGAAACCTCACCTTTTGTAAGTTTTTGATTTCAAAATTATAAATTTTATTAATATCTTTATTACTATCTTTATTTTTTTGTTTTACTGGTTCATTTGTTTTTTTGGAACAGCCGATTATTGGTAGTGTTATTAATCCTAAAACAGCGGTTATATTTAAAAATTTCATAAAATTAACTCCTTTATTTTATTTTTTCAATATATATATATATATATATATATATTATACAAAAATTCTTAATATCATTAGAAAGATGGCAAAACCGATTAAAAATTGAAAGGTATAGTAAAAGGCGGGTACTGTTTTAAAAACTGGGAAAATTGCGGTTGAAAAGGTAACTGTTGCTTTTGCAATAATTGCTAATGGCCGTAAAATTGTAATGATTTGCGAAGCCGTTAGCATTCAATTAATCATTTTGATACCAGCATTTTGAATGGCACAGCCAATGTCATTAAAAGTAGGGATTCATCGTCCAGAATATTTACAATTTGCTGGCGGAATTATGTCATCTCATTCCGAGTTAGTTGAACCATCAGGTATAAACGCTGTGGAATTAAGGACATTAAAGTCATAAATTTTAAAATTATAATTAGAGGTATTTGTTTTATGGTACAAAGGAAAAGTTAAGGTAAAAATATTAATGCCATAGCGAATATCAATGTCCGTATTGAAGTAATTAATGCTGTTAGCAGTCTTACTGGTTGGCAAGGTAATCAGTTTATTGTCGTAAGATTTAAGAACATTAAATTCAATTTGATAGATACTGTTATTATTTTTAATAGCATTAAAATTTTCTTGGTGCGTTTTTTTATCAAAAGTAAAAAAATAACTTCTTAGTAATAATTCTGAGTCTCCCATAATATTTACTAAGTATTTTTTGGGATAAAAAGTAATTAACGAACGATAAAAGAAACCAATTTGAATAAAATAGTTCTTGTTATAATTATCTACGCCTTTAAAATCAATTTCGGTATGAGTTTTTTCGTCCATATCAAAAGTCGCATAAAATAAACTGGAAAAGAAATTGCCAAGAATTTCATAGATTTCGTCAAAAACATTTTTGTACTCGCTGTTGTTAATACTAGGAATGTTGTTTTTAAAATAAAGGTAAATGTCATTTTTTAATTCAGGATCGTATCTCAAAAAACTAAATTTAACATTAAGATAATTTAAGGTACCAAAAAGATACTTAATTAAGTAATAATCGTTAGCATTTGCAGTGGCATATTTTCAGATTTCACTTTCACCGTGTAATAATTGTAAATAGTTATTACCCGCAATTAAGGTTTTATTAAAAGCTTTAATTTTCAAAATATTTGTATTAATTTCATCTTTACTACTAGAAGTTTTGTGATAAAAATAGCTTTCGTTTTTAAAACCATGATTTTTAATGGTAAATTCTTTGTAATACCCTTTTTCTAAAGTATTAATGAAATTAAATACTGGTGTTCAATAGAGATACGAGTAATTAAATTTATCAAAATCACCACGGTGAATCATTAAATAATCAAGGTTATCAATAACATCGCTGTATTTGTGATTACCGTCAAAGTTAATAGTTGTTTCTGGTAAATCAATATCGGTGCTATCTTTTTTAATTTCAATTTCAAAATCATTTGTACATATTAAACTGTAATCTGTTATATTATCATCTTGTTTGTAGTCATTTAAAATTGTGCCTTTTGCTCTGATTGTTATTTTTTTATTGATTACTCATTCTTTCTTTCCTACTTTGGTTCCATATGTAGTTATTAATTTTTGAATTTTTTGTTGTTTACTCTGATTATCAGAAAATTCTGATTGTATAAATTTGAAAGTAAGATTGTTTAAATTTTTTAATTCCGGTAACTTTTCATTTAAATCGCTATTATCTTTTTTATTTATATTGACTTCTATAAGTCTGGTTGTTGTCCAAGTTACGAGGTCACCAAAATGAAATCTCACCTTTTGTAAGTTTTTGATTTCAAAATTATAAATTTTATTATTTTGTCTTTTATTTCTAATTAGTGATTGTGTTGTCATTTCATCATTGTTAATGTTTTGGGAAATGGTAAAAATATTATTGAAACTAATAATTAGCACGGTAAATATTTTCATAAACATTTTTATCACTCCTTTTTAAAATATTTTATTTTTCATTGTTCTTTTTTCTTTAATTTTTTTAATAAGTCACTCAATACCACAATTTATAGTTACAGCTATTGTAATGCATATATCTAAATATCCTAGTATCATAAGTGAAATTAATGCTTCAAATTTTTCATATAATAATTTCAAATAATTAATTTCCAATTTTAAAAATGGAATGAAAAAGATAATAATTATAAAAATGTAAGGTAAAATTCTCCATCAATATTTTTTTAAAGAACTAATTAATTTGTTTGATTTCATTTTTCAAGGCTCTTTTTGCTTTAATTTTTTGAATAATAAAGCGGATTAATTTTTCAAATTTAATTGCAAAATATATTGCTCCGCCTCATCAAAAAACAAATATTCCTGCCAGCATAATACCACTATTGAACTTTCCAAAGAATTTAACCATCTCTTCATTCATAAAATTATTAAATTCGTTACTTGTTCCGGTTATTCATTTAGTATCGATTGCTGTTAATGCACAAATTAATAAGCTTATAAAGATGAAAATGATACTTAATGCTATTTTTAACCATTGCTTTTTAAAAGAATTTTTAATTCTTAATTTTAACAGCGCTTTTTCTTTTGAATTATCTTTTTTAAATAATTTTACTAAAAGTTTTTTCATTTTAATTCTTCTTTCATATTTTTTATCGTCCTTTAATCACAATAAATAAGGCAATAAGTACACAAGTAACGCCAAGAATGGTAAAGATTGGATGTTGTGAAAATGTTCGTGCCATTGGTTTAAACAGTTCTAAAATTGTTAAATTGCTAGTAATAAACTTTTTAAAATTGGCAAGGCCTTCGCTAATATAGTTCGTTAAAGTTTCAAAATGACTACCAGCTAATAATCCAAGAACAGTTATTAAGATAAAAATAATAATTAGTTTAAACATCGTTAGTTACCTTGTTTTATTTTTTTATTTCTTTGTTTTCAATTAATTTTATTTGGATTTATTGGTTTTATTTGTTTTTTAACTTTTCCTCACGCACTTAAACGACCACTATTTTTAACGGCATATTGGCGTTGCTTTTCTAAATTAACTTGTTGACTGCCAAAACCAAGAATAATTGCCATAAGAAATTCTACAGCAAGCGTTAAGAATAAGGGAAATATTAGTTGAATTTTTGTTCCCGGCACTTCAAGACTTCAAATTAAATCAAAAACTTTATAAAGCATTTGGGCAAGAAAGTCGGCCATTTTTGCGAGATTTTCCATTTTTTATTGTTCCTTTTCTTTCATTTTTCTTAAAAATTTGCTAAATTTATCCATTTTTAAGTATTCTAAGTCTTCTAAATCAATTGCCGTATCAGTATAGTATTTATCTTCATAATCAGGATTTACTTTTGAATTTAAGTAATCTCTTAAAAATGCTAGGTAAAAAGAATTGTAAGTATTAAGTATTGGTAGGGGAATTTTTAGTTTAAAAAAATAAATATCAAGTTCAGGAATATCCCGGTATTTAATGCGACGACCCTTTTTACTATTTTTAGCATCAATTAAGGTGTTTCGTCAGCGTTCATATTCTTCAATGCTAGTAAAGGTGCCATAGATGACTTTTAAGTAGGGTCGAAAAATATTAACGGGTTTTTTACGAATGCCCACAATCACATTATTGGCAATATCACGAACTTTAACTCAAATATGTTTATCTCTTTGACCGCTAGCAAGCACAATATGACCGAAATGCCGTGCCAGAGCGAAATATTCTTGAATACCGGTTTCTTCATTTTTGGTATTATTTTTTTCTCAATCAGTTCCTTCTAAAAATAAATTGGTTTCATCTCACAAAAGTAAGGTTTTGTCTGGCAATACCGGATAATCAAAGTCTAATAATCCCATATGTCCTAAACTTAATTTTTGAGTTTCTAGTAATGGAAAGGTTGAGGCGATGTGATATTTCTTCTTTTTTAGTAATTTTGATGCGTATACTAGAAAAGCGGTTTTTCCAGTTCCCAATGAACCTATCACAATATTTAATGGTGAATTTTTTAAGAAATTAATAACTTTGTTAATTTGTGTTAAATTACCAATTTTAAAAAGGAAAATTAAAATACAACCCGCTAAAAATAAATAGCTCACAATGTTTTTAAAATAACCGTTGTAAATATATCAAATTGCTCCGCAATGTCATAAAATTAAAAATGAGGTGCGATTTAATTCAATAAAATGGTTATTTTTTTCTATTATTCATTTGCAAAATTTCATCTTGCACCTCACTTTATTTTTTTGTTAGCGTACAGCTCCAAGTAATTTTTCAAACATTTTAAAGCAAATAAAGAATATTGCCAAAATAAATGGAAAAATGAATATTCAGTAGTCAGCAAAGAAGTTACCGACTTGTGGCATATTAACAGCAATAATTTCTCACATTTTAGTAAACGCTGTTATAATTGCATTTCACAATTTAGTCATCGCGTCACTAGCTGTTATTTTTTCTACTGTTGCTGGTGCATCGGCCAAGAAAATTCCAAACATATAATCACCCCCTTTCTTTTTAAAACATTCATCATTTATATTCAAAGTTTTTCTTAAATTTGTTAAAACCACGATTAACCTTAACACGATTGTGTTTTTTCCTAATTAATTTTGAATTTCTTTGTGAATGCATCACAATTTAGCTTCGCGACATTACTTTTGCTTCTATCTAAATACTGATATGGTTTTTCAAAGTAGCATTAGAATAAATCACACCATAACTGCTGTCAAGAATCAAAAAGCAATGTTTGCTATTAAAAGTCAAAGTGGCTCTTCAGTTAAATTAATTTCTTTACCACCAGTAATATGAGCTGGAATAGTTGTAATTTGAATAAATAAATCTCAGAAAGTTTGTTTAATTTGTTCTCAATTAAATTCTTTTAAGTTTATTGTCATTTTTTATCTCCCAAAAATCATTTTTATTGGTAAATACATAATTGAAATTAAGGCGAAAAGAAAAGTAATGATAATAATTAATCCGGCAATAAACGCAACTTGTGCAGGCATTTTTTCTATCGGAACAAACAGTTCTAAGAATTCCATGATAATTTTTCAAAACATTATTTTTTATCCGCGTTATTGTTTTTTGAATTAGGAGCTTTAACTCATTCTTCAAAGCGAGCAATAAATACTTTTTCGTCTTTTGTAAAATTACCAGTATTACTTTTAATGGCATTTTTATATTTAATTCGCATTTTTATTTTGGCATAAATTTTATAAGCAAAATATGCCAATAGCATTATGCAAATGATAATAAATATTATTCCAATCGCAATATTCATTTTTAAACTCCTTTAAAATAGTTATAATTTATATCTTTTTTGTTGTTTTCTTTTTCGGCAATGAAGAAGCCTAATAATTCTTGGCCTTTAATTAACTTGGTTTCTTGCTCTTGTTGATTAATTGAAATTACTTGATATTTACTATCTTTTATTATTCCGATGCAAATTGAATTTTCATATTTTCCTTTATAAACAAATCGCTTTGGAAACCAAATACCGATTTGTTCACTAAATCACGGAATTTTTGGGGCTTTAATAAGCATTGCGTTTTGTGTTTCTTTTAAGAGATATTTCTTAGTATTTAAGAAAATGTTTTCAATGTTTTTCATAATAAATTACCTCTCTTATAAATAAACTAAGTTATATTAACTAAGTTGTTAGTTAACTTAGTTTTTTAAACACTTATATATCGCAGATTTAAGTGTTTAACAAACTTTGTTACTGAATTTTGTTTTTTAATTAGATAAAGATTTTAATAATTTTAAACTTAGCATACCCCTATATAGAAATTTTTACACTTTAACATCCGCATCCTACCCTTGGAACTAATTTAATAGCGTGTATATTTTTAGGAAATCCACCCATTCATTTTTTTATTGCAAAACGAAACAAATTGCTATAGTTAATAGGATGTTATCTATTAACTGGTAAACTTCTTTTGGTTATGGCGACCACCCACAATTTATCGTGCTTTAATACATACCAACATTATTAATTCACTTGTATTTAATTTTCAAAGAACAAATTTTTAACATCTTATAAAATAAAAAGACAATCATTGCTGACTGTCTTAATACTTATTCAAATCTTTTCCCACCTAACAAAACTTTATGCGTCCGCGACCCTAAACTTTTTTTGCATTTTTATTTATTTATGTTATTATTTATAGGAACATAAATAAAAGAAAGTAGTGTTACACTCACCTGATAGCAACATATTATCGTTATGGGTAAACAGCTAATAATAACTTTAGATTTTAAATCTAAATATTTTAATGGTGAGTGTGTATTAGTACACACTTTTTCTATGTTGTTATAGGAGGTTTTCTATTTTATGAAACATAAGCCAAATACTGATTTTATTAACCAAAATATTCCTTTTCGTGAAGTTTTAGTTATTGATCAAGATGGCAATCAATTAGGTGTGATGTCACGAAATGATGCTTTAAGAACTGCTAAAGAGCAAGGACTAGATTTGTTTGTTGTTGCACCTAATGCTACTCCGCCAGTGTCGAAAATTTTAGATTATGGCAGATATAAGTATGAAGAGCAAAAAAAAGATAAAGATAATAAAAAAAAGCAACGAATTATTCAAAACAAAGAAATGCGTTTAACACCTAATATTGGTGAGCATGATTTGCAATTTAAAGCTAAGAAGGTAATAGAATTTTTAAAAGATGGTGATCGGGTTAAAATATCTTTAAAGTTTCGAGGTAGAGAATCACATCATAAAGAGTTTGGTTATGAAACATTAATGCGGTTTTATGATTTAGTAAAAGAGTATTGTGAAATTAAAAAAACACCAAAGTTAACTGGTCAGTTTTATGATATGTATTTAATTGCTAGAAAAGATAAAGATTTAAATAAAGAAAAGGAGCAAGAAAATGCCAAAAATGAAAACAAAAAAAGCATTACAGAAACGAATTAAAATTACTGGAACTGGTAAATGAAAGCGAAAGCATGCTTTTACTTCTCATTTAGCGCCAAATAAGTCAACTAAACAAAAACGACATTTAAGCAAAGAAGGAACAGTAGATAAAACTGATTACCGAAGATTAAAAAATTTACTACTTAGTTAGAAAGGAAATATAATAATGGCAAGAGTTAAAGGAGGCGTTACTACTAGGAAACGCCGTAAAAAGGTTTTAAAACAAGCTAAAGGTTATTTTGGTTCAAAACATATATTATTTAGAACTGCTAAAGAACAAGTAATGAAGTCTTTAGCATATGCTTATCGTGATCGTAAAAAGCGTAAAGGTGAGTTTCGAAGCTTATGAATTACACGAATTAATAGTGCCGCTAGAGAATATGATATCTCTTATTCACAATTTATCAATGGTTTACATAAAGCAAATGTTGATATTAATCGAAAAATGTTATCAGAAATGGCGATTCATCAACCAGTTGAATTTAAAAAATTAGTTGATTTATCTAAATCAGCATTAGAGAAAAAAGATTAATTTTATCTAGTAATAATTTATAAGTTATTACTAGGTTTTTTTATTTTTTTATTTGCAACTTGAAAAAATATAATTATAATAGACTTGGTACATAACCTTTAATTTTATCTACTATTTTGATAATATTATTTCCTAGGTGAAGTACAAATGTTAGATAAATACAAAGACGAAAACGAATTTTATAGTTTAATAGGCATAAAATATAAAACTTTCATGAAAATGGTAGAAATTTTAAAAGAAGGTGAAGCTAAACAAAAACAAATTGGTGGTAGACCAAATAAATTATCAATAGAGCAAAGATTACTTATGACTTTAGAATACTGAAAAGAATATAGTACATATCGTATTATTGCAAAAAAATATAATATTAGTCATGTTAGTTGTATTCGTAATATCTTTTGAGTTGAAAATACTCTAATAAAAAATAGTCACTTTCATATACCTGGCAAAAAGATATTATTAGAAAATAAGGGTACTACTAATAATTTATTAGCAATTGATGCTACAGAAATTCCAATTGAAAGAATTAAAAAAAACTAAAATTATTATTTTCTGGTAAGAAAAGGCAACATTCATTAAAATCGCAAATAATTATTGATTTATTTAACAATAAAATTATTTCAGTAGATTTTTGTTATGGCAGTACTCATGATTATAAGTTATTTTTAAAATCAAATACACTTATAAATCCAAAATTAGAATTAATTGCCGATTCAGGATATCAAGGTTTGCAAAATGTTCATAAAAATACATTATTGCCAATTAAAAAGAGTAAAAATAATCCTTTAAATCCAGATAAAAAGGAATATAATAGCTTTTTAAGTAAAGTTAGAATTGTCATTGAACATGTTTTTGCTAGATTAAAAAGATTTAAAATACTAGTTTATCGTTATCGCAATAAGATTAGAAGATTTGGATTACGATTTAACTTAATTTCAGGAATATATAATTTTGAATTAAGCTAGTTATAGTTATGTACCAAGTCTAATAAATAAAGCAATATAATTTAGAAAAGGGTGAAACATATTTTGGATTTACAATTATGAAAACAAATTATTAGTTTGCAAAAAAAAGTTAGATGCAAGAATTTTAGAAAAAAAATTATTAGTTGAAAAAACAATTGATAAACGATTTTTAGCTTTATTAGTAGAATTATCGGAATTTAGTAATGAATTACGATGCTTTAAATATTGATCAAATCGTATGACATACAATATAAGTCAAAAGAATTAGTTTTAGATGAATTTATTGATTGTTTGCATTTTCTTATTAGTATTGGATTAAGTTTTAATATTGATTTAGAAGCATATTCTTATGAATTAAAGCAAGAACAAGATTTAACATTGTTAATATTAGAAACTTTTAATCATACGATTGCTTTTTGAAAAAAATATTACTAATGATTATGCTAACATTTTAAATCATTTTTTTACAATTGCTAATGTTTTGCAGTTTAGTTTTCAAGATATTTTTCAAGCCTATTTAAATAAAAATGAGATTAATCATCAACGAATAAGTAATAACTATTAAGGGAGAAGTAAAGATGTTTTTATCATTATATGATTTTTTTAATCCAGCAGGAAGTTCTGGTGAAGTTATTACTAAAATTGGTGTTACTTGACAATATTGATTGCCAGTTATTTTATCATTAATTGCTTTGGCTTGTTTGTTTATTTTTAAAACAGGATATGTTAAGTTAGCACAAAATAAATTATTTTTAAGAATTCTTGGTATTTTTCAAATTTTCTTATATTTTCTTTATTATTTTTTACATTTTTTATATTTATATTATTTTAAAGAATCAGGAAAAAATTTACGAGGTTGACCTTGAATTTTCCCGTTTCATTTAAGTTCAATAACACAAATTATTAGTGGTATTTTGTTAATTAAGGCTAATGATAAATTATTTAGTATTACTGCACCTTGAGTAGTAATTATGGTTTTTGCGAGTCTGTTAATTCCGGCTGATAAATTGTATGGACCACAGCATTTTTCTTACTGGTTATATTATGTTTTACATGTTATTATTATTTTTACTTATTGATTTTTATATATGTATGGTATTGTGCAATATCATCGTGATTATTTATTATGAAGTTTTATTAGTTTAATTATATTTAGTTTAATGGCTTTAAGTTTTAATGCGCTTTCATTAATTATTGCGAAAAATGAAAATGAAATAACTAATTTATTATTTATTGGTCGTAATGGTTATCCATTATGAGGTAGTGGTAATAATCTTGTTACTACTACTACTAATATTTTTGATCGGACTGGTCGTTTGTGACCATTAGGTTATATTTTTATATTTGCTTTTGGAATATTTTTTACATCGTTAGGTTATTTAATTTTAACTAAGGTGCAACCGTATTACCTTCAAAAAGGAAATAAATTTGTTCCTTTAAAAAGAGTAAAACAACCGTGGGATTTTAAAGCTTTGGGAATAATGTTTAAAAACATTAAAACAATATTTAAAAAGTAGTATGAGGATGGTTATTGGATGCTTAAAAAGCAATTAGTTTATGAAAATGTAGCGCTGGATTATTATTTGCAACCAGGTAAAAGATTATCAGTAAGATATTATTCATCGGATATTATTGTTAATGCCCCCTTAGGAATGAAAGAACAATATATTGAGGATTTTCTTATTAGTAATTGAAAAAAATTACAGAAAATTATTAATAAACCAATAAAGATTTTAATTAATTTGCATCAAAAACCATATTTTGTTTATTTCTTAGATAAGAAATATGAGGTGCAAATTAATTATTTTGCTAATAACAATAAAGTTATTTTTGTCGCAACAACTGTTGTTGTTAATTTAAAAGGCAATGATGAAAAACAACTTGTGAAAAATTTTAATAAATTTCTTAGTAAGCAAGCTGAATTATATTTGGGTTCCCGAGTTGCATTGCTTGCTAAAACAATGAATTTAAGCTATCAACAACTTAAGTTTAGAGTAATGCGTAGTAAATGAGGTGTTTGTCATTTTAACAAGCAAAAAATTGTTCTAAATTCCAAAATTATGCATTTTAATTTTGAGGTTATTGACTATGTTATTATTCACGAGTTAGTACATTTATGAGAACCTAATCATAGTAAAGCATTTTGAAAATTAGTGATGCAACTTTGCCCTAATTTTAAAGTTTGTCAGCAGATTTTAAAACAAGTTTTTTTGTAAAATTGTTCTGATCTAAAATCAACAAAAGTAATTTGATGTTAGTGCTTAAAGCAATTTAAATTTTATTAATAAATATTTTTTTTAATAAGTCCCTCAATACCACAGTTTATAATTACAGCTATTGTAATGCATATATCTAAATATCCTAGTATCATAAGTGAAATTAATGCTTCAAATTTTTCATATAATAATTTCAAATCATTAATTTCCAATTTTAAAAATGGAATGAAAAAGATAATAATCATAAAAATGTAAGGCAAAATTCTCCATCAATATTTTTTTAAAGAATTAATGAGTTTGTTTGATTTCATTTTTCAAGGCTCTTTTTATTTTAATTTTTTGAATAATAAAGCGGATTAATTTTTCAAATTTAATTGCAAAGTATATTGCTCCGCCTCATCAAAAAACAAATATTCCCGCCAGCATAATACCACTATTGAACTTGCCAAAGAAATTAACCATCTCTTTATTCATAAAATCATTAAATTCGTCACTTGTTCCGGTTATTCATTTAGTATCGATTACTGTTAATGCACAAATTAATAAGCTTATAAAGATGAAAATGATACTTAATACTATTTTTAACCACTGCTTTTTAAAAGAATTTTTAATTCTTAATTTTAATGGCCTCTTTTCTTTTGAATTATCTTTTTTAAATAATTTTATTAAAAGTTTTTTTTTAATTTTGTCGAAAACTCTTGATAAAATAAAAAAAATCATCAACTTGATAATTTTAAAAGGCTTTTATGTAAAATTACTATTTTTACTTTAACTTTTTTATACATTAAAATATAATACCGCTGTTTGTTGGTTTGGAGTTAAACTCTTATGTTGGTATTTTCATTTTCAGAGATTTAAATAATTTTGAATATTAGTAAAACCTAAACCATGATAATGAATTAAGGCTTCTTTAAGACTAGATTGTAATTTACTGATTTTATTTAAGTTACGATAACTAGCTTCAGGATTAATTGTTGTTTTAGTTACACATAAAGTAGAATTTGTTTGTTTTGCTACTAAAAAATATAATTTTTGCATATCAGAAGTAATAATTGAATTTTCGTTAATTAATTCTTTGTTCATATTTTCAATAACTCATTGTTTTTGTAAACGTTTGGTGTTTGTGGATTTAACATAAATATTGTTATTATTATCAATTGCCATTTGAATACAGCATTTAGTATTAGTTGCGAATGGGTCAAGGTGAATTCTTCGTGGATCAGTTTTATATTTGAAATTTCCTTTATGAATTTCTTTAATAAATGTTTCATCGATTTGGATTTTACCAGATAATTTTTTAAATTTTAATTGGGTATTTTCTAATTGTTTTGATTTCATTAATTTTTGACGATTATATCAAGCAGTTTTTAATGTAGTTTTAATAAAACGAGAAATTGTTTTACTAGATTGCCCCAGCAATGAAATTTGAATCAATAAATTTCATTGTTCATAATTTAAATGACTTCAATAAATAAAATGATTACGAAAAGCGTCAAAACTTGCACGGCAATTTTTACATAAATATTTTTGTTTTCCTTCTGAATTATGTCCATTTTTAACGCAATGGTAAGATTCACATTTAGGGCATTTAATACCTTGCGCTCTAAATTTTTGATCAATTTCATTTAACCGTTTTTGTTTTTTTATTAATTCTGCTTGTTGTTTGACTTTTTCATAAAATTCTAAAAATTGATCATCTGTTAAAGTATTTACTAGTTCTTGAATTATTTTTTCCATAATTATTATCCACCTCTATCATATTAAAATATACCTAAAATTAAGTATATTCAATAAATATCAAGAGTTTTCGACAAAATTAAAAAAGTTTTTTCATTTTAACTCTCCTTTCATATTTTTTATCGTCCTTTAATTACAATAGACTTCTTGCAAAATTAATATGATAATTATAATTTTTAAATTTAAAATAAATATAAAAGTGTTATTAAAATAATTTTTAGATTATTTTTACAAATATTTTGTCATTAAAACATAATAAAAATTATTATTTACAATAAAAAAAGACTGAAATTTTAAATTATCAAATATATTTAAACTAATAGTTGTAAATTATAAATTGAAGCTATTAAATTAAATCTTAAAGCAAATCTTTTTCTACGATTTCGATATTTTTCACTAATAATTTTAAATTTTTTAAGTATAGCAAAAACATTTTCAATAACAATTCTCATTTTTGAAATTCGCTCATTATTTTGCTTTTCTTCTTTATTTAAAGGGTTTTTCTTTGATTTTCTTTTAGGAATTAAAACATTATGATTAATTTTTTGTATGCCTTGATAACCTAAATCCACTAAAACAGTTGTTTCTGGTAAAAATTTAATTTTTGAATCTTTTAAAATTTTAAAGTCATGGTTTTTACCATAAGAAAAATCAGAACTAATAATTTTTTTACTATCTTTTTCAATTATAACTTGTGTTTTTATTGTGTGTTTTTTCTTTTTTCCTGAGTAGTGCTGTTTTTGTCTTTTTTTGGGCGTTGGATTTGGCTTTCAGTTACATCAATTATAACAGTCTTATCTTTGAAATAATCTTTTAATAGTGATTTTTGACCAGTAAGTTGTTGAAAATTAGGGTGTTTTATTAAAGTGTCTTCAATTCATTTGATATTTCTATAACAACTACTTTCACTAATATCATAACTTTTTGCAATATGAAAATAAGTTCTATATTCTCTTCAATATTCTAAAGTCATTAAAATACGATTTTCTAATGATAATTTATTGGTTCTTCCGCGACGAAATCTCTTTTTTAATTCTTCTATTTTTAAAATTTCTAGCATTTTATTAAAAGTAGTATGTTTAATACCAGTTAATCTTAAAAAATTTTTATCACTTATTTGATTATTTTTTTTAAATTTCATTTAAATTCCACCTTTTTATTAAAAACAACAATTCAATTATATTTTAAATTAATTTTGCAAGAAGTCTAATAAATAAAGCAATAAGTACACAAGTGACACCAAGAATGATAAAGATTGGATGTTGCGAAAATGTCCGGGCCATTGGTTTAAATAGTTCTAAAATTGTTAAATTGCTAGTAATAAACTTTTGGAAATTGGCAAGTCCCTCGCTAATATAGTTTGTTAAAGTTTCAAAATGACTACCAGCCAAAAGTCCGAGAACAGTTATTAAGATAAAAATAATAATTAGTTTAAACATTTTTAGTTACCTTGTTTTGTTTTTATTGGTTTTATTTGTTTTTTGGCTTTTCCTCACGCACTTAAACGCCCCTTATTTTTAACCGCATATTGGCGTTGTCTTTCTAAATTAACTTGTTGACTACCAAATTCAAGAATAATTGCCATAAGAAATTCTACAGCCAGCGTTAAGAATAGAGGAAATATTAGTTGAATATTTGTTCCTGGTACTTTAAGACTTCAAATTAAATCAAAAACTTTATAAAGCATTTGAGCGAGAAAGTCGGCCATTTTTGCAAGATTTTCCATTTTTTATATTATTCCTTTTCTTTCATTTTTCTTAAAAATTTGCTAAATTTATCCATTTTTAAGTATTCCAAGTCTTCTAAATCAATTGCTGTGTCGGTATAGTATTTGTCTTCATAGTCAGAATTTACTTTTGCATTTAAGTAATCTCTTAAAAATGCTAGGTAAAAAGAATTGTAAGTGTTAAGTATTGGCAGGGGAATTTTTAGTTTAAAAAATAGATATCAAGTTCAGGAATATCACGATATTTAATGCGACGCCCTTTTTTACTATTTTTAGCATCAATTAAGGTGTTTCGTCAGCGTTCATATTCTTCAATGCTCGTAAAGGTGCCATAGATAACTTTTAAGTAGGGGCGAAAAATATTAACGGGTTTTTTACGAATTCCCACAATCACATTATTGGCAATATCACGAACTTTAAACTCATATATGCTTATCTCTTTGACCGCTAGCGAGACCAATATGACCCCAAAATGCTGTGCCAGAGCGAAATATTCTTGAATACCGGTTTCTTCGTTTTTGGTATTATTTTTTTCTCAATCGGTTCCTTCTAAAAATAAATTGGTTTCATCTCACAAAAGTAAGGTTTTGTCTGGCAATACTGGATAATCAAAGTCTAACAATCCCATATGCCCTAAACTTAATTTTTGGGTTTCTAGTAATGGAAAGGTTGAGGCGATATGATATTTTTTCTTTTTTAGTAATTTTGATGCGTATACCTTAGAAAGGCAGTTTTTCCAGTTCCTAATGAACCAATAACGATGTTTAATGGTGAGTTTTTTAAGAAGTTAATAACTTTGTTGATTTGTGTTAAATTACCAATTTTGAAAAGGAAAATTAAAATACAACCTGCTAAAAATAAATAGCTTACAATGTTTTTAAAATAACCGTTGTAAATATATCAAATCGCTCCACAATGTCATAAAATTAAAAAAGAGGTGCGATTTAATTCAATAAAATGGTTATTTTTTTCTATTATTCATTTGCAAAATTTCATCTTGCACCTCACTTTATTTTTTTATTAGCGTACTGCTCCAAGTAATTTTTCAAACATTTTAAAGCAAATAAAGAATATTGCCAAAATAAATGGAAAAATGAATATTCAGTAATCAGCAAAGAAGTTACCAACTTGTGGCATATTAACAGCAATAATTTCTCACATTTTAGTAAACGCTGTTATAATCGCATTTCATAATTTAGCCATCGCGTCACTAGCTGTTATTTTTGTTACTGCTGGTGCTTCTGTTAAGAAAGTTTCAATCATATAATCACCCCCTTTCTTTTTAAGGCATTCGTCATTTGTCTTTATCTAAATACTGATATGGTTTTTCAAAGTAACATTAGAATAAATCACACCATAATTGCTGTTAATAATCAAAAGGCAATGTTTGCTATTAAAAGTCAAAGTGTTTCTTGAGTTAAATCAATTTCTTTACCACCACTAATATGAGCCGGAATAGTTGTAATTTGAATAAATAAATCTCAGAAAGTTTGTTTAATTTGTTTTCAATTAAATTCTTTTAAATTTATTGTCATTTTTTATCTCCCAAAAATCATTTTTATTGGTAAATACATAATTGAAATTAAGGCGAAAAGAAAAGTAATGATAATAATTAATCCGGCAATAAACGCAACTTGTGCGGGCATTTTTTCTATCGGAACAAACAGTTTTAAGAATTCCATAATAATTTCTCAAAACATTATTTTTTATCCTTGTTATTTTCTTTTGAATTAGGGGCTTTAACTCATTCTTCAAAGCGGGCAATAAACACTTTTTCATCTTTTGTGAAATTACCAGTATTATTTTTACTGGCATTTTTATATTTAATTCGCATTTTTATTTTGGCATAAATTTTATAAGCAAAATATGCCGATAACATGATGCTGATAATAATAAATATTAGTCCAATTGCAATATTCTTTTAATTTTGTCGAAAACTCTTGATAAAATAAAAAAAATCATCAACTTGATAATTTTAAAAGGCTTTTATGTAAAATTACTATTTTTACTTTAACTTTTTTATACATTAAAATATAATACCGCTGTTTGTTGGTTTGGAGTTAAACCCTTATGTTGGTATTTTCATTTTCAGAGATTTAAATAATTTTGAATATTAGTAAAACCTAAACCATGATAATGAATTAAGGCTTCTTTAAGACTAGATTGTAATTTACTGATTTTATTTAAGTTACGATAACTAGCTTCAGGATTAATTGTTGTTTTAGTTACACATAAAGTAGAATTTGTTTGTTTTGCTACTAAAAAATATAATTTTTGCATATCAGAAGTAATAATTGAATTTTCGTTAATTAATTCTTTGTTCATATTTTCAATAACTCATTGTTTTTGTAAACGTTTGGTGTTTGTGGATTTAACATAAATATTGTTATTATTATCAATTGCCATTTGAATACAGCATTTAGTATTAGTTGCGAATGGGTCAAGGTGAATTCTTCGTGGATCAGTTTTATATTTGAAATTTCCTTTATGGATTTCTTTAATGAATGTTTCATCGATTTGGATTTTACCAGATAATTTTTTAAATTTTAATTGGGTATTTTCTAATTGTTTTGATTTCATTAATTTTTGACGATTATATCAAGCAGTTTTTAATGTAGTTTTAATAAAACGAGAAATTGTTTTACTAGATTGCCCCAGCAATGAAATTTGAATCAATAAATTTCATTGTTCATAATTTAAATGACTTCAATAAATAAAATGATTACGAAAAGCGTCAAAACTTGCACGACAATTTTTACATAAATATTTTTGTTTTCCTTCTGAATTATGTCCATTTTTAACGCAATGGTAAGATTCACATTTAGGGCATTTAATACCGTGCGCTCTAAATTTTTGATCAATTTCATTTAAACGTTTTTGTTTTTTTATTAATTCTGCTTGTTGTTTGACTTTTTCATAAAATTCTAAAAATTGATCATCTGTTAAAGTATTTACTAGTTCTTGAATTATTTTTTCCATAATTATTATCCACCTCTATCATATTAAAATATACCTAAAATTAAGTATATTCAATAAATATCAAGAGTTTTCGACAAAATTAAAATAAAAAATTATTAATTATTATTAAATTTTAACTAATATTTTTACTTACTTAAATCTATTATATTTATTTGTTACAGCATTACCTTTATAATTAATTCAACTATCATCATTTTTATTATTATCCACCTCTATCATATTAAAATATACCTAAAATTAAGTATATCCAATAAATATCAAGAGTTTTCGACAAAATTAAAACAATATTCATTTTTAATCTCCTTTAAAATAGTTATAATTTATATCTTTTTTGTTGTTTTCTTTTTCGGCAATGAAGAAACCTAATAATTCTTGGCCTTTAATTAACTTGGTTTCTTGTTCTTGTTGATTAATTGAAATTACTTGATATTTACTATCTTTTATTATTCCAATACAAATCGAATTTTCATATTTTCCTTTATAAACAAATCGCTTTGGAAACCAAATGCCGATTTGTTCATTAAATCATGGAATTTTTGGCGCTTTAATAAGCATTGCGTTTTGTGTTTCTTTTAAGAGATATTTTTTCGTATTTAAGAAAATGTTTTCAATGTTTTTCATAGTAAATTACCTTTCTTATTAATAAACTAAGTTATATTAACTAAGTTGTTAGTTAATTTAGTTTTTTAAACACTTATATATCGCAGATTTAAGTGTTTAACAAGCTTTGTTAGTAAATTTTGTTTTTTAATTAGATAAAGATTTTAATAATTTTAAACTTAGTATATCCCCTATATAGAAATTTCTACACTTTAATGTCCGCATCCTACCCTTGGAACTAATTTAATAGCGTGTATATTTTTAGGAAATCCACCCATTCATTTTTTTATTGCAAAACGAAACAAATTGCTATAGCTAATAGGATGTTATCTATTAACTGGTAAACTTCTTTTGGTTATGGCGACCACCCACAATTTATCGTGCTTTAATACATACCAACATTATTAATTCACTTGTATTTAATTTTCAAAGAACAAATTTTTAACATCTTATAAAATAAAAAGACAATCATTGCTGACTGCCTTAATACTTATTCAAATATTTTCCCACCTAACAAAAATTTATGCGCCCCTCCTGGTTACTCTTGATGATAGACTTGATATACAAGACTTTTAGGAAGATTTCGCATATTTGCTACTTCCTTAATTGCTTCTTTAATAGTAATATTTTGCTTTTTAGCTACTAAGATAATGTGGTCTTTAATAGTTAAAGAACGATAATCAGCTACCGCTTCATATCCTTTAACAATTAACACAAATTCACCCTTTAATGAAGCTAAATCAAGGTTAATAATATCATTTAATGGCATTCGATAAATAGTTTCATACATCTTCGTTAACTCTCTTGCTAAACAAACATCACGATTACCTAAAATTTCTTTCATTACCCTTAATGTTTTTTCTAAATGATGCACCCCAACATAAAAAATTAACGATTCAGAACGATATTTTAATTGTTCAACTTGTTGTTTAAGTTTTCCTACTTTGTGGTCTAAAAAACCTCAAAAGGAAAACGGATATGGTGATAATCCTGAACAAACTAAAGCATTTAATAACGCACTAGAACCACTAATACTAACAACATTATATTCCTTAGCAATTACTGCTTGGACTAATTGATATCCGGGATCCGATATTAATGGATAGCCCGCATCGCTTAGCAAAGCAACTGATTGATTATTATTTAAAAATTGTAATACTAAATCAATTCGTTCTTTTTCATTATGTTGATGTAATGAAATAAGTTTTTTCTTAATATTAAAATGCTGTAATATTTTATTACTTACTCTTGTATCTTCACAAAAAATTACAACAACCAGTTGTAAAGTTTCTGCAATCCGACTATTTAACTCTTTTAAATTGCCAATTGGTGTTGCGACTAAATATAGCGCTGGTCGCTCATTACGAAAACTTTTCTGAATCATTATTATCTTATCCTATTCCGTTTTAGGAAAAACTCGTTCATAAATAATATTAACATTACGAACAAAATAATTAATATCAAAACATTTTTCTAATTGCTCATCATCTAAATATTTAGAAATTTTATATTCTTTAACAATTTCCTTAAAATCGCGTTTTTCTTTTAAACTAGCAAAAGTACACTCTTGTAAAAAATCATAAATTTCTTCACGAGAAAATTGAGTTTTCTTAATAATTTCTAATAATAATCTTTGACTAAAAAAAGTATTAAATGTTTTTTTAATATTTAAAGCAATATTTTTTTCATTAACTTCTAAAAGATTAAGAATCGTATTCATCCGCTTTAAAATAAAATGTAATAATGAAAATGTTCCACTAATAATTATTCTTTCATTAGAACTATGCGAAATATCTCTTTCATTTCATAACAAATTATTTTCATAAGCAACAACACTATTAGCACGAATCAAACGCGCTAATCCACAAATATTTTCACTCCCAATTGGATTTTGTTTATGAGGCATCGCGCTAGAACCTTTTTGGTTTAATGAAAATCCTTCGCGAATTTCATCAACTTCACTTCGCTGACTATGACGAATTTCAAGAGCAATTTTTTCTAATGTGGAAGCAATATTTGCAAAAACACTAAAAAGAAACGCATGCCGATCTCTTTGGGTTACTTGTGTTGAAATATTATCAACGCCTAATTCTAACTCTTGTCTGACATAATCCTCCACAACTGGTTCAACATTCGCATAATTACCAACCGCACCAGAAATTTTAATAACTTCAATTTGCTTACGCGCTAACAAAAATCTTTCCACTTGCCGATTAATTTCTTCATACCATAAAACAAATTTTAAACCAAAAGAAGTCGGTTCAGCAAATATGCCATGTGTTCTGCCAATACAAATTAAATTCCGATATTTTAACGCTTTTAGTTTTAAATTATCTAATAATTTTTGCAGTTCTTTAACAATAACATCGTTTGCTTGCTTAATTAAATAATTTTGGGCGGTATCAACAACATCAGTTGAAGTTAATCCTAAATGAATTCAGCGTTTTTCATTTTCTAAACTATGTGATAACATTCTTGTAAAAGCAACCATATCATGTTGTGTTTGCTTTTCTAAACTATTCATTAATTTTAAATCAACTTTAACTTTTTTCAATTTTTTTAAATCAGATTTATTAATTAATCCTAAGTTACCTCAGGCATCACACACTAATAATTCTACTTTTAATCAAGTATCATATTTCTTTTCTTCACTTCAAATCACTTTCATTTCTTTTGTTTGATAACGCTTAATCATCTTTGTTCCTCCTTTATGAAAATAAATTTATAAAATTACTAACTGCTTTGTAACCATTTCTTTAATATTATCATTAGTTAATATTGCGACTAGTTGTAAAGCAAACTTAATCGCAACACCAGCTGATGATGCCGTAATAATATGACCATCAATAACAACCGCTTCATTGCTAATAATTTTAGCAGTTTCTAAACCATTGAAACACTCAGGATAAACACTAATATTCTTATTATTAGCAATACCTAACAATCCTAAAATTTGCGGGGCAGCACAAATCGCAGCAATAAATTTATTTTGTTTATTAAATGTTTTTAATAAGTTCATTAAATGTTCATTTTTTTGTAAATTATTAACACCGGTCGCTCCACCAGGTAAAATTAGCATCGCATAATCATTAGGCATTTGACTAAAATAATAATCACTTTTAATAGTAATATTATTAGCACCCACAATAAAATCTTTATTTTCACTACTAATAATATCAATATTAATTTTTGCTCTTCGTAAAATATCAATAACAGTTATTGCTTCAATTTCTTCATAACCAGTTGCTAAAAAAATTGCTACTGTTGCTGTTGCCATTAATTAAAACCTCTTTTTTTCTTAAAATATTTCAGTTAATAAAATTGTTTGTTCACGATCTGGACCAACAGAAAATAATGCCAATGGTAAATCAACTAATTTACTAATTGTTTGCAAATAAATTTTAGCATTTTCAGGTAATTCTGCTCACGATTTTACTTTTGTAATATCCGCTTCTCAACCAGCTAATTCCATATAAACTGGTTGACATTTTTCATACTCTTCAATATCAGCGGGAATATAATTAATTTTTTCACCCTTATAAATATAAGCAACACATAATTTTAATAATTTAATATTGCTTAAAACATCTAAAAGCATAATTGCTAATGATGTAAACCCATTAACACGAGTTGCGTATTGTAAAACAACAATATCTAATCAACCAATCCGGCGTGGTCGTAATGATACCGTACCATATTCTTTACCAACTTCTCTAATTGTATGGGCTATTTCAGCATTCATTTCCGTAATTAATACACCATTACCAACACGAGTATTATATGGTTTACTAATTGCTAATATATTATTAACCATTCACAGAGCAATCCCTGCCCCAACAGCAATTGATGATGCTGATGGATTAGAACTAGTAACAAAAGGATATGTTCCGTGGTCAATATCTAGCATTACCCCTTGGGCACCTTCAAATAATACTTTTTGATTTGCTTTAATTAAATTATTTAATAATAATGAAGTATCACAAACATATTGTTTAATTACCGCATATCACTCTTGACATTGTTTTAATAAATCATCTACTATAATAGACAAATTATCTTGATATATTTGTTTTAAAATATCTTCTTTAATCGCAATAACATTTTCTAATTTTGCTTTTAATGTTAATGGATTTTCTAAATCACAAATTCTAATACCTATTCTTGTGATTTTATCTTCATATGTGGGCCCAATGCCTCTTTTAGTTGTCCCAATAATATTTTTTCGCTTTGCTTCTTGATATTCATCAATTTTTAAATGATATGGCATAATGACATGAGCACGATTCGAAATTTTTAAATTACGACATGAAAAACCCTTATCTTGTAAGCTTTTAATTTCTATAATTAACTTTTCTAAATTAATAACACAACCATTAGCAATAATATTAATTGCTTGCTCATTAAATATTCCTGACGGAACTAAATTTAACTTATATTTTTCATTATTAAAAACTATTGTATGACCAGCATTATCACCACCAGCTCAGCGAACAATAACGGCACTATTTTGCGCAAAATAATCACTTATTTTGCCTTTTCCTTCATCACCTCATTGACTACCAATAATTGCTAATGTATTTTTCATTTCATTACTTCCTTTAACTATTTTATTATTACTTGTATTTTACTACAAAACTTAATTATAAATATTCATAACTCTTTCAAAATTAAAATCAACAACAAAATCATCAATAATATTTAAAACTTTATTAACTGTCTCATCAATGATTGGTTTTTCTTTATTAGTAAATTTACCTAAAACCCAAGAACTAGTATCATAAGCATTATCTTTACCAATACCAATTTTAATCCGTTTAATTTTATTACTATTTAAACTATTAATAATGCTATTAATACCGTTATGCCCACCGCTACTACCGCCATGCCGTAATTTTATAACTCCAAGTTGTAAATCAATATCATCATAAATAACAATGATATCGGATACTGCAATTTTAAAATAATTAGTTATTGATGAAACACTATATCCTGATAAATTCATATATGTTAATGGTTTTAACAAAATAATACTTTCATTATTTTTAATTGTTTTACCATATTGACCATCCATTTTTTTACTATCTAACTTAATATTTCATTTTTTAACTAAAGCATCAATAATTTGAAAACCAATATTATGTCGCGTATGGATATATTCTTTATCAGGGTTTCCTAAACCTACAATTAATTTCATTTTTTTAACCTTTCGCAAAAAATTCATTAAATAAACAAAACTCGCTAGAATGCGAGTTAATTCACTATTACTCCTGTAAATTTGATAATTTTTTTGAACGAGTAGCATATATTTCTGACAATGATTCACAATTAATAGAAGCATTAATCATCTTCGCTAAAAAACTAGCAATAGAAATTATTTTTAAACCAGTAAATTTTTTTGCTTCTAACAATTCAATTGAATTAGTAACAACAACTTCATTAACAAGACCACTAGCAACCGCATTTTTTAACCGTTCCACAGCTTTACCACTAAATATTGGATGCGTGGCAGCAATATAAACAGTTTTGGCACCACCATCTTTTAATGCTTTCGCTGCATTAACAATGGTACCACCCGTATCAATCATATCATCAATAATAATACAGTTTTTATCTTTAATATCACCAAGCACAAATTCAACTTCACTAACATTAGGTTCAGGGCGTTTTTTAACAACAACTGCTAATTCACCAGGTAAATAAGTTGTTAAATGTCGCGCTCGGGTAACACCACCATGATCTGGCGATACTACAACAACATTATTAAGTTTTTTTTCTAAAAAATATTCCGCAAAATCATGACTTGACCGTAAATCATCAACAGGAATATCAAAAAAACCTTGAATTTGTGATGAATGAATGTCAACTAACATAATCCGATCAGCACCAGCACCAGTTAACATATTAGCTACTAACTTGGCAGTAATTGGTTGACGACCTTTTGCTTTCCAATCTTGTCGTGCATAACCAAAATATGGAATTACAACATTAATTTTATTAGCTGATGCTCGTTTTAAAGCATCAATAAAAATTAATAATTGCATTAAATTTTCATTAACTGGAAATGATGTTGATTGAATTACATAAACATCTTTACCACGAACTGACATTAAAGATTCAACAGAAATCTCACCATCCGCAAAATTATTTACTTTTGCTTCCTGTAAAGGAACTTTAAGAATATTACAAATTTCTTGTGCTAATTTTTTACTAGCATTCAATCCAAAAAAAGCAACATGCTCATAACTATTATTTGTCATTAAATGACCTCCTCGTAAATATTATATTACCATTATC
Source organism: Spiroplasma endosymbiont of Clivina fossor (assembly GCF_964031115.1). GTDB lineage: Bacteria > Bacillota_I > Bacilli_A > Mycoplasmatales > Nriv7 > Nriv7. The sequence continues at coordinate 1,937,679 of NZ_OZ035006.1, forward strand.
TTTAACAAAATGGTATAAATTGATAAACTCTTCAATTGTTAACTGTTCGCTTCTAATGGTTAAAGGTAAATTTAATTTTAAAATTAATGATTCAGAAATTTGTTTATTATTAGTAATCACATTTAAATTATTAAGTAAAGTTTTTCTTTTCATAGCAAATAATTTGCGAACAAAATCATTAAATTCTCTTTCATTATCAACTTGATAATTTTTTTGTAAAGCAAAATGAACAATTCAACTATCAACATTAGGTTCAGGAAAAAAATTATGACGACTTACTTTTAAAGGAATACTCACTTTACTATAATACTGACAAATTACACTTAAATTACTATATGCTTTATTATTTGGTAAACTAGTAATTCTTTGAACTACTTCCTTTTGCATCATTAATGTAAAACTCGTAAAATATTGAACATTATCTAATAATTTAAATAAAATTGGTGAAGTTAAATAATATGGTAAATTAGCAACAATATGAACTCGTTTAATATTAACAAAATGTTCTTTAATTAATAATGGTAAATTAATATTTAAAAAATCATCATTAATAAGTTTAAAATTTGCTTCATTTTTAAATTGTTCATTTAAAATTGGAATTAATTTTTTATCAATTTCAATACTAACTACTTTTTGTGCCTTTTTTAAAAGACTAACTGTCATTATTCCTAATCCGGTTCCAATTTCTAAAATGCCATCAGTATTCTCACATCTAAAACTATTCATAATTTGATTAACGATTTGCTCATTATTTAAAAAATTCTGTCCTCATTTTTTCATCGGATGTAAATTATATTTTAAAAGTACTGCTTGTGGTTTCATTTTCAAATCCTATAATAGTTTTTCATATCATGTAATTATAACATAGTTAATGAAATATTATTAAATTTTTAATTTTAATTTTGTCGAAAACTCTTGATAAAATAAAAAAAATCATCAACTTGATAATTTTAAAAGGCTTTTATGTAAAATTACTATTTTTACTTTAACTTTTTTATATATTAAAATATATAATACCGCTGTTTGTTGGTTTGGAGTTAAACCCTTATGTTGGTATTTTCATTTTCAGAGATTTAAATAATTTTGAATATTAGTAAAACCTAAACCATGATAATGAATTAAGGCTTCTTTAAGACTAGATTGTAATTTACTGATTTTATTTAAGTTACGATAACTAGCTTCAGGATTAATTGTTGTTTTAGTTACACATAAAGTAGAATTTGTTTGTTTTGCTACTAAAAAATATAATTTTTGCATATCAGAAGTAATAATTGAATTTTCGTTAATTAATTCTTTGTTCATATTTTCAATAACTCATTGTTTTTGTAAACGTTTGGTGTTTGTGGATTTAACATAAATATTGTTATTATTATCAATTGCCATTTGAATACAGCATTTAGTATTAGTTGCGAATGGGTCAAGGTGAATTCTTCGTGGATCAGTTTTATATTTGAAATTTCCTTTATGGATTTCTTTAATAGACTTGGTACATAACCTTTAATTTTATCTACTATTTTGATAATATTATTTCCTAGGTGAAGTACAAATGTTAGATAAATACAAAGACGAAAACGAATTTTATAGTTTAATAGGCATAAAATATAAAACTTTCATGAAAATGGTAGAAATTTTAAAAGAAGGTGAAGCTAAACAAAAACAAATTGGTGGTAGACCAAATAAATTATCAATAGAGCAAAGATTACTTATGACTTTAGAATACTGAAAAGAATATAGTACATATCGTATTATTGCAAAAAAATATAATATTAGTCATGTTAGTTGTATTCGTAATATCTTTTGAGTTGAAAATACTCTAATAAAAAATAGTCACTTTCATATACCTGGCAAAAAGATATTATTAGAAAATAAGGGTACTACTAATAATTTATTAGCAATTGATGCTACAGAAATTCCAATTGAAAGAATTAAAAAAAACTAAAATTATTATTTTCTGGTAAGAAAAGGCAACATTCATTAAAATCGCAAATAATTATTGATTTATTTAACAATAAAATTATTTCAGTAGATTTTTGTTATGGCAGTACTCATGATTATAAGTTATTTTTAAAATCAAATACACTTATAAATCCAAAATTAGAATTAATTGCCGATTCAGGATATCAAGGTTTGCAAAATGTTCATAAAAATACATTATTGCCAATTAAAAAGAGTAAAAATAATCCTTTAAATCCAGATAAAAAGGAATATAATAGCTTTTTAAGTAAAGTTAGAATTGTCATTGAACATGTTTTTGCTAGATTAAAAAGATTTAAAATACTAGTTTATCGTTATCACAATAAGATTAGAAGATTTGGATTACGATTTAACTTAATTTCAGGAATATATAATTTTGAATTAAGCTAGTTATAGTTATGTACCAAGTCTAATAAATGTTTCATCGATTTGGATTTTACCAGATAATTTTTTAAATTTTAATTGGGTATTTTCTAATTGTTTTGATTTCATTAATTTTTGACGATTATATCAAGCAGTTTTTAATGTAGTTTTAATAAAACGAGAAATTGTTTTACTAGATTGCCCCAGCAATGAAATTTGAATCAATAAATTTCATTGTTCATAATTTAAATGACTTCAATAAATAAAATGATTACGAAAAGCGTCAAAACTTGCACGGCAATTTTTACATAAATATTTTTGTTTTCCTTCTGAATTATGTCCATTTTTAACGCAATGGTAAGATTCACATTTAGGGCATTTAATACCTTGCGCTCTAAATTTTTGATCAATTTCATTTAAACGTTTTTGTTTTTTTATTAATTCTGCTTGTTGTTTGACTTTTTCATAAAATTCTAAAAATTGATCATCTGTTAAAGTATTTACTAGTTCTTGAATTATTTTTTCCATAATTATTATCCACCTCTATCATATTAAAATATACCTAAAATTAAGTATATTAGACTTCTTGCAAAATTAATATGATAATTATAATTTTTAAATTTAAAATAAATATAAAAGTGTTATTAAAATAATTTTTAGATTATTTTTACAAATATTTTGTCATTAAAACATAATAAAAATTATTATTTACAATAAAAAAAGACTGAAATTTTAAATTATCAAATATATTTAAACTAATAGTTGTAAATTATAAATTGAAGCTATTAAATTAAATCTTAAAGCAAATCTTTTTCTACGATTTCGATATTTTTCACTAATAATTTTAAATTTTTTAAGTATAGCAAAAACATTTTCAATAACAATTCTCATTTTTGAAATTCGCTCATTATTTTGCTTTTCTTCTTTATTTAAAGGGTTTTTCTTTGATTTTCTTTTAGGAATTAAAACATTATGATTAATTTTTTGTATGCCTTGATAACCTAAATCCACTAAAACAGTTGTTTCTGGTAAAAATTTAATTTTTGAATCTTTTAAAATTTTAAAGTCATGGTTTTTACCATAAGAAAAATCAGAACTAATAATTTTTTTACTATCTTTTTCAATTATAACTTGTGTTTTTATTGTGTGTTTTTTCTTTTTTCCTGAGTAGTGCTGTTTTTGTCTTTTTTTGGGCGTTGGATTTGGCTTTCAGTTACATCAATTATAACAGTCTTATCTTTGAAATAATCTTTTAATAGTGATTTTTGACCAGTAAGTTGTTGAAAATTAGGGTGTTTTATTAAAGTGTCTTCAATTCATTTGATATTTCTATAACAACTACTTTCACTAATATCATAACTTTTTGCAATATGAAAATAAGTTCTATATTCTCTTCAATATTCTAAAGTCATTAAAATACGATTTTCTAATGATAATTTATTGGTTCTTCCGCGACGAAATCTCTTTTTTAATTCTTCTATTTTTAAAATTTCTAGCATTTTATTAAAAGTAGTATGTTTAATACCAGTTAATCTTAAAAAATTTTTATCACTTATTTGATTATTTTTTTTAAATTTCATTTAAATTCCACCTTTTTATTAAAAACAACAATTCAATTATATTTTAAATTAATTTTGCAAGAAGTCTATTCAATAAATATCAAGAGTTTTCGACAAAATTAAAAATTTTTAATAAAAATTGGTCGCGTTTAGTTTTCTTAGGTATTGCTTTGAAGAAGTAAAACAATCAGCTAATTATATTATTTAATTACTAAACTAATCTTGCCTTTCTTGTTATTGTCATTTTTATTCGTTACCATTTTATCATATTATTGAATTTTTACACAACAAAAATTTTTTAATTTTGTCGAAAACTCTTGATAAAATTAAAACAAAATAATATTATTTTATTAACTTCTTACTCGTTATCAGCTAATTGCTATTTGATCATAACATCTAAACAAGCTAATTTAGTTATTATTTTAAAGCTGTAATAATTTTTCCAATTCATCCAATAGTTGCTCCAAATGCTCCATTAACGGTACATAGGTTGCTTCCAGTGATAAATCAATACCAACAACATCTTGCAAAATTAACATTGGTTCTTTATGACCCCCTGCTTTAAGAAAATTCAAAATGTTATCTTTATTGCCCTTTTCAAAATCATCATATAACTTAAACGAAGTTGTTACCGAAGTAGCATATTTATAAACATAATAAGAGGAATTAAAGAAATGTAAAATTCGTGGTCAAGCATAAATATAAATACTATCATCAGCAATTTCATCATAAACATCATAACCATACTCAATTGAAACATCTTTAAACAGTTTTGCTAAAATACTAGCATTAATCGGTTGCTCTTGTTCAACTAATTTATGAGCTTCCCATTCAAACTTAGCAAACTGAATTTGACGAAAGAAAGTAGCCATTAAATCATTAATTCTTGTTTCCAATAAATAAATTTGTTCATCTTTTTCTTTAGCTTGCGTATACAGATATTTGAATAAAAGATGCTCATTAAAAGTCGATGCCACTTCCGCTAAAATAATCGGATATTGTGCTAAATTAGGCGGTTGATATTTATTAGAAAATAATGTATGCACGGAATGACCTAATTCATGTGCTAAAGTAGCAACAGATCGTAATGAATCATCTCAATTCATTAAAATAATTGGTTCAACACCTTTACCTGATGATGAATATGCCCCCCCACGTTTGTTAGTATCTTCAAAATAATCAATCCGCCCTGCTAATAAAGCGATATCTAACATCGTTAAATATTCTGCTCCCAATGGTTGAAAAGCTGCTTTTACCATCGCAATACCTTGCATCACAGTATACTTATTATTTTCTGTTTTATTCATCATTAATAAATGACTATCAGTCGCATAAAATTTATCTAATTGAAAATATTTTTGTTTAATTTTAATAAAACGCCGATATAAATGAATATATGCTTTTCCAACTTCTAATAAAGTTATATACATATCTGGCAACACCTTGTCACCTAATAATGATGCTTGCAATGAACTTTCATAATTTCTTAATTTAACTTCTTCAACACTATATTGAATAATATCTTCATACACTTTAGCTAATGAATGTTTCTTTGTAATTAAATGTTTGTTTAATAACATACTAGTTTCTCGTCGTAATTTTTGATCTTCTTTGGGGCGCGATAATTGTGCTATTGAAGTTGCTAATGATTCTGTTAATTCCTGTTTTTCACCATCATAATCAAGATATTGTTTTTCCTTATCAGCATACGCTAATAAATCATAAAGTTGATAACTAGTACTTCGCGTTTTAGCAACATTGTTTAATAATTCCTCTTGTTCTTCTGTTAATAAATATTTTACTTTTTCAAAAAATGACCGAAAATCATATTCAAAATTTTTTAATTCCGCATCATTTGCTAACATTTGCATAATTTTTTCTGCACCAATTTGTTTTAATTCCGGTTCAACAAATGACATCTTAGTTTGAATTTTTAAAGATTCATTCATCATTAAATTACTTAAATTAATAAATCGTTCATCAGTAGTATCTAAACTACCATAATGTAAATATTGCGAAAGTTTTGCACCTAAAATTTCTCCCGCCTCTGACAATAAAACATATTGCTTAAAATTTTCTTGTTGATGTAATTTTCCTTTTAAATTATACAATTTACTATAATGACTAATATAATTTTGTAACGCCTTCGTTCAATCATCATCACTAGTAAATAAATAACTTAAATCTCATTGATACTTTTTATCAGCATTAATTCGTTTCATTAGTTATATCCTCTTCCCTTATTAATCTATTTTATGATTATATCAATATATTACGGCATTTGTGCAATCAAAAGTGTTATAATTTATATAATTTTATTATTAGGAGGATAAATATGATTAACTTAACAAAAGAATCACAACAAAACATTGTAACTTTAAAAGCTATTTTTGAAGGCGAAGCAATTAAGGGCGCCGTTGAAAAATCTGAAGGAAATACAACCTTAATCGACTCAGAAAAAATCCTTTTCGTTTACTTTAAAGAAAAGAAAATGACATTTTGTAAATTACAGCACTGAATGAAAAAATTTAGCAGTGCCAACACTCGGGAATTAAATATTGATGTTGCTAGTTTTACAACTGATGATTTTAATGAACAATTGGCATTACAAGCCATTAGTGAAGCCATTTTATATACCCAACATCAAGTAATATCTTATAAACAAGAAAAAAAGCAAGAAAAAACAAACTACCTTCTAATTACTAATATTAGTGATAGCACTGAAATTTTTAACATTGCTCAAATTAAACTAGATAGTGTTAATTTAACAAGAAACTTACAAGATACACCGCCAAACTTAATGTATCCAGAAATCTTTGCCCAAGATATTCAAAAAGTTTTTGAAGGCATTAATAATGCTAAAATTACTATTTTAGATAAAAAAGCAATTATTGAAAATAAAATGGGTCTTTTATTAGCTGTTGCTAATGGTAGCCACAATGACCCCCGAGTTGTTGTAATTGAATACACAGGAAATACTAACAGCAAAGAAAAAATTGGTTTAGTCGGCAAAGGAATTACCTTTGATTCAGGTGGTTATTCATTAAAACCAGCAGCTTCAATGATTAATATGAAATTTGATATGTCAGGAGCAGCAATTGTTTGTTCAACATTATTAGCCATTGCTAAAATTAAACCCGCAATTAATGTTGTTGCTGTTGCCTGTTTAACTGAAAATCGCATTGGCGGCCACGCCACCTTAGTTGAAGCTGTGGCAACCGCAATGAACGGCAAAACCGTTGAAATCTTAAATACCGATGCTGAAGGACGCTTAGTTTTAGCTGACGGAATTACTTATGCCATTAGAAATAGCAACGCTACTAAAATTATTGATGTTGCTACTTTAACCGGAGCAATCGTAGTATCGCTAGGAAAACATGCTACAGGTGTATTTAGTAATAACAATGATTTTTACCACCAATTTGAACAAGCAAGTAATTTAAGCAAAGAACGCATTTGAAGAATGCCGATATACAAAGAAAATATTGAAGAAATACAATGCTCACAAATAGCTGACTTAGCAAATATTGGAAAAATTCGGGATATGGGGTCTTCACAAGCAGCCGCTTTCTTACAAGAATTTGTTGAAGAAAAACCTTTCATTCACTTAGATATTGCGGGAACAGCTGATAGCGATTCTCGTGGTAATGGGGTTATGGTTAAAACACTAGTTGAACTTTTAACTAGAGTTAAGAATTAAAATTTAAACAATGAAAAAGTTATCTATTTGAAATAGATAACTTTTTCATTGTTTGTTTTTTTAAAAATTTTTATTCTAAAATCTTATTAATTATTCCTGAAGCTACGGTTTTACCACCTTCACGAATAGCAAATTGTGTTCCTTCTTCTAAAGCAACTTTAGTATTTAACTCAACAGTTATTTCAGTATTATCACCCGGCATCACAAAGTCAACACCAGCAGGTAAGGTAACTGTTCCTGTTACATCTGAAGAATGTAAGTAAAATTGTGGTTGATAATTACTTTTAGTTGCTGTATGACGACCACCTTCAGCTTTTGTCAATAAGTAAATTTCTGCTTGAAATTTACTATGAGGCGTAACTGTTCCTGGTTTACATAAAACTTGTCCTCTTCGTACGGCATCCTTTTCAACACCTCGTAATAAGATTCCAACATTATCACCAGCTCTAGCTTCATCTAGCGTTTTGTGACCAGTTTCAATACTTGTAGCAATACTTTTAATTACCTTATCACCAAACCCAACAATTTCTACCGCTTCACCAGGTTTTAATATTCCCCGATCAACAAGACCCGTAGCCACGGTTCCACGACCTGGAACACTCACAACACTTCCAACTGACATCATAAATGGCTTATCTAAATCTCGCTCTGGCGTTGGAATATATTCATCAACAGCTTTCATTAATTCAAGAATTTTTGCTTCTTGTTCGGGATCACCATTTAATGCTTTTAATGCTGAACCTTCAATAATTGGTGTATTGGCACCATCAAAACCATGTTTAGTTAATAACTCTCTAATATCTTCTTCTGCTAAGATTAGCAGATCAGGATCATCAAGTAAATCAACTTTATTTAAATAAACAACTAATTTTTTAATCCCCACATTTTTAGCCAATAAAACATGCTCATTAGTTTGGGGCATTGCACCATCAGTTGCAGCAACCACTAAAATTGCTCCATCCATCTGTTTTGCACCCGTAATCATATTTTTTACATAATCAGCATGCCCTGGAGCATCAATATGTCCATAATGTCTTGCTTCAGTTTCATAATCAACATGGGCAATATTAATTGTAATTCCTCTTGCTTTTTCTTCTGGTGCAGCATCAATTTCATCATATTTTCTTGCTTTTGCTCCACCTTGTTTTGCTAATACCGCAGTAATCGCTGCTGTTAAAGTTGTTTTACCGTGGTCAACATGACCAATTGTTCCAATATTAACATGCGGTTTACTTCTTGAAAATGCTTCTTTTGCCATTTCATTTCTTCCTTTCATTTTTATTACTACTTTTTAAAAAAGATATCTATATTTTATCTTAAATTTCAAGTTGCTAACAATAAAATTATTATCCTTGTTTTGAATTTTGGGCAACAATTTTTTCACTAACCGATTTTGGTGTTTCTTGATAGTGAGAAAACTGCATTGTATAATTCGCTCTCCCTTGTGTAAAGGACCTCAGATCAGTTGCATACCCAAACATTTCTGCTAACGGTACTTTAGCTTTAATAACTTGAATATTAGCTCTTTGCTCACTGCCTTCAATCTGACCTCTTCTTGAAGAAAGATTTCCGATCACATCACCATAATATGTTTCTGGTGCTACAACTTCAACAGTCATAATTGGTTCTAACAATACTGGCTGCGAATGCTTCTTAATTTCTTTCAAAGCCATTGAAGCCGCAATCTTAAATGCCATCTCTGATGAATCAACATCATGATATGACCCATCAAATAAAGTTGCTTTAATATTAATTAATGGATATCCCGCTAAAACACCACCAGATAAACTAGCTTCTAATCCCGCTTTAACAGAACTAATATATTCTCGGGGAACTCGACCACCAACAATCTTATCAATAAATTCAAATCCTTTATCTGGATTAGGTTCAAATTTAATTCATACATGCCCATATTGTCCACGACCACCTGATTGTTTAATATATTTACCTTCACAATCAGATGAAGCTTTAATAGTTTCACGATATGATACTTGTGGATTTCCAACATTTACTTCAACTTTAAATTCTCGTTTCATGCGATCAACAATAATATCAAGATGTAATTCACCCATTCCCGCAACAATTGTTTGTCCAGTTTCATTATCAGTTCATGTTTTAAATGTTGGATCCTCTTCAGCAAGTTTTGATAACGCTAAACTCATTTTATCTTGATCAGCTTTAGTTTTTGGTTCTAATGCTAAAGAAATAACTGGTTCTGGAAAAATCATTGATTCTAAAACAATCCCATGCTTCTCATCACACAAAGTATCCCCAGTTGTTGTATCCTTCAAACCAACAGCCGCTGCAATATCACCAGCATATACTTCTTGAATTTCTTCACGGTTATTAGCATGCATTTTTAATAATCTTCCAATGCGTTGTTGTTTATCTTTGGTAGCATTCAAGATATAAGAACCTGAGTTTAATACCCCTGAATAAACACGAAAGAAAGTTAATTTTCCAACATAAGGGTCAGTCATAATTTTAAATGCTAAGGCAGCAAAAGGTTCATCATCAGATGCTTTTCTTTCTGCTTCTTCACCATTACGAAGCACCCCTTTAATGGCGGGAATATCTAATGGCGATGGTAAATAATCAACAACCGCATCTAATAATAACTTAATACCTTTATTTTTAAACGCTGATCCACAAACAACAGGAAAGAATTCAGCTGTTAAAGTAGCACTACGAATCGCTCGTTTAATTTGTTCAACACCAACCGCTTCGCCTTCTAAATATTGCATCGCTAACTCATCATCAAGTTTAGCAAGTGTTTCAATTAAACTACTGCGCTTTTCTTTAACTAATTCTTGTAACTCATTAGGGATCGGAATTTCCTCTACTGTTTCATGAACATCATTTTGATTATAATGATACGCTTTCATTTCAATCAAATCAATAATACCATCAAAATTATCTTCACTACCAATTGGCAATTGAATTGGATGAGCATTACCTTGTAAACGGTCATGAATTGTATTAATAGAATATAAGAAGTCAGCACCAATTTTATCCATTTTATTAATAAACACAATTCTTGGTACCTTGTAAGTATTTGCTTGCCTTCAAACCGTTTCTGTTTGTGGTTCCACACCTGACTGGGCATCTAAAACCACAACTGCACCATCTAATACTCGTAATGACCGCTCTACTTCAACAGTAAAATCAACATGGCCTGGCGTATCAATAAGATTAACTCTGAAATCTCTTCAAACCGCTGTCGTTGCTGCTGAAGTAATCGTAATACCGCGTTCTTGTTCTTGAGCCATTCAATCCATTTGTGAGCCACCATTATGGGTTTCTCTAGCTCTACGAATTCTTTTAGTATGTACCAAAATTCTCTCAGTAACCGTAGTCTTACCAGCATCAATATGGGCTATAACACCCATATTGCGAGTTTTTTTTAAACTATATTCTCTTGGCATCCTCTATCTACTCCTCTTAAATTATCAACGATAATTAGCAAAGGCTCTGTTCGCTTCTGCCATTTTTTCGATGCCATCTTTTTTCTTAACAGCACCACCTGTACCATTTGATGCATCAATAATTTCTGCTGCTAACTTTTCTTCCATACATTTTCCATTACGACTATGTGAATAATTAATTAATCATCTAAGACTCAATGTCATTTTTCGCTCTTCATATACCTCAATAGGTACTTGATAATTAGCACCACCAATTCTTCTTACTTTCAACTCTAATTGTGGTGAAACATTATTTAATGCTTTATTAAAAATATCCAATGGATCATCATTTGTTTTTTCTTTAATAATATCAAAAGCTTGATAAAGAATTGTTTGGGCGATTCCTCTTTTACCATCAACCATAATTTTATTAATTGCTCTCGTAACCAACTTTGAATTATATATTGGATCTGGTAAAACATCTCTTTTTTCTGCTCTTCTTTTACGCATATAATAACTCCTTTCTTAAACTATTACTTTTTAGGTTTCTTAGTTCCATAAATTGAACGACCTTGTTTTCGTCCTTCAACACCAGCTGCATCTAAAGCGCCACGAATAATCCGATAACGCACTCCTGGTAAATCTTTCGTTCTTCCACCTTGAATAATTACCGCTGAATGTTCCTGCAGGTTATGTCCTTCACCCGAAATGTATGCCGTTACTTCTTCACCATTAGTTAGTCGCACACGAGCATACTTTCTTAAAGCCGAGTTAGGTTTCTTTGGCGTTCTTGTTGCAACCTTTGAACATACTCCTCGTTTTTGGGGAGAAAAATTAGTAGTTTGCTCTTTTTTTAATGAGTTTAATCCGCGTCCTAATGACGGTGATTTTGACTTACTAACTTTTACTTTTCTTCGCTTACGAATCAATTGATTAATTGTTGGCATAATTAATACTCCTTTCATTCTTTCATCGTGTTATTATTTTATACACACGATACCGTGCGTATCTAAATAAAGTCCTTTATAATAATAACTAATTTATTATAAAAATGCAACACATCCCCAAAATAAAATCTAGAACTTATAGATAATTAAGTTCTAGATTTTAGAATAACTAACCGCCTTGATAACAAACAGGACAACTATCATTAGTAAATGTATAATTTGGATATTGCGAATGATAATGCTCTGCAATTGCTGATACATCAAATTGGTGATTAACAACAGATTTATTATGTGTTTCTTGCTTTGGTAAATTAATATTTAATGCTGGTTGTTCATAATAATTAGCTTCTGTTGGATATCTTGCTTGCACATATCCTTGTGGATAAGAAACTGCTTCTTGTATTCCTACTGGATTAGCTTGGCACTGCATTGTTTGGTCAAAAATTCCATAAGAATGACTTTTGTGAATTTTCTTTTTGTTCTGTTTTGGTTTCTTATCTTCTTCAATCGGATTATATTCATACACCGGACTTTCTAATTCATCTGGTTTTCCTGGAAGATTAGCAAATAAAAATTCTTTCGTCTCTTGTTGATTAATTTCAATAGTTTTTCCTGTCATTGGTGAATGATAATAAATTTTATTAGGATCAATCTTTGTATCCACATCGTCATCTTGATTAAATCAATTTCCTGAACTATTTAAAGCTGTATTGCCATCAAGATTTGGATTTTGATGACTCTTACTAGCAAAACCAGTTTGCGAACTATGGCTCATCAATGGTTGTTTAACATCGTTATACTGCAAATCACTGGGGGCAACATATGAATACTGCGATTGCTCAACTTGTAGATTTTCTTTATTAATATCCCCTTGGTTGCAATCATAAGACTGTAATTGCGAATCAACCTCTTGTTGACCTAATGGCACCATTTGTTTCTGAACTTCTGAATATTGCTGTTCTTGATAATGCTCATTAGCAAATGATTGCTTTGCAAAATTATCTTCTCTATGGCTCATCAATGGTTGTTTAACATAGTTATCTTGATTAAATCAATTTCCTGAACTATTTATTAAAGTTGTATTGCCATCAAGATTTGGATTTTGATGACTTTTACTAGCAAAACCAATTTGCGAACTATGGCTCATCAATGGTTGTTTAACATCGTTATACTGCAAATCACTGGGGGCAACATATGAATACTGCGATTGCTCAACTTGTAGATTTTCTTTATTAATATCCCCTTGGTTCTGATCATCAGCTTCCTTTTGTTCACCTGATAATATCACATTATTTTTTGAATCTAACTGTTGTTCATTACTCGCAACTTCCTGCTCCTCAGTAACCCATGAACTAAATAATATCTCATCTGTTTTAATTTCTTGATAAATTGGTTCTGTAATTATTTTATGAATCTCATCACCATCATCTTCATTCTCTTTTAACAACATTGGATTTAATATATCTGGTAAGGACGCTTTTGAATTTACCACCAACTTATTGTTATCAATTTCATTAGTTTCATAGTCTTTATCATTTAAAAACTCTGAATGTAACTGTTCTTTTACTAAAGACAATGATTGTTGTGCTTGAATATTATTTTTTCTAATATTTGCAATTTCGTTATTAATATCGAAATGATTTTCATTACTAATTTCTCTAGCACCCGCAGTATCAATATTACCAATTTGATATTCTTTATGATTAATAGAATTTTTAATTAATGATAAAAAGGAATTTTGTAAAAAAAATAACCCCATTGCTAAAACTGCTAAAATAAATGAAAATCATCATATTCCCGTAAAAATAATCATTAAAATCAAAATAGTAAAAATAATTCCCGTTAAAGCAAAATTTGTATAAAATAGTCTAATTGCCACTTTATTATTTTTACGATGATGAATTTGTGATATTACTATTGTTACTAAAACAAAAAATAGAGTAATTAAAATTCCAAAAAATACATAAATTACAAGATTACTCATTAAATTATTTTTTAATTTAATTAATGCAAAAGAAAAATTTTCTTCATCAAATCTTAAAAATAATTTTTCTAACCAAATTTCACTACTAATAAAATTAAAAATAATTGGCATTGATAACACTAATAAAAATACCCCTAAAAGCGTAGCTAAAAATATCATTATTGCTCCCATAATCATTAATGTCATTGCTTTTCACCCCTTAATATCTATTACTTAAATTCAAGAAATAAACCATTATTTTCCTTTTATTTTATTAAATTATACACCATTTTATAAAAAAATTATTGAATAACTTTTTTAATTTTGTCGAAAACTCTTGATATTTATTGAATATACTTAATTTTAGGTATATTTTTAATATGATAGAGGTGGATAATAATTTATGGAAAAAATAATTCAAGAACTAGTAAATACTTTAACAGATGATCAATTTTTTTTAATTTTGTCGAAAACTCTTGATATTTATTGAATATACTTAATTTTAGGTATATTTTTAATATGATAGAGGTGGATAATAATTATGGAAAAAATAATTCAAGAACTAGTAAATACTTTAACAGATGATCAATTTTTAGAATTTTATGAAAAAGTCAAACAACAAGCAGAATTAATAAAAAAACAAAAACGTTTAAATGAAATTGATCAAAAATTTAGAGCGCAAAGTATTAAATGCCCTAAATGTGAATCTTACCATTGCGTTAAAAATGGACATAATTCAGAAGGAAAACAAAAATATTTATGTAAAAATTGCCGTGCAAGTTTTGACGCTTTTCGTAATCATTTTATTTATTGAAGTCATTTAAATTATGAACAATGAAATTTATTGATTCAAATTTCATTGCTGGGGCAATCTAGTAAAACAATTTCTCGTTTTATTAAAACTACATTAAAAACTGCTTGATATAATCGTCAAAAATTAATGAAATCAAAACAATTAGAAAATACCCAATTAAAATTTAAAAAATTATCTGGTAAAATCCAAATCGATGAAACATTCATTAAAGAAATCCATAAAGGAAATTTCAAATATAAAACTGATCCACGAAGAATTCACCTTGACCCATTCGCAACTAATACTAAATGCTGTATTCAAATGGCAATTGATAATAATAACAATATTTATGTTAAATCCACAAACACCAAACGTTTACAAAAACAATGAGTTATTGAAAATATGAACAAAGAATTAATTAACGAAAATTCAATTATTACTTCTGATATGCAAAAATTATATTTTTTAGTAGCAAAACAAACAAATTCTACTTTATGTGTAACTAAAACAACAATTAATCCTGAAGCTAGTTATCGTAACTTAAGTAAAATCAGTAAATTACAATCTAGTCTTAAAGAAGCCTTAATTCATTATCATGGTTTAGGTTTTACTAATATTCAAAATTATTTAAATCTCTGAAAATGAAAATACCAACATAAGGGTTTAACTCCAAACCAACAAACAGCGGTATTATATTTTAATGTATAAAAAAGTTAAAGTAAAAATAGTAATTTTACATAAAAGCCTTTTAAAATTATCAAGTTGATGATTTTTTTATTTTATCAAGAGTTTTCGACAAAATTAAAAAATAACTTCAATAAAATAAAGAGTTTTTATATATTATTAATCAAATTAATAGACTTCTTGCAAAATTAATTTAAAATATAATTGAATTGTTGTTTTTAATAAAAAGGTGGAATTTAAATGAAATTTAAAAAAAATAATCAAATAAGTGATAAAAATTTTTTAAGATTAACTGGTATTAAACATACTACTTTTAATAAAATGCTAGAAATTTTAAAAATAGAAGAATTAAAAAAGAGATTTCGTCGCGGAAGAACCAATAAATTATCATTAGAAAATCGTATTTTAATGACTTTAGAATATTGAAGAGAATATAGAACTTATTTTCATATTGCAAAAAGTTATGATATTAGTGAAAGTAGTTGTTATAGAAATATCAAATGAATTGAAGACACTTTAATAAAACACCCTAATTTTCAACAACTTACTGGTCAAAAATCACTATTAAAAGATTATTTCAAAGATAAGACTGTTATAATTGATGTAACTGAAAGCCAAATCCAACGCCCAAAAAAAGACAAAAACAGCACTACTCAGGAAAAAAGAAAAAACACACAATAAAAACACAAGTTATAATTGAAAAAGATAGTAAAAAAATTATTAGTTCTGATTTTTCTTATGGTAAAAACCATGACTTTAAAATTTTAAAAGATTCAAAAATTAAATTTTTACCAGAAACAACTGTTTTAGTGGATTTAGGTTATCAAGGCATACAAAAAATTAATCATAATGTTTTAATTCCTAAAAGAAAATCAAAGAAAAACCCTTTAAATAAAGAAGAAAAGCAAAATAATGAGCGAATTTCAAAAATGAGAATTGTTATTGAAAATGTTTTTGCTATACTTAAAAAATTTAAAATTATTAGTGAAAAATATCGAAATCGTAGAAAAAGATTTGCTTTAAGATTTAATTTAATAGCTTCAATTTATAATTTACAACTATTAGTTTAAATATATTTGATAATTTAAAATTTCAGTCTTTTTTTATTGTAAATAATAATTTTTATTATGTTTTAATGACAAAATATTTGTAAAAATAATCTAAAAATTATTTTAATAACACTTTTATATTTATTTTAAATTTAAAAATTATAATTATCATATTAATTTTGCAAGAAGTCTAATATATAAAAAATATTAATACAATAACACCTAATATAACTTATGAACGCATAATAACAATCTCACTACCTGTGGCGTCAATAACTGTTGAAGCCTTTTGGTCAATAATACCGCCATCAACAATAAAATCAACTTCAAGTTTATTCTCATTAATAGTTATAATTGAATTTTCATTATGAACATTAGCACTAGTGGCAAATAGTGGTCCTGTTTGATAAATAATATCTTGTAACCAGCGATAATTGGTAATTCTAATCGCTATCGTTTCGGTGGTATTCCCTTTTTGTTTAACAATAATTGTTATTTTTCCCTGAGGATACGATTCATATAACTGTTCAACTTGTGAAGTAATAACCCCTATATCTTTTGCCATTGCAATATCACTAACAATAACTGCCAATGGTTTATTTTTATCTCTTAATTTTAAATGCGAGATTCTTTTAGCGATAAATTGCGAAGCATAAATTCCCACTAAACCATATACTGTATCCGTAGGAACGATACCAACTTGCTCGTTTAATAAATTATGAATAACAAGATTTTTTTGTTCTAATGATAATATTTGCATAAACTCATAAAACTATCTCGGTACCGATTGTTGCAAATACTTTTCAATATCATTATCCATAATAGTTATTCCTTCATTAAGACTTTTCTTAAAAGCAGAACGACTAGTGCTATAAAAATTATTTACCTTATTAGCATAAGAATTAAATCACTTACGAGCTAAATCAGAAATAAATTTGCTATCTAATTTATATAAAATAGCATCTTTTAAATATCCAAAAAGCGGTTCGTGTTCTAATGCCACCCGATAGATTAAGAGCATTACCCGATCAACATCGAGATCCAAACCACGGTCATAACGATTATAAAAAATATTAATTAACTTCGCCACACGAGCATTACTTTGTGCCATATTAATACGATGCAATTCCTGAACTAAAACAAAATCCTTTTCATATTCATTTTTAATTTGCTGTGTAAATCCCATTGTTGCTGGTGTAATATTTGGTAATGGATTTACAACTCCCAAACTATTAAATTCTTCATTTTCTTTTATTAATGGTTTAATATTATTATTATCCTGTAATAAATTTTCTTTAGCATAAAAACTATCAATCTCTTCGTTTTTAATATTCATTGTGGCATTTAAACTACCATTATAACTAGGGGGGTTTACATAACCAGCATAAACATTATTAATATTAGGGATATATTCCGTTTTTGGTTCTTTATTATTATATTTCATATTTTGTAAATTAGAATTTAAACTAAACGCTGTTCCATCCTCAAAACTATTTTCTAATAACAAGTTATATTTTAATAATGAATTGTAATTCATTGCAAACTCAACAATAGCAACAATTTTAGCAACAATTATCACTCCGCCGATAATTCAAATTGAGCGACTATTTAACCACGAAATACTTAAACCACTGTTACCACCATCCATATACATTGCTAATGATATTTGCGAATAAAAAGATAACATTAAAGATATTGCCATTGATAATGATAATAAAAAAATTCAAGCAATAAGATATTTACTTTGCTTAGTTTTATAATTTTTAAAATTTAAAAATAAAGCACCCGCAATACTTATTAAACTAATAAGTAACGATAATAATGGTAACAAAAGAATTTTTGTTGAAGACAATAGTAAAGAATCTTTAAAAACATCACTTCAAAGAACAACTTCACTACTTAGGTAATTAGCAATAATAAAATATACAAGGTTTCATATTAATATTACATTAGCAATTAAATAAAGCCATTTTTCTTTTCTAATCATATTATCTCTACCTCACACTAGAAACTAATTCTACTTTATTAGATGCTTTTTTTCCGCATTCTAATAATTTTTTTATATTTGTAATTATATCACACAACAATTGCATTAAATATTAAGATTGGATAAAGGTCGCGTTTAGTTTTCTTAGGTATTTTTTAAAAAAGAAAAAATAATCATTTACTATAAATTATTTCAATATGCAAATTAAGTATATATTTCTTATGTATGATTTTTGTTGTAAAAAATTATTTTAATGTTGTTTTTATAAGCATTTTACTTAGTTTCTATAGAATTTTATTGAGATTATGTTTGTTAATATTAAATATTTTGTTTTATTACTTATTTTTCAAATAAAACGATAATTAAATTGTAGTTACTTTTCTTTCAAAATTAATCAAATATTTTTCCACCTAACAAAACTTTACGCGTCCTTTAATCAATAAATTATAAAATAATTTTAATTTTGTCGAAAACTCTTGATAAAATAAAAAAAATCATCAACTTGATAATTTTAAAAGGCTTTTATGTAAAATTACTATTTTTATTTTAACTTTTTTATACATTAAAATATAATACCGCTGTTTGTTGGTTTGGAGTTAAACCCTTATGTTGGTATTTTCATTTTCAGAGATTTAAATAATTTTGAATATTAGTAAAACCTAAACCATGATAATGAATTAAGGCTTCTTTAAGACTAGATTGTAATTTACTGATTTTATTTAGGTTACGATAACTAGCTTCAGGATTAATTGTTGTTTTAGTTACACATAAAGTAGAATTTGTTTGTTTTGCTACTAAAAAATATAATTTTTGCATATCAGAAGTAATAATTGAATTTTCGTTAATTAATTCTTTGTTCATATTTTCAATAACTCATTGTTTTTGTAAACGTTTGGTGTTTGTGGATTTAACATAAATATTGTTATTATTATCAATTGCCATTTGAATACAGCATTTAGTATTAGTTGCGAATGGGTCAAGGTGAATTCTTCGTGGATCAGTTTTATATTTGAAATTTCCTTTATGGATTTCTTTAATAAATGTTTCATCGATTTGGATTTTACCAGATAATTTTTTAAATTTTAATTGGGTATTTTCTAATTGTTTTGATTTCATTAATTTTTGACGATTATATCAAGCAGTTTTTAATGTAGTTTTAATAAAACGAGAAATTGTTTTACTAGATTGCCCCAGCAATGAAATTTGAATCAATAAATTTCATTGTTCATAATTTAAATGACTTCAATAAATAAAATGATTACGAAAAGCGTCAAAACTTGCACGGCAATTTTTACATAAATATTTTTTTTAATTTTGTCGAAAACTCTTGATATTTATTGAATATACTTAATTTTAGGTATATTTTTAATATGATAGAGGTGGATAATAATTATGGAAAAAATAATTTGTTATAATGTTGGTGGAATCGTTCAATCTTCCCATTGGATTGAGGCGAACGAATGGGCCTGTCCAAAATTCTGTGTCTCGATAATTCATTCTGAATTATACTTAAACGAAGGAGAACAGAAAATGACAAAATTAAAAAAATATTTCAATTAATCGCCGAAACTGCTTGTTTAACATCAGTAAATATTGCTAAAGAAAAAGGTTCATTTCCCTTCTTAAAAAACCGCACCGCCTTCATATAATAGTGGTTATATGAAAAAAATGAACCCCGAAATTCGTAATGCCATTAAAAAATATGGGATTCGTAATTCCCACTTACTAACTATCGCTCCTACGGGAACAACCGGAACAATGGTTGGTGTTTCTACTGGTTTAGAACCATATTTTGCTTTTAACTTTTATCGGAGTGGTCGTCGTCTTGGTAAAAATATTAAAGTTAATGCTAAAATTGTTGATGAATGACTAAAATATCACCCCGAGTATGTTGATAAACCACTACCTAATATTTTTATTAGTGCGATGGAACTAACGCCAATTGCTCATGCTGATGTACAATGTATTATTCAACGCTGAGTTGACTCGTCAATTTCCAAAACCGTTAATGCTCCTGTTGGCTATACCGTTAAAAATGTGGAAAAACTATATATGCACTTATACAAAAACGGTGCCAAAGGTGGTACTGTCTATGTTGATGGTTCAAGAAACGCCCAAGTACTATCGCTCTAACCGATGACAGCGAACCAATCCAAGAACAACTCGGATCACCATTAGAAACAAAACCATTGTCGCTAGTTCTAAATCCCCCACAAACCCCCAGCAACGCCTTTTTCCCCTACAAACCCCAATACCGCGTGGTATTTTTAAACAAGACCGCGCACCCGTGTGGTACTTAATATCGGCGACCTCTGTGTTTTCTGCGATGAAGGCAACATCGTTGAAGCGGGGGGGGGGATGCAATACTTGCGACAATTGCAACGCTCAGTTACAATGTGGATTATAACATCTTAGAATTAACAAAAAAGAGTAAGGAGTTTAATTCCTTACTCTTTTTTAACGCTTCTTAGCACCCGCTTATTCTTTAATTCGCATATGAGGAAATAATAACACATCTTTGATTGATGATTGTTCCGTTAATAACATTACTAAGCGGTCAATACCAATCCCTAAACCACCAGCTGGTGGCATCCCATATTCTAAGGCTTCAACAAAGTCTAAATCCATTTCATTAGCTTCCTCATCGCCTAAATCTCTTAATGCTAACTGCTGTTCAAAACGATGATATTGGTCAATCGGATCATTTAATTCAGAATAACCATTAGCATACTCTCTACCGCCAATAAATAGTTCAAAACGATCAGTAAACCGTTCATCAGAACAACTCTTTTTCGCTAATGGCGACACTTCCAGTGGATATCCATAAATAAATGATGGTTGAATTAAGGTTTTTTCAACTAATTGTTCAAAAAATGCATTAATAATATGCCCAATCGTATGTTGATGCTTTTCTAAAAGTATCTTATGCTCTTTAGCTAACTTTCGTGCTTGCACTAATGTCATTTCCCGATTAAATTCTACCCCACTAACATTTTTAATTGCTTCCACCATACTCATTTTATTTCATTGCCGAAAATTAATTTTTTGATGATCGTAAGTTATTTCACTACTAGGCAAAATTGCCTTAACTAAATAGCTAATTAAATCTTCGGTTAACTGCATCATAAAATTCATATCCTGATAAGCAACATAAATTTCAATCGCAGTAAACTCAGGGTTATGTTTCGCTGACATACCTTCATTACGAAACAATCGGCCCATTTCAAATACTTTCTCAAAACCACCAACAAGAAGCTTTTTTAAATACAATTCAGGAGCAACTCGCAAGTAAAATGGCATATCCAAAGTATTATGATGCGTTTTAAAAGGTTTTGCTGTTGCCCCCCCTAATATTGGTTGTAAAACTGGCGTTTCCACCTCTAAATAGTCTCTTGTTTGTAAATATTGCCGAATTAAATTCAATATTTGCGTTCTTTTAATAAATACTGCTTTAACTTCTTCATTAACAATTAAATCAACATATCTCCGACGATATCGTTCTTCGATATCCTTTAAACCATCATGTTTATTAGGCAACGGTTTTAAAGCCTTGCTAAGCAATTGAAACGCTACCAGTCTTAAAGTCAATTCCCCAACTTGTGTTTTCATTGCCCCACCCGTAACACTAATGATATCGCCTAAATCTAATTGTTCAAAAGCAAGAAATTCCTCCTTAGAAACTTCATCAAGACGAAGATAAACTTGAATTTGACCATCTTGGTTTTGAATATTAGCAAAAATTGCTTTGCCCGCCGTTCTTAAACCCCTAATTCTTCCCGCAATCGTAATCACATCCGGTTTTCCTTGCAATTGCTCTTTACTATATACATCATATTGTTCTTTAAATTCAGCAGTAGTATGCGTGCACTCTACCTTAGAAATAGCAAACGGATTATGGTTCCCCTTAACTAATTGCTCTAACTTATCGCGTCGGACAACTTCCTGTTCTGAAAATTTTCTTGACATAAATTAACTTCTCCTTTAATTATTTCTTAATTTTACTAGCACCAATATGAATTATATCACTAGTGCGTCCAAAAGGTGGTGCATAGACCAATCTAGGTCGCGTTTAGTTTTCTTAGGTATTTTTGAAAAAAGAAAAAATAATCATTTACTATAAATTATTTCAATATTCAAATTAAGTATATATTTCTTATGTATGATTTTTGTTGTAAAAAATATTTTAATGTTGTTTTTATAAGCATTTTACTTAGTTTTTATAACCTTTTATTAAGATTATGTTTGTTAATAGTAAATATTTTGTTTTATTACTTATTTTTCAAATAAAACGATAATTAAATTGTAGTTACTTTTCTTTCAAAATTAATCAAATATTTTCCCACCTAACAAAACTTTACGCGTCCCCAAATCTAACTTGGCAATTTCTGGTAATGTCATTTGCTTGCAAATCGCAACCGCTAAAGCATTAATTCTTAAAACTGCTTTATTATAACCAACAATTTGTGCTCCTAATAATTTTAAGGAATCAACTTCATAAAGCAATTTTAATTTTAAAGGCATTTGCTTTGACATATAATTTGGTAAATCATAATCATCAATGATAATTGTTTGATAGTTAAAATTCATTGCTTTTGCTTCTCATTCACTTAATCCAGTCCGAGCAACTTGCAAATCGACAATTTGTAAAATCGCACTTCCCAAAGTTCCTTCTAACCGATCATCAACATTGGCAATAAACCCGAGCTAATTTAACTGCTGTTGTTGCTAAAGGAAGATATGATTGTTTTTTAGTTACTAAATTAGTAATTGTTGCACAATCACCAACACTATAAACATTAGCAATATTAGTCTTTCCTTGATGATCAATAACAATTGCCCCATTGTCCAGCATTTCTAAACCCGTATCCTTAAATAATTGGGTATGAGACCGAAATCCCAATGCTAAAACTACTAAATCAGCAGCAATAATTTCATTATTTGCTAATACAATTGTTTAAACATCGTTTTCGCCTTGAAAACCTAATAATTCTTTGGAACAATGCACTTGCACAGTTTTTGCCAATAAATATTCTTGTAGTATAGTAGTAATCTCAACATCAAAAGCTTTAGCACCAACTCGTTCTAATGCCTCAACAAGAATAACTTCTTTCTGCAAATGACTAAATGCTTCAACCAGTTCCAAACCAATAAAACCACCACCAATAATAGCAATTTTTTGTTTATCTTTAACTTGTTTTTTAATATTGTAAGCATCCTCTTTACTAACGGCTGTAAAAATATTTCCTAAATGGTCATTTTCAAATTTAGGAACAATTGGTATCGCCCCCGTAGCAATAACTAAATTATCATATTGTTTAGTAATTATCTCAGAAGTTACTTGATTACAAATTGTAACCACTTTTTTATCAAAATCAACCGCAGTTAATGGCGAGTTTAAAAAAATTTGAATATTTTGTTTTTCAAATCAATCTGGCGTTCTTGCTAATAAATCATTAACATTATCAAATTCTTCAGTAATATAATATGGAATCCCACAAGCGCCTAATGAAACATAACTACTTGCTTGATAAACAATAATTTCCATCGTTGCATCATTTCTTCGTAGTTTACTAGCACAAGTCATTGCCGGTGCCCCCCACCAATAATAATTGTTCGCATAACTTCAATCCTCCTTCTATTTAGTAATTGTTCTTACTAATAATAACACTATGCACATCAAAAAACCACTTGTGTTTTAATAACAAAAAAATACCTTATCATCGCTTAATGATAAGGTACAAATTAAACTAAATTAAGGTTCAATATGTTGGGGCAATATGATGATAAAATCGTTTTGCTAATTCCTCCGCATATATTGGAACCTGCGATTCTTTTTTCCATTTTCAAAATTGTCTTCAAAGAAAATTATTATAACCTTGATATTGATATTTTTCAATAACCTTAATTATCGTGGTTGTAGAAACCATATACATATGACAAGATTTTGGTTTTTACAAACTTGCTGTTAATTAATAAATAAATATGAGCTCATTTATTTATTACAAGAAATATAAGGTTAAATTAATATTTATTATTTTTAGTTATGCCTTGTATTTTTTTGTGCCTTGATAATAATAAACTAAGTTAATTAGTAAACGAAGTTTACTAACAAATTTTGTTAAACATAAATGTTTAAAAAAATAAATATTTAACTTAGTTAGATAACTAAGCTAAATATAACTTAGTTTAATATAACTAAATATTGTAAGGATGGTATGTATATGAGAAATATTGAAAATATTTTTTTAAATACTGAAAAATATCTTTTAAAAGAAACACAAAATGCAGTACTTATTAAAGCACCAGCAATTCCGTGATTGTATGAATCTACTGGTATTTGGTTTTCGAAACGATTTGTTTATAAAGGAAAATATGAGAATTCTATTTGTATAGGAATAATTAGAGATGGTGAATATCGGTTAGTTTTTATTAATGATAAAGGTCAAAAGTCTAGTTTGATTTTAGGTCATGAGTTGTTAGGTTTTTTTGTTGCTGAAAAAGAACATGATAAAAAGGTTGTAAGTTTTGATTATTTTAAAAATTCATTTTAAAAATGTTTTACGATGTTTTCAGAATAAGGGTAAATAAAAAAATATTTTAGTTAGTTTTTATGGTGTTTAAACGGTGCGGAAAGCGTATGCTCCGCCCGTTAATTATCGATGTTAGTTGAGGAGAGTTATTTAACTAAGTTATTGCAATTTTTTTGAGGAGTTTTAGAAATGAAAATGTGAGTTAATGTGGATGAGTCTGGCAAAGATTATTGTCAAGAGTTTATATATTCTATTAATAAAAAAACTGGATTAGAACAAAAAATTTGAGCCTCTAAATCTGCAGTTGAATCTGTTAGAACTGATTTAGTCGGTGATAATTGACTTTGTGTTGATATTGCATATTAAAAGATTAGAAAATTAAGGAGAAAAGAAAAATGAGTATTTTTGGATTAGTGTTTTTTACGATTTTAACATTATTACTAGCATATTATATTGCAGTTAATATTTATCGTTTTTTTAAAGATAAAAAGAAATATGGTAGTGAAGCAAAGCAGTTGCCAAAAGATTTTACTTATTCACAACGAATATTTATTGCGAAATTTAAGAAAAATTTATTAGAAAAAGATGGAGAAGAAATTAACAAATAAAAAAATGTTAAAAATAAGAAAGATAAATTAAAAGGCAGGAAGAGAAAAGTGAAAGTATGATATGGTATTGCTTCTTCAGAAGAAGAACAAAAGATAGATAGAGTATCACAGTTATCTGTATATATTAATGGTGATAATAATACTAAACCTAATCGTGTATGAGCGCGTGATTATGGTGTTGGTCATGTAGAGATAGATATTTTTCATGATGCGTGGGTTTGTATTGATGCTATGTTATTAATTAAGGAAGTTGGTTGTTAAAATGTGGAGCCTGTCCAAAATTGATAATATTTTTCAGGGACTGTACAATTAACTGTGTCTTTAAGTAATTAACTTAAATTCACTCTGTCCTCAAATTTTATCATTAAATGTGAAATTGCACTACCCCAATTTTGAATTGGCATCGTTCATTTCTTAACCATATTTTGAAATGCTAAATAAAATATTTTAAAAACTGATGCGTCATTAGGAAAAATCTTTTTATTCTTAATGACTTTTCTTAGTTGACTATTAACAGATTCAATCGCATTAGTTGTGTAAATAATCCTTCTAAATTCTTGAGGATATTCAAGAAAAATTATTAAATTATTTCAGTTATTTTTTCATGATTTAGTAATTTGTGGATACTTTTTATTTCATTTTTCAGAAAAATGATCTAAAGCAACTAGCGCTATTTCTTCATTAATTGCTGTATAAATTGATTTTAAATCATTAGCTACAAGTTTGCGATCTTTGTAAGGGACAAATTTTAAACTATTACGAATTTGATGAACAATGCATAATTGGTGCTGTGTTTTTGGGAACACAGCTTCTATTGCATCAGACATTCCAGTTAAATTATCGCTACAAGCAACAAGAATATCTTGTAAGCCACGATTTTTCATTTCCGTAAGATTATTAAGTCAAAATTTGGCGCCCTCATTCTCGCTAATTCACATTCCTAAAATATCTTTTAAACCATCTAAATTAATTCCTAAGGCAAGATAAACTGCTTTATTTATTATTCGTTTATCTTGCTTTACTTTAACAACAATACAATCAAAATAAACAATCGGATAAATCTTCTCTAAAGGTTTAGTTTGTCACATTTTAACTTCTTCAATAACATCATCAGTTATTTGACTAATTAAACTTTCTGAAATTTCTGCTCCGTGATAGAATTCTTGCAATTGTGCTTTGATATCAGAAATTGTCATTCCTCTTGCATATAAAGAAATTACTTTTTGATCAAAGTTATCAAATCTTCTTTGTCTTTTCGGAATAATTACTGGTTCAAAAGTACTATTTCGATCTCTTGATACATCAATTGCGATTGAACCATTTTTAGTAATAATGGTTTTTTGTGTGTTGCCATTTCTTTTATTATGATTCTCATCAGTTTCAAGATAATCTTTAATTTCCGTATTTAACATTCGTTCAGTTAATTTTTTGGTAAATTCCTGAAAAATAGTATTGCCTTTAAATAAATCTTGTGGATTATCAATATTTTCTAAAAAATAATCAACAACTTTATCAATTGCGTCAGGTTCTTTTTTTATTTTTTTTGTCATTTTCTGTTCTCCTTCTTTTAAGTATAATTCAGAATGAATTATCGAGACACAGAATTTTGGACAGGCCCGTTTTTTTTGATTAGCAAGTGTAAATTTAACTGTCACTGTACCAGTATAATAATTTGAAGCAGGTGAAATAATATTTGCAGAATTATCTGTTATATCTTCAATATATAACTGTCCAGGTAAAATACCTAGCTTTTTAATTTTTTCATTTTTTTCAATAAAAGCATTTAAAATTGTTTGTGAACTATTATCTGATATTTTTCCTAACTGAGTTTGGGTAATAAAATCTGACAATTTAATTTTTAATAATTTTTTTATTCTTTTTTCAATACATTTTATTTCATTTTCACTTTCACTTTTGATTAATTCTTGTTTTAATTGAATAAAATTTTCTAAAAGTTTTTTTACTTTGTCATCGCCTGTTTGTGGTGCAAAATGTAAAAGTGTTCAATTGTTAACCTTTTTATTTGGTTCATTAATATTAATTTTGTCTTTACTATTTTTATTTGTGATTAATTCAATAAAAATATTTATGTTGTTACTACTTAATGCACTAATTAATGGTGTTAAATCAACCTTATAATCTTTTGCATTTACATCAGCACCATGAGAAAGTAATATTGAAACAATGTTTAAATATTCTCTATCTATTGCAACATGTAAAGGTGTTAAACCATTGTTATTTCTTGCATTTACATCAGCACCATGAGAAAGTAATATTGAAACAATGTTTAAATATTCTCTATCTATTGCAACATGTAAAGGTGTTAAACCATTGTTATTTCTTGCATTTACATCAGCACCATGAGAAAGTAATAATTTTACTATATCAATACCACCATAAAATGTTGCAGTGTATAAAGGGGATGAATCATATTTGCCTTTTTCATTAACATCAGCATCATGAGAAAGTAATAATTTTACTATATCAATTTCATGGTTAGCTATTGCAACTTGTAAAAATGTTAAATCATTATTATTTACATTAATAAGTTCTGGTTTTTTTGTAATTATTAATTCAAACAAGTCTAAATTACCTTGTACAATTACTGACCTTATTAAATTATAATAAGTATCCATTTTATTAATATTTATTACACTAGGAGTAAGATTATTATCTCATCGTTTTAGAAAATTAATTTCCTTTTTTTAATTTTGTCGAAAACTCTTGATATTTATTGAATATACTTAATTTTAGGTATATTTTAATATGATAGAGGTGGATAATAATTATGGAAAAAATAATTCAAGAACTAGTAAATACTTTAACAGATGATCAATTTTTAGAATTTTATGAAAAAGTCAAACAACAAGCAGAATTAATAAAAAAACAAAAACGTTTAAATGAAATTGATCAAAAATTTAGAGCGCAAGGTATTAGACTTCTTGCAAAATTAATATGATAATTATAATTTTTAAATTTAAAATAAATATAAAAGTGTTATTAAAATAATTTTTAGATTATTTTTACAAATATTTTGTCATTAAAACATAATAAAAATTATTATTTACAATAAAAAAAGACTGAAATTTTAAATTATCAAATATATTTAAACTAATAGTTGTAAATTATAAATTGAAGCTATTAAATTAAATCTTAAAGCAAATCTTTTTCTACGATTTCGATATTTTTCACTAATAATTTTAAATTTTTTAAGTATAGCAAAAACATTTTCAATAACAATTCTCATTTTTGAAATTCGCTCATTATTTTGCTTTTCTTCTTTATTTAAAGGGTTTTTCTTTGATTTTCTTTTAGGAATTAAAACATTATGATTAATTTTTTGTATGCCTTGATAACCTAAATCCACTAAAACAGTTGTTTCTGGTAAAAATTTAATTTTTGAATCTTTTAAAATTTTAAAGTCATGGTTTTTACCATAAGAAAAATCAGAACTAATAATTTTTTTACTATCTTTTTCAATTATAACTTGTGTTTTTATTGTGTGTTTTTTCTTTTTTCCTGAGTAGTGCTGTTTTTGTCTTTTTTTGGGCGTTGGATTTGGCTTTCAGTTACATCAATTATAACAGTCTTATCTTTGAAATAATCTTTTAATAGTGATTTTTGACCAGTAAGTTGTTGAAAATTAGGGTGTTTTATTAAAGTGTCTTCAATTCATTTGATATTTCTATAACAACTACTTTCACTAATATCATAACTTTTTGCAATATGAAAATAAGTTCTATATTCTCTTCAATATTCTAAAGTCATTAAAATACGATTTTCTAATGATAATTTATTGGTTCTTCCGCGACGAAATCTCTTTTTTAATTCTTCTATTTTTAAAATTTCTAGCATTTTATTAAAAGTAGTATGTTTAATACCAGTTAATCTTAAAAAATTTTTATCACTTATTTGATTATTTTTTTTAAATTTCATTTAAATTCCACCTTTTTATTAAAAACAACAATTCAATTATATTTTAAATTAATTTTGCAAGAAGTCTATTAAATGCCCTAAATGTGAATCTTACCATTGCGTTAAAAATGGACATAATTCAGAAGGAAAACAAAAATATTTATGTAAAAATTGCCGTGCAAGTTTTGACGCTTTTCGTAATCATTTTATTTATTGAAGTCATTTAAATTATGAACAATGAAATTTATTGATTCAAATTTCATTGCCGGGGCAATCTAGTAAAACAATTTCTCGTTTTATTAAAACTACATTAAAAACTGCTTGATATAATCGTCAAAAATTAATGAAATCAAAACAATTAGAAAATACCCAATTAAAATTTAAAAAATTATCTGGTAAAATCCAAATCGATGAAACATTTATTAAAGAAATTCATAAAGGAAATTTCAAATATAAAACTGATCCACGAAGAATTCACCTTGACCCATTCGCAACTAATACTAAATGCTGTATTCAAATGGCAATTGATAATAATAACAATATTTATGTTAAATCCACAAACACCAAACGTTTACAAAAACAATGAGTTATTGAAAATATGAACAAAGAATTAATTAACGAAAATTCAATTATTACTTCTGATATGCAAAAATTATATTTTTTAGTAGCAAAACAAACAAATTCTACTTTATGTGTAACTAAAACAACAATTAATCCTGAAGCTAGTTATCGTAACTTAAATAAAATCAGTAAATTACAATCTAGTCTTAAAGAAGCCTTAATTCATTATCATGGTTTAGGTTTTACTAATATTCAAAATTATTTAAATCTCTGAAAATGAAAATACCAACATAAGGGTTTAACTCCAAACCAACAAACAGCGGTATTATATTTTAATGTATAAAAAAGTTAAAGTAAAAATAGTAATTTTACATAAAAGCCTTTTAAAATTATCAAGTTGATGATTTTTTTTATTTTATCAAGAGTTTTCGACAAAATTAAAATTTCCTTTTCATTTGCTATGAATAAACCATTAATATTTTTTAAAATATCAGTTTCTAAATTTATATATTCTTGATTATTAGAATTTTTAATTATTTTTTGAACATCAGATTTAACTTCTGTTTCTCAATTTTGACTTTGTTTTGATGATTTTTTAAAGATTTTGTTTAGTTCTTTATTATGTTCACTTAAAAAATTTGAAACAATAATTCGTTTATTTAATTTTTTAAAAATTTCTTTTCTTTTTTGTTCTAAATTTTTACTAGATGCTATTCATCCGCCTATTAATTGGTTCTCATAAACTTTTCATTTAAGTGAATCAATTTTACCATCAAGTATTTCTTGAACATTTGTTGGAATATTTTTAAATTCAACTTTTTGACCATTTTTTTCATAATTAAAACATTTAAGATACGAACCAAAACGCATTGCTTCGCTAGTGATAAAAATTAATCGCGCTAACTTATCTTTTATTGTTTGAATTTCTTCTTCTGTTCTTGTTGAATCATGAGTATAATTTGATAAATTTGCAATTATCTTATTTAAATTTTCTTTAGTAATATTAATATTTTGATTCACGGCATTTAGACCTTTATTTTGATATGACCCATTATAATTTAATTGATTTTTATTTATTGAATATTTGTTTGCTATAATTTTATTTATTTCATTTTCTTTGATTTTTTTATGTTGAATTGTACTAATATTACTTTGAATAATTGAATTTATTTCATTAAATATACTATTTCATTGATAGTTTTTTTTCTTCGTATTCTTTTTTAATTTCTGATTTCCCTTTGTTTAATAAATTTAGAGCTTTTTGTCTTATTTGTTGGATTTTTTGATAAATATTTCAAAATGGTTTCAATTTTAATATTTTTTGTTTTATTTCATCATCTTGGCAACTTTTTTCAATTTCAGTAAATGAATTATTTTGGATAAGTCTTATAATTTTTTTATTTTCTTCACTATTTTCTTGATTCAATTTTCGTTTTGATTCATCTTTAAAATTATCAATTTCTTTAATTTTATTTTTAATTTCATCGTTTAAACTTAAAGAATTAAATTTTTCTTCCAAAATTTTTCATTCATTTAATTGGTCTTCAATTTTCTTTTTTTCTTGATTTCATTGCTCAAAACTTTTTTCTTCTTTAAAATAAAAATATTGATTATTTTTATTGATAAATCCTTGCAGATAAAGATTATCTAAATTAATTACTAGTTTTATCTCCTTATTTTTATCACTATTTTTTAAGGTTAAGATTAAGATTCTTATTTTATTTGCATCAAACTCTCTTAATTGTAGAATTTCATCTAATTTTTCTATAATTTTAATATTAGCGTCGCGTTCTTTTATTTTGGCTAGTGTTTCAAATTTATCTGTTGTAACAATTCCTTCGTTATTTATCATTCTTAACGGATCAATTTGGTTATTTTTCATAAAGTCTTTTAACATTTTTTGAATATTGTCAGAATAATTTTTATCTAAAGTAATTTCTTTTTCAATAATATCAGTTTGAGCTGGTGGTGCTTGTCTTTTTTGGCGAGTTAATGTTTCTAGACTGTTTTTAATTTTATCTTTATTGTTATTAGGCTTATTGGCGGCTAATGGTCCTGCTGCATTGCTGGTTATCAAAATTATTCCTAGTAATTCTAAAAGTTTTTTCATACTAGCCAAATTCCTTTCTTGAATTTTTGCTAACTAATAAATTTTTATAGTATCGAGACCCCCCTTAAATTTATAAAATTTAATTAACACAAATTAATTATAAATCATCAAATAAGAATTTTTATCATTTTTTCAGTTTATTGAATACTAAAATTTGTTAAAGTTACTATCAAGAAAGGTAATTTATTATGTTAAAAATTATTAATAATGTAAAAACCTCAGAAAACAAGCATTGATTTAGTTTATTTACAACCCACAAAAATATGTACACCAACAAATGCGAACAATTAGCTAATGAATATGAAAAATTAGATGAATACTTATATAAATATCATTATCGGTTAAAACAAGGTTATAAAGTAGTTCATTTTGCTTTAAGAACAATTATTACAATTTTTGGTGATGTTACTTTTAAGCGACGCCGATATAAATATTGAAATCAAAAATCAGGTAAATTCGAATATGTATGTTTGTTAGATAAAGAAATTGGTTTATTGCCCAAACAACGCATTTATTTTGATGTCCAATTTAAAGTTTTAAGTCTTTTGGGTGATGGCAAACGATATCGCAATGTTTTAGATGCTCTAAATCATTGTTATATTTCAAAAGGTAGTATTTCAAGAATTTTAAATAAATACAATATTACCGAATATTTTCAACTAGCAGAAAAAGAAACTAAAACTAGAATTGATGTTAAAAATAAAGATTTATATATTCAGCTAGATGAAACATTTTTAGCGACATTAGATCAGAAAATTAAACAAGACCAAAGAATTCGTTTAGTTACTTTTCATACTGGACATAAAAAAAAAATTATAAAAATGCTCGTAGAGAACTAGAAAACAAACGAGGTCATTTTCTAATGTTAAAAGTTGGTAAACGAATAAATACGATGGATTATCGTGATTTATTAATTAAAGAATTACAAAAACATTAGACTTCTTGCAAAATTAATTTAAAATATAATTGAATTGTTGTTTTTAATAAAAAGGTGGAATTTAAATGAAATTTAAAAAAAATAATCAAATAAGTGATAAAAATTTTTTAAGATTAACTGGTATTAAACATACTACTTTTAATAAAATGCTAGAAATTTTAAAAATAGAAGAATTAAAAAAGAGATTTCGTCGCGGAAGAACCAATAAATTATCATTAGAAAATCGTATTTTAATGACTTTAGAATATTGAAGAGAATATAGAACTTATTTTCATATTGCAAAAAGTTATGATATTAGTGAAAGTAGTTGTTATAGAAATATCAAATGAATTGAAGACACTTTAATAAAACACCCTAATTTTCAACAACTTACTGGTCAAAAATCACTATTAAAAGATTATTTCAAAGATAAGACTGTTATAATTGATGTAACTGAAAGCCAAATCCAACGCCCAAAAAAAGACAAAAACAGCACTACTCAGGAAAAAAGAAAAAACACACAATAAAAACACAAGTTATAATTGAAAAAGATAGTAAAAAAATTATTAGTTCTGATTTTTCTTATGGTAAAAACCATGACTTTAAAATTTTAAAAGATTCAAAAATTAAATTTTTACCAGAAACAACTGTTTTAGTGGATTTAGGTTATCAAGGCATACAAAAAATTAATCATAATGTTTTAATTCCTAAAAGAAAATCAAAGAAAAACCCTTTAAATAAAGAAGAAAAGCAAAATAATGAGCGAATTTCAAAAATGAGAATTGTTATTGAAAATGTTTTTGCTATACTTAAAAAATTTAAAATTATTAGTGAAAAATATCGAAATCGTAGAAAAAGATTTGCTTTAAGATTTAATTTAATAGCTTCAATTTATAATTTACAACTATTAGTTTAAATATATTTGATAATTTAAAATTTCAGGGACTGTACAATTAACTGTGTCTCTAAGTAATTAACTTAAATTCATTCTGAATTATACTTAAAAGAAGGAGAACAGAAAATGACAAAAAAAATAAAAAAAGAACCTGACGCAATTGATAAAGTTGTTGATTATTTTTTAGAAAATATTGATAATCCACAAGATTTATTTAAAGGCAATACTATTTTTCAGGAATTTACCAAAAAATTAACTGAACGAATGTTAAATACGGAAATTAAAGATTATCTTGAAACTGATGAGAATCATAATAAAAGAAATGGCAACACACAAAAAACCATTATTACTAAAAATGGTTCAATCGCAATTGATGTACCAAGAGATCGAAATAGTACTTTTGAACCAGTAATTATTCCAAAAAGACAAAGAAGATTTGATAACTTTGATCAAAAAGTAATTTCTTTATATGCAAGAGGAATGACAATTTCTGATATCAAAGCACAATTGCAAGAATTCTATCACGGAGCAGAAATTTCAGAAAGTTTAATTAGTCAAATAACTGATGATGTTATTGAAGAAGTTAAAATGTGACAAACTAAACCTTTAGAGAAGATTTATCCGATTGTTTATTTTGATTGTATTGTTGTTAAAGTAAAGCAAGATAAACGAATAATAAATAAAGCAGTTTATCTTGCCTTAGGAATTAATTTAGATGGTTTAAAAGATATTTTAGGAATGTGAATTAGTGAGAATGAGGGAGCCAAATTTTGACTTAATAATCTTACGGAAATGAAAAATCGTGGGTTACAAGATATTCTTGTTGCTTGTAGTGATAATTTAACTGGGATGTCTGATGCAATAGAAGCTGTTTTCCCAAAAACACAGCATCAATTATGCATTGTTCATCAAATTCGCAATAGTTTAAAATTTGTTCCTTACAAAGATCGCAAACTTGTAGCTAATGATTTAAAATCAATTTATACAGCAATTAATGAAGAAATAGCGTTAATTGCTTTAGATCATTTTTCAGAAAAATGAAATAAAAAGTATCCACAAATTACTAAATCATGAAAAAATAACTGAAATAATTTAATAATTTTTCTTGAATATCCTCAGGAATTTAGAAGAATTATTTACACAACTAATGCGATTGAATCTGTTAATAGTCAATTAAGAAAAGTCATTAAGAATAAAAAGATTTTTCCTAATGACGCATCAGTTTTTAAAATATTTTATTTAGCATTTCAAAATATGGTTAAGAAATGAACGATGCCAATTCAAAATTGGGGTAGTGCAATTTCACATTTAATGATAAAATTTGAGGACAGAGTGAATTTAAGTTAATTACTTAGAGACACAGTTAATTGTACAGTCCCTGAAATTTTAAATTATCAAATATATTTAAACTAATAGTTGTAAATTATAAATTGAAGCTATTAAATTAAATCTTAAAGCAAATCTTTTTCTACGATTTCGATATTTTTCACTAATAATTTTAAATTTTTTAAGTATAGCAAAAACATTTTCAATAACAATTCTCATTTTTGAAATTCGCTCATTATTTTGCTTTTCTTCTTTATTTAAAGGGTTTTTCTTTGATTTTCTTTTAGGAATTAAAACATTATGATTAATTTTTTGTATGCCTTGATAACCTAAATCCACTAAAACAGTTGTTTCTGGTAAAAATTTAATTTTTGAATCTTTTAAAATTTTAAAGTCATGGTTTTTACCATAAGAAAAATCAGAACTAATAATTTTTTTACTATCTTTTTCAATTATAACTTGTGTTTTTATTGTGTGTTTTTTCTTTTTTCCTGAGTAGTGCTGTTTTTGTCTTTTTTTGGGCGTTGGATTTGGCTTTCAGTTACATCAATTATAACAGTCTTATCTTTGAAATAATCTTTTAATAGTGATTTTTGACCAGTAAGTTGTTGAAAATTAGGGTGTTTTATTAAAGTGTCTTCAATTCATTTGATATTTCTATAACAACTACTTTCACTAATATCATAACTTTTTGCAATATGAAAATAAGTTCTATATTCTCTTCAATATTCTAAAGTCATTAAAATACGATTTTCTAATGATAATTTATTGGTTCTTCCGCGACGAAATCTCTTTTTTAATTCTTCTATTTTTAAAATTTCTAGCATTTTATTAAAAGTAGTATGTTTAATACCAGTTAATCTTAAAAAATTTTTATCACTTATTTGATTATTTTTTTTAAATTTCATTTAAATTCCACCTTTTTATTAAAAACAACAATTCAATTATATTTTAAATTAATTTTGCAAGAAGTCTAATTAGTGAAAATTTAATAATATTAATAATTTTTTGTTTTAATTTTGTCGAAAACTCTTGATAAAATAAAAAAATATTTTTGTTTTCCTTCTGAATTATGTCCATTTTTAACGCAATGGTAAGATTCACATTTAGGGCATTTAATACCTTGCGATCTAAATTTTTGATCAATTTCATTTAAACGTTTTTGTTTTTTTATTAATTCTGCTTGTTGTTTGACTTTTTCATAAAATTCTAAAAATTGATCATCTGTTAAAGTATTTACTAGTTCTTGAATTATTTTTTCCATAATTATTATCCACCTCTATCATATTAAAAATATACCTAAAATTAAGTATATTCAATAAATATCAAGAGTTTTCGACAAAATTAAAAAGATTATGTTTGTTAATATTAAATATTTTGTTTTATTACTTATTTTTCAAATAAAACGATAATTAAATTGTAGTTACTTTTCTTTCAAAATTAATCAAATATTTTTCCACCTAACAAAACTAAACGCGATCTTTTCATATAGTAATCTTACCATAATATTTTAAGTATGTTATAATATTTTTTGATTATATAGGTGAATTTAATGCAAATATGAGATAGTAAACAACAACAAAAAATTAAAATCAATGACTTGATGGTTACAATGTATGTTTGTGGACCGACAGTTTATGGTGATATTCATATTGGGAATATGCGACCAATTGTTATTTTTGATATTTTGCAACGATTATTTATGGTTACTAAACAGAAATTTTTTTATGTGCAAAATATTACTGATATTGATGATAAGATTATTCATCAAGCTCATTTAGAAAAAATAACCGAAAAGGAATTAACAGAAAAGTATACTAAAAGTTATTTTGAGGTTTTAAAACAGTTAAATGTTTATGAACCAAATTTATTTGTCAAAGTAAGTGATAATATTGTTGATATTATTAAATTTATTGACCGCTTAGTTAAAATTGAAGCTGCTTATGTTAAGAATGGTAATGTTTATTTAGCAATAGAAAAATATTTTCAATCTTATGGACAATTATCAAAGAAAAATTTAAAGGATTTGCAAGTAGGAATTAGAGTTGCGATTGATAGTAATAAAAATTATGTTAATGATTTTGTTTTATGGAAAAAAACCGATCAGGGACAAAAATGAACTTCGCCTTGAAGTGAAGGCAGACCGGGATGACATACTGAATGTGCCTTATTTATTAATAAATATTTTAAACAGTCGATTAATCTTCATGGTGGCGGTATTGATTTAATATTTCCTCATCATGAAAATGAAAGAATTCAATTGTTGGCATTAAATAAGCAAGAACCTGTTAAAATATGACTTCATAATGGTCATCTATTTTATGATGATGTCAAAATGTCAAAATCTCTTAAAAATACTATTATTGTTAAAGAATTTTTGCACCATTATGATGCTAATGTTTTACGATATTTATTAACGCTAACCCATTATTCTAAGCCGTTAAATATTACTAAAAATTTTATTATTCAAGGAAAAGAAAAAGTTGCAAAAATTTATCAAATATTAAAAGAAAGTTTAGTAACTTCATTTTTAAATGGCGAGGTTAATACTAATAAAAAAAATGAACAACTTGTGATGCAAGTGGTAAATTATTTACAAGATGACCTTAACTTTGCTAATGCTTGAGTAATAATTGAACAAATTATTAAGGAAATTAATAATATTTTAAAAGGAAAATCAGGAAAAATTTTACCATTATTTAATACCCTGCAACAATGCTTATTTCTTTTAGGTTTACAATTTTCATTAGTTTCGTTTGATGATGATGTGAAACAATTATTATTATCTTGACAAGATGCCCGTAAACAAAAAAAATATAATTTAGCAGATAAAATTAGAAAACAATTACAAGCGAAGAATATTTTATAAAATATGTTCAAAAATAATTTTCTTTATTAAGGAGTAACAAAAATGGCAAATTATATTTATGGTAAAAATCCTTTAAAACAATTATTAGCTGATGACCGCCAACGAATTGAAAAAGTTTTTATTTTACCACAAGAAAAAGTTATTATTGAGCAATTAAAGCAGGCGAATATTTCTTATGTTATTAGTAATAAAGAACAATTATTATTATTAGTTAAGCATTCAAAACATCAAGGAATTGTCTGTTTAATTAAGGAATATGTGTATACTTCTTTAGAAGTAGTTTTACAAAAAGTAAAAACTAAAAAATATCCTTTAATTTTAATTTTAGATCAAATTGAAGATCCAAGAAATTTTGGAGCAATTTTGCGAAGTTGTGATGCAGTTAATGTTGATGTGGTTATTATTTTGAAGCAAAGACAAGTAGAATTAAATGCTACGGTTGCAAAAACTTCTGTTGGTGCGATTAACTATGTGCCGGTTGTGAAAGTAACTAATCTTAGTAATACTTTAACGACATTAAAAGAAAATGGTTTTTGGATTGTTGCTAGTGCTTTAAATACCGAAATTAATTATTATAATGTTGACTATAAAAAACCGATTGCTTTAATTGTTGGTAATGAAGGTAAAGGTGTTAGTCAGAAACTTTTAAATAATTCTGATTATATTGTTAAAGTACCAATGCAAGGTCATATTAATTCTTTAAATGTTGCTGTTGCTAGTGCTTTGCTATTATATCAAGTTCGGAATAATCAAAATAATTAAGGAGTTTAAATGGAAGATAATGA
This sequence comes from Spiroplasma endosymbiont of Clivina fossor, assembly GCF_964031115.1. GTDB lineage: Bacteria > Bacillota_I > Bacilli_A > Mycoplasmatales > Nriv7 > Nriv7. The sequence goes on from NZ_OZ035006.1 coordinate 1,976,617, forward strand.
ATTAATATATCAATACCAAAATGCCTATCAACAACCAGCGTTTATATTTTTATGAAAAAAATTTTAATTTTGTCGAAAACTCTTGATATTTATTGAATATACTTAATTTTAGGTATATTTTTAATATGATAGAGGTGGATTGTAAATCACACACAGTTATTAGACTATGCTTCTCTTAATTGATTTAATAATACCATATTTTGTGTTATTAAAATTAAAAAAATTTTTTTAATTTTGTCGAAAACTCTTGATAAAATAAAAAAAATCATCAACTTGATAATTTTAAAAGGCTTTTATGTAAAATTACTATTTTTACTTTAACTTTTTTTATACATTAGACTTCTTGCAAAATTAATTTAAAATATAATTGAATTGTTGTTTTTAATAAAAAGGTGGAATTTAAATGAAATTTAAAAAAAATAATCAAATAAGTGATAAAAATTTTTTAAGATTAACTGGTATTAAACATACTACTTTTAATAAAATGCTAGAAATTTTAAAAATAGAAGAATTAAAAAAGAGATTTCGTCGCGGAAGAACCAATAAATTATCATTAGAAAATCGTATTTTAATGACTTTAGAATATTGAAGAGAATATAGAACTTATTTTCATATTGCAAAAAGTTATGATATTAGTGAAAGTAGTTGTTATAGAAATATCAAATGAATTGAAGACACTTTAATAAAACACCCTAATTTTCAACAACTTACTGGTCAAAAATCACTATTAAAAGATTATTTCAAAGATAAGACTGTTATAATTGATGTAACTGAAAGCCAAATCCAACGCCCAAAAAAAGACAAAAACAGCACTACTCAGGAAAAAAGAAAAAACACACAATAAAAACACAAGTTATAATTGAAAAAGATAGTAAAAAAATTATTAGTTCTGATTTTTCTTATGGTAAAAACCATGACTTTAAAATTTTAAAAGATTCAAAAATTAAATTTTTACCAGAAACAACTGTTTTAGTGGATTTAGGTTATCAAGGCATACAAAAAATTAATCATAATGTTTTAATTCCTAAAAGAAAATCAAAGAAAAACCCTTTAAATAAAGAAGAAAAGCAAAATAATGAGCGAATTTCAAAAATGAGAATTGTTATTGAAAATGTTTTTGCTATACTTAAAAAATTTAAAATTATTAGTGAAAAATATCGAAATCGTAGAAAAAGATTTGCTTTAAGATTTAATTTAATAGCTTCAATTTATAATTTACAACTATTAGTTTAAATATATTTGATAATTTAAAATTTCAGTCTTTTTTTATTGTAAATAATAATTTTTATTATGTTTTAATGACAAAATATTTGTAAAAATAATCTAAAAATTATTTTAATAACACTTTTATATTTATTTTAAATTTAAAAATTATAATTATCATATTAATTTTGCAAGAAGTCTATTACATAGTTTTTAAAATACTAGCTAATTTATAAATGGGAATATCACGCTCTTGTTGATTAGCCAATGATATATCTCTTGCTTCAATACGATATACAATCGCAATTTTGTTTTCAAAATTAATAATATTGTCTTCAATTTTTTTAATTTTACTTATTTTTAAAACATCATTATTGTGTTTTTTAACAAAAATATATTTGAATGCAGTTCAAATAACATTGTGCAGCTTAGTACCGTTTTTAGTTGGAAACATTAAAATTAAACTTGTTAACCACATAAAAATAGTAATAATAACACTAACAATTATTTGATATTTGAATAAAAACGAAAATATTAAAGCTGTAATTAAAAAGTTAATTACTATGATAGCAATTTCAACTTTACCAATCCCGCCAAGGGCATTGGAAATAGTAAAACGAATTTTACTTGCTCGTTTTGTGATAATGCGTGCTTTGTTGTCGTCCATAGTTATTCGTCTCCTTTATTGCTCAACGCTTCTTGGTTAATTTTATTTGTTTCATTTGTTTTGCTTCATTCTTTTTGAAACAAATTGATTAAAAATTGACCTTGTCAAATTTCACTTTTGACATGTATTTTGGCGTCATTGTCATATATTCAAATAATATATTCATCATTGGCTTTTATTCCAACGGCAAGCGATTTATCTTTTCGCGAACCATGAATACATTTTTTATTAATTCAAACCGACAAACCTTTATAAAAAGGAATGGAAAATAAATTTGCTTTGTCAGTTTTTCGTTTTAGTTTACGGCGTGCCATAATGTTTACTGTTATTCAATCATTGTGTTTAATTTCGATATTTTTTGCCTTTAAATGCGTTGCAGACAATGATTTCAAAATTATTTATCAGTAAATCATTGATTGATTTTTTCACTTGTTTTGGCATGACTTTTTGCAAAATCACTAGTAACGGTATTTTTAAATTTTGCTTTGGCAATATTTTTAAAACCATGCTCTTTGGCACCTTGATGAACCGCACGAGCAATCCCTAATTCACTAGCAGTTTTTTTACTTAAACTATAACTTGTTCTTACTCCGCTCGTAACCATTGCTCCACCAGAAATAAAGGCGTTTGTAGCAACTTTTAACCCCATAATATTCCCAAATCCCCCGTCACCTAATGATGTAGTATTACCCCCCCCATAAGCGATGACAATAATTGTGGTGATTTGACAACCACAATGCCAAAGGCAAAAATTCCTAGTAAAGTAAAAATTGGCCTTGTGGTTGGGTCAGGGATTGCGTTTCCGATTTCAGCAAAAATCGTAATACTTCATAAAAATAAACTATACGCTAAAAAAACCATATTAAAACTAAGAAAGCGAGCAACAGTTAATTCTTTTCAGTTTCTAAATCTTCGCCCCTCATCTTGGATTGCTGACACAATCACAATTGGTGATAAAACATAAAGAATTAATAGTTCGGCAGTTCGTCAAAATAAAAATAAACTAATTAATAAAAAGATATATATCATAAAGCCCTCTGAAAACAAACACATCAAATAATTAAAATGCCCACTATCGGCAAATGTTCAACTCGCTGGCACATAATCAAAATTGTGCATACCATTATCAAACGAAGAATTGAAAATAAACAAGCCGATATTTTGCATATTCAAATTACTTGCTTGCATAATTGCTTGGGTTAACAAATTAACAATAATATTTAAAGTGAAAAAAATAATTGGGATTGTGGGAATAGCTATAAACAATAAAATCATATTTCGTAATGTTGCTTTTAACTTACTGTGTTTTTCATCAGCTAACATTATTTCAATCATTCGTCCGGCAAGCAACAACGCTAATATTATTCCGGCAATAGCCACTATTACAATAGACTTCTTGCAAAATTAATTTAAAATATAATTGAATTGTTGTTTTTAATAAAAAGGTGGAATTTAAATGAAATTTAAAAAAAATAATCAAATAAGTGATAAAAATTTTTTAAGATTAACTGGTATTAAACATACTACTTTTAATAAAATGCTAGAAATTTTAAAAATAGAAGAATTAAAAAAGAGATTTCGTCGCGGAAGAACCAATAAATTATCATTAGAAAATCGTATTTTAATGACTTTAGAATATTGAAGAGAATATAGAACTTATTTTCATATTGCAAAAAGTTATGATATTAGTGAAAGTAGTTGTTATAGAAATATCAAATGAATTGAAGACGCTTTAATAAAACACCCTAATTTTCAACAACTTACTGGTCAAAAATCACTATTAAAAGATTATTTCAAAGATAAGACTGTTATAATTGATGTAACTGAAAGCCAAATCCAACGCCCAAAAAAAGACAAAAACAGCACTACTCAGGAAAAAAGAAAAAACACACAATAAAAACACAAGTTATAATTGAAAAAGATAGTAAAAAAATTATTAGTTCTGATTTTTCTTATGGTAAAAACCATGACTTTAAAATTTTAAAAGATTCAAAAATTAAATTTTTACCAGAAACAACTGTTTTAGTGGATTTAGGTTATCAAGGCATACAAAAAATTAATCATAATGTTTTAATTCCTAAAAGAAAATCAAAGAAAAACCCTTTAAATAAAGAAGAAAAGCAAAATAATGAGCGAATTTCAAAAATGAGAATTGTTATTGAAAATGTTTTTGCTATACTTAAAAAATTTAAAATTATTAGTGAAAAATATCGAAATCGTAGAAAAAGATTTGCTTTAAGATTTAATTTAATAGCTTCAATTTATAATTTACAACTATTAGTTTAAATATATTTGATAATTTAAAATTTCAGTCTTTTTTTATTGTAAATAATAATTTTTATTATGTTTTAATGACAAAATATTTGTAAAAATAATCTAAAAATTATTTTAATAACACTTTTATATTTATTTTAAATTTAAAAATTATAATTATCATATTAATTTTGCAAGAAGTCTAATAAATAACATTGGTACACCGTTAGGATTATTATTTTCAAAAAGCAAACGATTTGCTAAATTCCTACCCGACATAAAATAAATTATGTCTTGGAATTTATTTAAAAGCCAAAGCAAGGGTTTAATAAAAATAAGATATAAAATAGCAGAAACCGCATTCATAATTGAACTTAACAGTCAACTCGGTGCATCACCACCACTATCACTAGCTATTTGACTACTTTTTGTCAATAATTCAGACGCGTCGCGTGTGTGCGCAGTGGTAAAAAAATTATTTATTGTATCAGGGGCAAAAATAGCCCTAATCGCAGCAATAATTATAACAATAATAACTACTATTAACATCAAGGGCAAGAATGCTATAATAAAGAAACATAGCCATTTTCTTAATTACATTGTTAACAATGGCTATGATGTTATTTATTGATGTTGGTTTGATTTTTGCTGATTTGCCAACGAGGAAAGGGTTTTTTAATCCTTTTTTCTTTTGTAACATTTTTACGTCTCCTTTAAGCAATTCCTAAAATAACATCTTTTAATCCTAAAACAAGTGAACTTGCTAAAATAACAATTCCCAAACAAACCCCTACTCATGTTATACGAGCAATGGTTTCTTTGCGTTGTTCGGCGTTTTTGGCAAATTTACCACCAATTCCATAATAAGCAACCATAATGATAGCAATTACTATCGCTAAACTAATTAAAATTGGCATGCCAATTGAAATAACTTTGTTTCCGATTTCTTGTAAATTACTCGTTGTTGCTAGAAACATCATTTTTATCACCTCCTTTATTTTTTCTTCTTCTCACTTGTTTTATTCCTGTAATTATTCCCAAAACCGTACCAATCAAAAAAAATAATTTTTTTCAACAATCATATTGCGGGTTTTCAAAAAATAAACGCAAGAATAATAATGGCAAAAAAAATTGTCCAGTTCATGTTATTTGTTTTTTTCTTGCTCTTCTTTTTCGTCGGCTTTCATTTGGGCGATGTCTTTTTCTGTTTGGCGTTGGAAGGCTTCGACTTTTTTCTTACGGATTGGTTCTAAAATAAACGGCGTAACCACAAATTTTTTCAATAGTCAGCCAAGAAGCAGTAGTCCTGATAAAGCCCCAATAACGACACCAATGATAGCTCAGCCGGTTAGTCCACTTTTGTTATTGATGATGATGGGTGGGTTGCTATTTGCAATTTGTAAGATAAGGCTGTCTGATTTTTCAGAATCATATTCAACAACAATATTTACTGGTTCATTTGGTTTAATTTCATTTTGGTTCAGTTCAAACGAAACTTTTTTAAAATCATAATTGCTGGTATCAACCTTATCAATTGTGATTGTCTTTGGCGTTTGGGTTTTTAATTGGGCTATGACTTGCTCTTTTGTCAATGGCTCTTTTGATGATAGTTTGCCATTGGTTTTAAATCAATCTGCAAGAGCATTGGCAAATTGATTATCACTAGCTTGGTGTTGTCAATTTTGGCTTTCTGCAAACATTTTATTAAGTTGCCGAGCAGAATAACCGCGAATGTCATCGCGGCCATTGGCTTTGGCTCACTGTTCAAATTTTTTGCCATTATCTGTATCAAAATATTTTGTGATGGCTTGTTTTAGGGCTATTTGTAAATAAATGTTATTTGTATGACCTAAGTTGTCTGATAATTCAACAACATATTTTCCGTTACTTGTTGCTAACTGTGAGCCGTCTAAGACAATACCATTTGTTGGGTCAATTTGATTATGTTGTAATGTTTTATTTCATTGCTCATCACAAGCGTACACTACACCACTTATTACACTATTTGGGGTCGGTTTAAGCATTGTAATTTTACTTTCACTATTTGCATAGTAGAATGTATTAACTGGGTTTATAATTATGCTAGTATCAATTTGTCCAACATAATCTTTAACAATTTGTGTTGTTGGCGCTGTTGGTTGTAGGTCAATTTTTAAATCAACGATTGTTGCTGGTACAACATTGAATTTAACAACAACTGAACCTTGATAACTTTTACTGTCTTTTTTTGCTGATAAAGTTGTTGAATGAATATCTTTTTTTGCAAATTCAATTTGTGAAAAATCAACTTGAAGCGAATTTTTTTGGGTAATTGCTGAAATGATAGTTTCGTTGTTGTTATCTAAAATATTTTCTAAATTATTTTCTTCATTAAATTTAATCACCTTATCTAAGTTTTCTTTGATAATGGGTTTAGGTGGGTTAATTTTGGCTTGCATTGAGACCGTAATTTCACTTGTATATTGTTTACCATTCAAAGTAAAAAATACTTGTAAATTATGGTCTTTTGCACTTGTTTCGGGTTTAACATTGATGTTTCATTGTTTATTTGTTTGACTTTGTTGGATATTATCAAATAAAACTTTATCAATGTTAAGGTTAGTAATTTCAATGTTTAACTCCCCATCAACAGTAAGTAAGTCGCTTCGCGTTCATTTTTTTGTCTTACTACTATCCACCAAATTAAAATGACTTCGTTGTTTTACTCACTCTAAATTGTCGGTACTATCTCTTTCAATTTCAATATTTACTATTTCAATCATAAAGGATTTAGAGCGGTTATGTTTAAGGAGATTTAAAGTAATGTTTTTATTAAAATCAAATGTAGTTTGTTTTTTTAAGTCAAAATTTGAGTTTATAAGATTATTGTAAACATTAGAATTTTCATTGAAAAACATTCATTTACTGATTTCAACATATTTATTATCCGCTTGATTTTGGAATGTTATAAATTTTTGTGTTCAATCACTAACATCCTTTTTAGGGATAGATTCTATTTTTAAAGAAAAATCATATGTTTTTTTAACATTAGTATTTTTTTCAATTAAAAATTTACCTTTTTTAAGTTTTAATTCATATGTTTCTTCACCTTCTCTTTTGTTTCTAATTAGTTGTGCTGTTGTTTTGTCAATATCTCATTCTAACGCTAACGGTGCGTTGGCAAGCAACGGAACAGGCAAACTTGCTGTTAAAGTGAATATGATTAATAATCCTAACAATTTTTTCATATTTATTTGTTTCCTTTCTGATAAATAAAAAAGAGAATATCACACTGCTGACATTCCCATAGGTAATTATGTTAAAAAACCAAATAAATCATTATTTTTAAATTAGGTTTTTGATATAATTTTCTATGGAAACACAGGTCTTGTTGGAGTTGTGTTTCCATTTTTTTATTTATTTAATTACAAAATAATTATATATCTTTTATTTGAAAATTTCTGTTTTTTTATACTTTAATTTTTATATTTATTCCCATAAATTATTTTTTTAAATTCTCTAAATAGAGCTATTTTTTAATTTAAATTCATTAGACTTCTTGCAAAATTAATATGATAATTATCAAACTAATAATTGTGTTAAGTATGATGTTAATAATTATGAAGAAGAAGTTATCAGTGCATTTAATAAAAGTCGTAAGATTTATGGCGCTCGTAAAATTAAAGCTATTTTAATGAGAAAAGATATGATCTTATCACGTCGAAAAATCAGATTCCTTATTATCAAAAATAATTTGGTTTCTAAATACACCAAATTAAAATATCGTAATCATAAAACAACCGTTAATAATGACCAAATTAGTAATGTTTTAAATCGTCAATTTAATAACAAAAAACCTAATGAAGTTGTTGTTAGTGATTTAACATATGTGCAAGTTGGTGCTAAATGACATTATATTTGTTTATTAATTGACTTGTTTAATCGCGAAATAATTGACTATAGTGCCAGGCCAAACAAAACCGCTAAACTAGAGTGCAACAAGCTTTTCATAAAATAACACGACCATTAAAGCAAATTGCTTTATTTCATACTGATCGTGGTAATGAGTTCAAAAATAAAATCATTGATGAAATTTTAATAACCTTTAATATTAAAAGATCATTAAGCAATAAAGGCTGTCCTTATGATAATGCTATGGCTGAAACAACTTACAAAACTTTTAAAACGGAATTTATCAAGGGTAAAAAATTTGCAAACTTAACACAATTAAAATGCGAACTATTTGATTTTGTTAATTGATATAACAATATTCGAATTCACGGCAACCTAAATTATTTAACACCCGCTGAATTTAGAAAACAGCAGTCCATATAAAAATTGTCCAAAAAAGGGTTGCCATACCAAATACGGAATTTCAAAATCAGCCGTATATCAGTGAATTGAAAATTTTAATAATTAATTCTTTACTTCTATGAATTTTTTTCATAAATAAAATGCACCTCATTTATAGTTTACACAAATGTTTTTATTTTTGTGTCTACTTTATAGGGGCATTCCATTTTTTTATTTAATGTTTTTAATAAGTGCTATATTTATACAGGTATAAAGTATTAAATTAAGATTTCGAAGATTAATAGTATTTCTATGGCGACCTTCTTGTGTATTACTATTAAGTGTATAAAATGTCCTAACATCAATAGCATTTAAATTTCTTGCATTACCTCAATTAGTTAAAGTACTTTGATAAGTATCTCAATTAAATGAACTACCATCAACTGATGTTTCGGCAATTCTTGGAAATAAATGATGAAAACGTCAACTTTCTGAAGTAGCAAAAATAACTCTTGTCAATGCATTTCTAAAATTACTATCAATTTGATTACCTGTATTATGAGCTATTAACCTATTAAATGAACTAATTGTTGAATCTCAATTAATACTAGGATTTAAAACATTAGCCCCTAGCCCGTTACTTCCGGTATATGAACTTCCAATATTTAGTGGTACATTTTGATTTACATTAACTTGTCTGCCAGTTAAATCTCAATAAACAGCATTATTAAAATAATAATAAGTTCCAGATGAAGTATAACTATCACCATTTCTAATAATAAATCCTTTTAAAAATAAATCACTTCTTCTAAAAACTAACTGAAGTCTTCTATTTTCTGTTGATTGTTGTCGTATATCAACATTTACAACAAAATAACCATTTTGATTATTTAATTGATAAGGAATTCCTCTTGTCAGACCTTGATTATTTGTTATTTCTTGAGATATTATAATTCTTTCATCACGTAAATAACCTTGAACTCCTCTTGTGCAATCTGTACCATAGAAAGAATTAACAAAATTGAGAAATCCCTGACTTATACCATTTATGGCACTACCATTCCCGGCACTTAATAATCGCGCTTCAGTGATTTCATTATCGTCATTATCAACCACTAGTGTAGGGGGAGAAGTGGAAGTGTCACCTCTGCGTTGAATGTTTGGAAGATGCGGAAGAGGTTGCGAAAAAAAACTTTCAAAATAAACACTATCATCTGGTGCTATAACAATCTCTGCAATTGGTTCATCTATTCCACCAATTTTAGTTGGAGTTCAACTATTTTTTCTCATATAGTAAATTCCATGATCAGTTGAAAAATAAACTGCTTTTCCATCAGTTACTTTTATTGATAAAATATTTTTTATTTCTGGAACATTATAATATGTATCAATTCTTACTGCAGTTCATCAATCACTACTTAAAAAGTAAGCACTACCACTAACTGCAGTAAAATAAACACTATCACTTGGTGAAATAGTTATCTCTGCAATTGGTTCATCTATTCCACCAATTTTAGTTGAAGTTGAAGTTGCTCCAGAACTCATATAATAAACACCATTAACAGTAGCAAAGTAAACACCAGAATCTGAATTTGTTGCTATTGCTAAAGATTTATTAATTAATGAAGTATTTATTTCCGATGCTGTTCAACTACTATGATATAAATAATAATTTTTATTACTAATGTTATCATGTAAATTAGTATTATTATTTTCTCTTTTTACTCTATTTAAATTTTTTAAATTATTTGTTTGTAAATAATTAATTTCATTATTTACTATTTTATTTTCTTGCATTTTCATCATTGGAGCATTCGCCAAGACTATTGGTGTTATGCTCGATAAGCTCGTAATTGTCGTTAACATAGCGAGTAATTTTTTCATACTTAATCAAACCCTTTGCTTTTATGTAAATTTTTACTAATTAATAAAATTTACCTAATAATCAACATCCTTTCTTAAATTTGCACAGTCTAATTAATACAAGTTGATTATAACTTATTAAATAAGAATTTCTATCATTTTTCATATTATTTAATACTACTTCTAGAAAAAATTATTATTAAAGCAAAAATAAGTTAACTAAATTAAACTTTATTAAAATTAATACCTAAAATGGTCGGGTTAGTTTAGTAATTAAATAATATAATTAGCTGATTGTTTTACTTCTTCAAAGCAATACCTAAGAAAACTAAACGCGACCCCATTTTAATAAGAATTTCTTGTGCTTGTCATAGTCTGTGGTATATTACAATTTGTTTCCTTTCTTTTATTGATTATTTTCGTTATTTCAAATTTCGTATGTGTGTTGCGATGGATATGCACCAATATTATTGATTTGATTTTTAATTCAATTTATAAGATTTTGTGTGGGACTAACTCAGTGAATTTTGCCACCGTTGATAAGTCATTCACGAAGATTAATCAGCTTTGTTTTAAAACGGTCTGGTGATTTTCTGGTGCGTTCAAATTCAATGTAAATTTCGCTATCATCGGTTTTTGTAATTATTAAATCCGGATAAGCGTTGAGATTGCCATTTTCCATTTTTAACTCTCGCTCCGTTTGATATGAAATTATGTCATTTTGTGCTATAAGTCATTTGGTTAACATATCTTGGTGTTGTAATTCATAGTAATTGACTTTAATACTTTTTTTGTGTTCTCGCCCTAAATGACTTTGGGCTTTACTGGTTAAAGTATAATAATTTTTCTTTGGTAGTGTATCTACATTAAGCATTTTCAATTTTACTAATTTTTCTTTTTGTAATTGAATTGTTTTAATATTTTTATTTAACAATAAAGCAATTTGTTCTAAATTCAAATATCCTCATCGGTTTTTGTAATTATTAAATCCGGATAAGCGTTGAGATTGCCATTTTCCATTTTTAACTCTCGCTCCGTTTGATATGAAATTATGTCATTTTGTGCTATAAGTCATTTGGTTAACATATCTTGGTGTTGTAATTCATAGTAATTGACTTTAATACTTTTTTTGTGTTCTCGCCCTAAATGACTTTGGGCTTTACTGGTTAAAGTATAATAATTTTTCTTTGGTAGCGTATCTACATTAAGCATTTTCAATTTTACTAATTTTTCTTTTTGTAATTGAATTGTTTTAATATTTTTATTTAACAATAAAGCAATTTGTTCTAAATTCAAATATCCTCATCGGTTTATTATAAATAATATTTTTTCTAATTCACCCATTACTTTAGTCTCCAATAGCGGTTTCTTTTCTTGTTCTTGTGTTCTTTATTTTTCTTGACTTTCTGGCCAGAAAGTCAAGAAAAATAAAGAACACAAGAACAAGAAACATTAAGCCGAAACCCCGCGCTCCCAACGAGATGTTGATAGCGCGGGGTTTCGGCCGGTCAGCGTGCCTAAAGGTTTGTTGTTCCTCAACTTAAATCGAATTTAACAAAGTTAAAAAACTTATTAAATACTTAATATTATTATACAATATTTTAACTAAAATACTTAGTAGTATTATTTAATAATTTGATTTGTTTGAAATATATTGTTAATTGTTTTGTGAATAGTATTGTTAGGAAAATGAGTAACGAAATAAAAAAATAAAAACATAGCAAGGACGCGTAAAGTTTTGTTAGGTGGAAAAATATTTGATTAATTTTGAAAGAAAAGTAACTACAATTTAATTATCGTTTTATTTGAAAAATAAGTAATAAAACAAAATATTTAATATTAACAAACATAATCTCAATAAAATTCTATAGAAACTAAGTAAAATGCTTATAAAAACAACATTAAAATAATTTTTTACAACAAAAATCATACATAAGAAATATATACTTAATTTGCATATTGAAATAATTTATAGTAAATGATTATTTTTTCTTTTTTAAAAAATACCTAAGAAAACTAAACGCGACCACGCGACCCTAATTATTTGACAGCATATTTTTGTTATTATATAATGTATATGGATAAAAGGGAGAAAGATAATGCAACAAAAAATTATTTTAGTTTGCGATCAATGTCTGTCAAGAAACTATAATACTTTTACTAATAGTTCTAATCAAACTGTTAGATTATCTTTAAAAAAGTTTTGTAAGCACTGTAATCAACATACAATTCATAAGGAAACAAGATAATATTTAGAGAGGAAATAAATATTGATGGCCAAAGAAAAGCACAAAGTAAAAAAGGTAAAATCGGAACATAAGGTATTGAAAGTTAAAAAAACTAAACCGATTTTAGGACAAAGAAAAGTTAGTTCACAAACTAAAGAGGCGATTATTAAAAAAAGTATTTTAGATTCAAAAATAAATGGAAATCGTGGTCAGAGATTTAAAAAATCTTTACTGGATTTACCATTATTAATGACTAGAGAAATACGTCGTGTTCGTTGAGCAAAAAGTTTGCAGTTAAATAAAAAATTTTGATTAACTGTTGGATTTATTACTTTCTTTGCGATTTTCTTTGCAATTGTTCAAACATTATTACAATTAATTTTAGAAGTTAGTAAAATTTTAGTTATTTAATAAGGAGTAGAAAAAGATGATAAAAGAAGATATTAAACAAGAAAAGGATTCTAGTGATTTATTAGGTAAGTGATATACAATTAATTGCTATAGTGGTCATGAAGAAAAAGTTAAAGAAAATTTATTACAACGAGTTGAAACTTTAAATATGAAAGACTTTATTTTTGATGTGCGGATTGTGAAACAGCAAGAAATGTCAAAAAAAACAAAATCAATGATTGGCAAAAATCCATATCCGGGTTATTTGTTTGTTAATATGATTATGAATGATGATGCTTGATTTATTGTTAGAAATACTCCTGGTGTTACTGGGTTTATTGGGTCTAGTGGAAATTGATCCAAACCGTTTCCATTATCGCGTACTGAAGCTAGAGATATGTTAAGACGCAGTGAAGAAAAAAGTAATATTAGTAGTAAAAAAGTTCAACAAGTATTTGTTGCTGATTTTAAAGAAGGAGACCTAGTTAAAATATTATCAGGAGCTTTTGAGAATAAAGAAGGTGAAGTTACTGGTATGGATTATAGTAAGGGAGTAGCAACAATTAATATTGAAGTTTTTGGGGGAAGATATGTTCCTGTGGAAGCTGAATTTAGTTATTGTGAGAAAGTTAATTAGTATTAAAATAATCTTATTAAGAAATTAATTTTTATAATTAGTTTCTTTTTTAAAAATTTTTAAATGAGAAGGTTAATTGATAATGAAAAAGGTAGTTATTATGACTGATTCATCAGCAGGATTTAGTACTTTAGAACAAAAAAATATAATGTTGTTGTTATTCCATTAATGATTTCTATTAATAGTAACAAGAGTTTTAAAGATAACGAGGAAATTAGTGATACACAACTTTTTAATTTTGTTGTTACTAAAAGGGCAACTGTAAAAACTAGTCAAGCTTTACTTGGCGATTTGGAAGCAATGTGAGATGATTTACTTTTACAATATGAGATAATAGTTTTTCTTCCACTCGCAAAAGAAATTTCTGGACAATATAATACGGCTTTAATGTTATGTAAGGAAGAAAAATATTGTGGTCGAATAATTTTGTTAGATACTAAAAATACTTTTTAATTTTGTCGAAAACTCTTGATAAAATAAAAAAAATCATCAACTTGATAATTTTAAAAGGCTTTTATGTAAAATTACTATTTTTACTTTAACTTTTTTATACATTAAAATATAATACCGCTGTTTGTTGGTTTGGAGTTAAGCCCTTATGTTGGTATTTTCATTTTCAGAGATTTAAATAATTTTGAATATTAGTAAAACTTAAACCATGATAATGAATTAAGGCTTCTTTAAGACTAGATTGTAATTTACTGATTTTATTTAGGTTACGATAACTAGCTTCAGGATTAATTGTTGTTTTAGTTACACATAAAGTAGAATTTGTTTGTTTTGCTACTAAAAAATATAATTTTTGCATATCAGAAGTAATAATTGAATTTTCGTTAATTAATTCTTTGTTCATATTTTCAATAACTCATTGTTTTTGTAAACGTTTGGTGTTTGTGGATTTAACATAAATATTGTTATTATTATCAATTGCCATTTGAATACAGCATTTAGTATTAGTTGCGAATGGGTCAAGGTGAATTCTTCGTGGATCAGTTTTATATTTGAAATTTCCTTTATGGATTTCTTTAATAAATGTTTCATCGATTTGGATTTTACCAGATAATTTTTTAAATTTTAATTGGGTATTTTCTAATTGTTTTGATTTCATTAATTTTTGACGATTATATCAAGCAGTTTTTAATATAGTTTTAATAAAACGAGAAATTGTTTTACTAGATTGCCCCAGCAATGAAATTTGAATCAATAAATTTCATTGTTCATAATTTAAATGACTTCAATAGACTTCTTGCAAAATTAATATGATAATTATAATTTTTAAATTTAAAATAAATATAAAAGTGTTATTAAAATAATTTTTAGATTATTTTTACAAATATTTTGTCATTAAAACATAATAAAAATTATTATTTACAATAGACTTGGTACATAACCTTTAATTTTATCTACTATTTTGATAATATTATTTCCTAGGTGAAGTACAAATGTTAGATAAATACAAAGACGAAAACGAATTTTATAGTTTAATAGGCATAAAATATAAAACTTTCATGAAAATGGTAGAAATTTTAAAAGAAGGTGAAGCTAAACAAAAACAAATTGGTGGTAGACCAAATAAATTATCAATAGAGCAAAGATTACTTATGACTTTAGAATACTGAAAAGAATATAGTACATATCGTATTATTGCAAAAAAATATAATATTAGTCATGTTAGTTGTATTCGTAATATCTTTTGAGTTGAAAATACTCTAATAAAAAATAGTCACTTTCATATACCTGGCAAAAAGATATTATTAGAAAATAAGGGTACTACTAATAATTTATTAGCAATTGATGCTACAGAAATTCCAATTGAAAGAATTAAAAAAAACTAAAATTATTATTTTCTGGTAAGAAAAGGCAACATTCATTAAAATCGCAAATAATTATTGATTTATTTAACAATAAAATTATTTCAGTAGATTTTTGTTATGGCAGTACTCATGATTATAAGTTATTTTTAAAATCAAATACACTTATAAATCCAAAATTAGAATTAATTGCCGATTCAGGATATCAAGGTTTGCAAAATGTTCATAAAAATACATTATTGCCAATTAAAAAGAGTAAAAATAATCCTTTAAATCCAGATAAAAAGGAATATAATAGCTTTTTAAGTAAAGTTAGAATTGTCATTGAACATGTTTTTGCTAGATTAAAAAGATTTAAAATACTAGTTTATCGTTATCGCAATAAGATTAGAAGATTTGGATTACGATTTAACTTAATTTCAGGAATATATAATTTTGAATTAAGCTAGTTATAGTTATGTACCAAGTCTAATAAAAAAAGACTGAAATTTTAAATTATCAAATATATTTAAACTAATAGTTGTAAATTATAAATTGAAGCTATTAAATTAAATCTTAAAGCAAATCTTTTTCTACGATTTCGATATTTTTCACTAATAATTTTAAATTTTTTAAGTATAGCAAAAACATTTTCAATAACAATTCTCATTTTTGAAATTCGCTCATTATTTTGCTTTTCTTCTTTATTTAAAGGGTTTTTCTTTGATTTTTTTTTAGGAATTAAAACATTATGATTAATTTTTTGTATGCCTTGATAACCTAAATCCACTAAAACAGTTGTTTCTGGTAAAAATTTAATTTTTGAATCTTTTAAAATTTTAAAGTCATGGTTTTTACCATAAGAAAAATCAGAACTAATAATTTTTTTACTATCTTTTTCAATTATAACTTGTGTTTTTATTGTGTGTTTTTTCTTTTTTCCTGAGTAGTGCTGTTTTTGTCTTTTTTTGGGCGTTGGATTTGGCTTTCAGTTACATCAATTATAACAGTCTTATCTTTGAAATAATCTTTTAATAGTGATTTTTGACCAGTAAGTTGTTGAAAATTAGGGTGTTTTATTAAAGTGTCTTCAATTCATTTGATATTTCTATAACAACTACTTTCACTAATATCATAACTTTTTGCAATATGAAAATAAGTTCTATATTCTCTTCAATATTCTAAAGTCATTAAAATACGATTTTCTAATGATAATTTATTGGTTCTTCCGCGACGAAATCTCTTTTTTAATTCTTCTATTTTTAAAATTTCTAGCATTTTATTAAAAGTAGTATGTTTAATACCAGTTAATCTTAAAAAATTTTTATCACTTATTTGATTATTTTTTTTAAATTTCATTTAAATTCCACCTTTTTATTAAAAACAACAATTCAATTATATTTTAAATTAATTTTGCAAGAAGTCTATTGAAGTCATTTAAATTATGAACAATGAAATTTATTGATTCAAATTTCATTGCTGGGACAATCTAGTAAAACAATTTCTCGTTTTATTAAAACTACATTAAAAACTGCTTGATATAATCGTCAAAAATTAATGAAATCAAAACAATTAGAAAATACCCAATTAAAATTTAAAAAATTATCTGGTAAAATCCAAATCGATGAAACATTTATTAAAGAAATCCATAAAGAAAATTTCAAATATAAAACTGATCCACGAAGAATTCACCTTGACCCATTCGCAACTAATACTAAATGCTGTATTCAAATGGCAATTGATAATAATAACAATATTTATGTTAAATCCACAAACACCAAACGTTTACAAAAACAATGAGTTATTGAAAATATGAACAAAGAATTAATTAACGAAAATTCAATTATTACTTCTGATATGCAAAAATTATATTTTTTAGTAGCAAAACAAACAAATTCTACTTTATGTGTAACTAAAACAACAATTAATCCTGAAGCTAGTTATCGTAACCTAAATAAAATCAGTAAATTACAATCTAGTCTTAAAGAAGCCTTAATTCATTATCATGGTTTAAGTTTTACTAATATTCAAAATTATTTAAATCTCTGAAAATGAAAATACCAACATAAGGGTTTAACTCCAAACCACCAAACAGCGGTATTATATTTTAATAGACTTCTTGCAAAATTAATATGATAATTATAATTTTTAAATTTAAAATAAATATAAAAGTGTTATTAAAATAATTTTTAGATTATTTTTACAAATATTTTGTCATTAAAACATAATAAAAATTATTATTTACAATAAAAAAAGACTGAAATTTTAAATTATCAAATATATTTAAACTAATAGTTGTAAATTATAAATTGAAGCTATTAAATTAAATCTTAAAGCAAATCTTTTTCTACGATTTCGATATTTTTCACTAATAATTTTAAATTTTTTAAGTATAGCAAAAACATTTTCAATAACAATTCTCATTTTTGAAATTCGCTCATTATTTTGCTTTTCTTCTTTATTTAAAGGGTTTTTCTTTGATTTTCTTTTAGGAATTAAAACATTATGATTAATTTTTTGTATGCCTTGATAACCTAAATCCACTAAAACAGTTGTTTCTGGTAAAAATTTAATTTTTGAATCTTTTAAAATTTTAAAGTCATGGTTTTTACCATAAGAAAAATCAGAACTAATAATTTTTTTACTATCTTTTTCAATTATAACTTGTGTTTTTATTGTGTGTTTTTTCTTTTTTCCTGAGTAGTGCTGTTTTTGTCTTTTTTTGGACGTTGGATTTGGCTTTCAGTTACATCAATTATAACAGTCTTATCTTTGAAATAATCTTTTAATAGTGATTTTTGACCAGTAAGTTGTTGAAAATTAGGGTGTTTTATTAAAGTGTCTTCAATTCATTTGATATTTCTATAACAACTACTTTCACTAATATCATAACTTTTTGCAATATGAAAATAAGTTCTATATTCTCTTCAATATTCTAAAGTCATTAAAATACGATTTTCTAATGATAATTTATTGGTTCTTCCGCGACGAAATCTCTTTTTTAATTCTTCTATTTTTAAAATTTCTAGCATTTTATTAAAAGTAGTATGTTTAATACCAGTTAATCTTAAAAAATTTTTATCACTTATTTGATTATTTTTTTTAAATTTCATTTAAATTCCACCTTTTTATTAAAAACAACAATTCAATTATATTTTAAATTAATTTTGCAAGAAGTCTAATGTATAAAAAAGTTAAAGTAAAAATAGTAATTTTACATAAAAGCCTTTTAAAATTATCAAGTTGATGATTTTTTTTATTTTATCAAGAGTTTTCGACAAAATTAAAAATTTTTTATTGTGTAAAAATTCAATAATATGATAAAATCATAACGAATAAAAATGACAATAACAAGAAAGGCAAGATTAGTTTAGTAATTAAATAATATAATTAGCTGATTGTTTTACTTCTTCAAAGCAATACCTAAGAAAACTAAACGCCGCGACCTTGTGGTGTGGTGTCTTGATTGTATTTCCTAAATGTCCTTAAAAGTGGTATAATTACTTATATTCGGTGTAAATTTATAGTAGTAAAAACATCAATGTGTGATAGGAGAGATTTTAGTGTTGAAAAGAAAATATGATGCGTCTTCAATTCAAATTTTAGAAGGTTTAGAAGCAGTTCGTAAACGACCGGGAATGTATATTGGAAATATTTCTAAAGAAGGATGACATCATTTAGCATGAGAAATTATTAGTAATTCAATTGATGAGGTTATGGGTGGCTATTGTAACGAAATTAAAATTACTTTGTTAAATGATAATGAAATTGTTATTGAGGATAATGGTCGTGGAATTCCAATTGATATTCATCCTAAAAGTAAAATTTCTGTTCTAGAAACAGTATTTACTGTATTACATGCTGGTGGTAAGTTTGATGGTAAAACTTATCAAGTATCTGGCGGTCTTCACGGTGTGGGAGCTTCGGTTGTTAATGCTTTAAGTAGTTATTTAGATGTCACCATATACCGTGATGGTAATATTTATGATTTAAAATTTCATAATGGGGGAAAAATCAAAGAAGCTTTAAAAATTACGGGTACAACTGACAAAAGAGGAACGGTTGTTCATTTTATGCCGGACATTAGTATTTTTGAAGAAGGTCAATCATTTAATTACACAACTTTAAAAACGCGATTAAAACAATTAGCATTTTTAAATAAGGGTCTAAAAATTATTCTTATTGATGAAAAAGCACAACGCCAAGTAGTATTTCAATATTTTAATGGTCTTCGTGATTATGTTGCTGATTTAAATAGTGACCGCATTGTTATTCATAAGGAAATAATTTATAGTGATTACCAATATGATGATACCCATATTGAATTTGCTGCGCAATATAATGATACATATCATACGCAGTTATATTCTTTTTGTAACAACATTAATACTTCTGAAGGTGGAACACATGAAGAAGGATTGCGTTTGGCACTAACAAGAGAAATAAATAAATATGCATTAAATAATAAGTATATTAAAAGTAATGATGAAAAATTATTATGAGATGATTTAAAAGAAGGTTTAGTTGCTTTACTTTCTCTTAAAATATCTGATCCGCAATATGAAGGACAAACAAAAGCTAAATTAAGTAATAAAGTCGCTAGACAAATAGTTTCTAATGCGATTGGTAATGTTATTAAAAATTTTCTAATGGAAAATCCACAAATTGCGAAGAATATTTTAGAAAAAACATTATTGGCTTTTAGAGCAAGAATGGCAGCAAGAAAAGCTCGTGAAATTACTCGTAAGAAAAATTTACTTGATGTGGCACCACTACCAGGTAAATTAGCTGATTGTAGTAGTAATGATGCTAAGATTAGTGAACTTTATATGGTTGAAGGTGATTCGGCGGGTGGTACTGCGAAAATGGGACGAGACCGTAATTTTCAAGCTATTTTATCATTAAAAGGCAAAGTTCTTAATGTTGAAAAAGCAAGAATTGAACGGGTATTAGAAAATGATGAAATTTTAACAATGATAACATCATTAGGTTGTGGTGTTAATAAAGATTTTAATATTGATCGGTTACGATATCATAAGGTAATAATTATGACGGATGCTGATGTTGATGGTGCTCATATTCGAACGCTATTACTAACATTTTTTTATCGTTATATGCACGAATTAATTGTCGCTGGTTGTGTGTATATTGCGCAACCACCATTATATAAAATCCAAGTTGGTAAAAAGAGTAATTATGTATATTCTGATCAAGAATTAGAAAATTTTAAAAAATCGTTAAAAGATGATCAAAAATTTAGTATTCAAAGATATAAAGGACTTGGAGAAATGAATGCTGAACAATTATGAAGTACAACAATGAATCCTGAAAATCGCCAGTTACTAAAAGTAACAATTGAAGATGCTAGTATTGCTGATATGACTTTTATTATGTTAATGGGTGAACAAGTAGAACCGCGAAAAATATTTATTGAAGAGAATGCCCAGTATGTTAAGCATCTTGACATTTAGGAAGGTGAAATAAATGAATTTAGATAAGCAACATAATGTCAAGGATATTGATATTAGTAAAGAAATGCAAGAAAGTTTTTTAGAATATGCAATGTCAGTTATTGTTTCCCGAGCGATTCCTGATGTTCGTGATGGTTTAAAACCAGTGCATCGCCGAATTTTATATGCTATGTATGATTTAGGAATAACTTATGATAAACCATATAAAAAATCAGCTCGAATTACGGGAGAAATTATTGGGAAATATCACCCGCATGGTGATACTGCTGTGTATTATTCAATGGTCAGAATGGCACAAGAATTTTCATCACGCTATCCGTTAGTTGATGGTCAAGGAAATTTTGGTTCGATTGATGGCGATAATCCAGCCGCGATGCGTTATACGGAATCACGAATGAGTAAATTAGCTAATGAATTAGTAAATGATATGAATAAGGATACAGTAGATTTTGTTGATAATTATGATAGTACCGAACGAGAACCGAAAGTATTACCAGCATCTTTTCCTAACTTACTAGTTAACGGTTCAAAAGGAATTGCTGTTAGTATTACAACTGATATTCCGCCACATAACTTAAATGAAGTTATTGATGCTTTAATTTATGTGTTGGAAAATCCTCAGGTTACCGTTGAACAATTAATTTCGCAAGATATTGTTAAAGGACCAGACTTTCCCACGGGAGCAAGTATTATTGGTAATCAAAGAATTAGAAAAGCTTATTTAACAGGTCGTGATACGATTACGGTACGGGGAAAAGTAAGTGAAGAAACATTTAAAAATGGTCGTAAAGCTTTAATTATTAACGAAATTCCTTATCAATTAAATAAAACTCGCTTAATTGAAAGAATATCGCACTTAGTAAAAAATAAAGAAATTCAAGGTATTTATGCATTACGCGATGAATCTAATCACGAAGGGATTAGAGTAGTAATGGAATTAAAAAATGATGTTAGTAGTAAAATTTTATTGAATAAGTTATATAAAATGACACCGTTACAATCAACACATTCAATTAATTTAATTGCTTTAAATAATGGTCGCCCCAAACTTATGAATTTACTCCAAATTTTACAAGCATATTTAGAACATCAATTTGTTGTTTTAGTTCGCAAAACTAAGTTTGAATTACAAAAAAATCAAGAACGGGCTCATATTTGTGAAGGATTAGTTATTGCTTTATCTAATATTGATGCCATTGTTCGTTTAATTAAAAAAACAAATGTCCCAGCAGAAGCAATTGACAAATTAGTTAGCGAATTTGCGTTAAGTAAAATTCAAGCTCAAGCGATTTTACAAATGCGTTTGCAAAGATTAACTGGTTTAGAACAAGTTAAATTAGAAGAAGAATTACAAACATTAAATGCTGAGATTGCTCAATGTCAAAAAATTTTACAAGATGTCGGTGAACAAACAAAAATTATTAGTAAGCAGTTAATAACAATTAAAAATAATTATGGTGATCCGCGAAGAACAATTGTTACTAGTGATGAAGAGGATATTACCATTGATAAAATATCGTTAATTAAAAATGAACCGGTAGTTATTATTTTTTCTGAAAATGGTTATATTAAGCGGTTAAATTTAGATGAATATCGTACCCAAAAACGCGGTGGGACAGGTGTTAATACAATAAATTTAGGTGAAACCGATGATACCAGAATTATTATTATTGCTAATACACACGATGATATTTTGTTTTTTAGTGATGTCGGTAAAGTATATCGTTTAAAAGCTTATGAAATTAGTAGTTTTTCACGCGTAGCAAGAGGAACGCCAATTATTAATCTAATTAATATTGAACGAAAAGAAAAAATCAAAACTTTAATTGCCGTAAATTCAGAAAATAGTAAACAGTATTTATTTTTTATTACTAAAAATGGGATTGTGAAACGTACTGCTATTAGTGAGTTTGATTCAATTCGTAAAACAGGTAAAATTGCAATTGATTTTAAAACTAATGATAGTCTTGTTGAAGTTTTATTAACAACTGGTGATACGAAAATTATTATTGCTACTAGCAATGGTAAAGCAATTCATTTTAATGAAAAGGAAATTCGTTTATTACAAAGAAAAGCCACAGGAATTAAAGGAATTATGTTGGATAATGATTGCTTTGTTATTGGGGGCTGTACTAGTGCGACGGGAAGTAATATTATTACTATTTCTGAAAATGGCTTAAGTAAAATAACACCTTTGCAGTCATTTCGTTTAACAAAAAGAGCTACTAAAGGTGTTAAAGCAATGAAATTAACTCCTAA
This sequence comes from Spiroplasma endosymbiont of Clivina fossor, assembly GCF_964031115.1. GTDB lineage: Bacteria > Bacillota_I > Bacilli_A > Mycoplasmatales > Nriv7 > Nriv7. The sequence continues at coordinate 1,999,650 of NZ_OZ035006.1, forward strand.
AACTGGTGATATTGTTATGATTAAAGCTATTAAAGGGAATGAAGAGATGTTAATTGTTACGAATAACGGTATTGGGATTCGTGTTAATTTGAGTGAAATGAAAATTTCTCAAAGAAATAGTAGTGGTGTTAAACTAATTAAGTTAAAATCAGAACAAAAGATAAAAACTAGTGCTATTATTTCTGTTAACTAGAATTATTCTTAAAATAAGAAAGGGTTTGCTAAAATGATTGATATAAATTATTTATCAGAAAATATTGATGAAGTTATTAAAAGATTAACAACCAGAAATGCTGATTTTTTGTATTTAAAAAAAGTTAAACAATTAAATATGAAACGCAAACAAATTATTACTAAATTAGAGCAAAAACAAGCAGAACATAATAAACAATCAAAATTAATCGCGTCATTAGTAAACAAAGAAAAAACTAATGAAATTGAGGTCTTAAAAGAAGATTTGGGAAGTAATAAGTTATTAATTGAAACATTAAAACAGCAATTACTAGTTGTTGCAAGTGAAATTAAGGATTTGTTGTTAAAAACACCAAATATTCCTGAAAGTACTGTTCCGATTGGGATAAGTGAAGCCGATAATGTTGAAGTTAAAAAATGAAATGAAAACAAGGCTTTAAAATCAACGCATTCGCATTGAGATATTGCGAAAGATTTGGATATTATTGATTTTATTCGGGCAACAAAAATAACTGGTAGTCGTTTTGTTATTTATAAAAACGCTGGTGCTCAATTAGTTCGTGCCTTAATTAATTTAATGTTAGATGTTCATTATCAATCTGGTTATGAGGAAATTATTCCGCCAACAATTGTTAATGCAAATTCATTAATTACTACGGGAAATCTACCTAAATTTAAAGAAGATTTATTTCAATTACAAGAAAAAGATTATTATTTAATTCCTACGGCAGAAGTACCAATAACTAATTTATATCAAGATGAAATTATTGATGGTCATAAGTTACCGTTAAAATATTGTGCTTATACCACTTGTTATCGTTCTGAAGCGGGAGCAGCTGGTAAGGATACACGAGGAATAATTCGTTTGCATCAATTTCATAAAGTTGAGTTAGTTAAAATTACTAAACCAGAACAATCATATGATGAATTAGAAAAGTTAACTAATGATGCTTGTAAAATTTTAGAACTTTTAGAACTACCATACCGCGTTATTGAACTTTGTACGGGTGAATTAGGATTTAGTGTTGCGAAAACTTATGATATTGAAGTTTGAATGCCTTCACAAAATAAATATCGGGAAATTTCTTCTTGTTCTAATTGTGAAGATTTTCAAGCCCGAAGAGGAAAAATTCGTTATAAAGCAAAGTCACAAGATAATGCTAAGTTAGTTCATACATTAAATGGTTCGGGATTAGCAGTTGATCGCTTGGTAGCGGCAATTTTAGAAAATAATTATCAATCTGATGGTAAAACAGTTGTGATTCCTAAGATATTGCAAAAGTATTTAGGAGGATTAGAAAAGATTACCGTTTAAGGAAAAAAGATGTTTCACATGAAACATCTTTTTTTAGAATTTTGTTTTATTGATTGGATTTAATTGATAGTTTAGATTAAAGATTTTAAAATTTATTTTTTATGCGGTTTGGGAAATAGCAGTAATATTTTAAAGTGATATAAGATGTGTTTAATTTTAGATTGTTAATTGTTTCACATGAAACAATTAACAATCTAATTTTTTAAAATTTATTTTAATTTTCTCGAAAACTCTTGATATTTATTGAATATACTTAATTTTAGGTATATTTTAATATGATAGAGGTGGATAATAATTATGGAAAAAATAATTCAAGAACTAGTAAATACTTTAACAGATGATCAATTTTTAGAATTTTATGAAAAAGTCAAACAACAAGCAGAATTAATAAAAAAACAAAAACGTTTAAATGAAATTGATCAAAAATTTAGATCGCAAGGTATTAAATGCCCTAAATGTGAATCTTACCATTGCATTAAAAATGGACATAATTCAGAAGGGAAACAAAAATATTTATGTAAAAATTGCCGTGCAAGTTTTGACGCTTTTCGTAATCATTTTATTTATTGAAGTCATTTAAATTATGAACAATGAAATTTATTGATTCAAATTTCATTGCTGGGGCAATCTAGTAAAACAATTTCTCGTTTTATTAAAACTACATTAAAAACTGCTTGATATAATCGTCAAAAATTAATGAAATCAAAACAATTAGAAAATACCCAATTAAAATTTAAAAAATTATCTGGTAAAATCCAAATCGATGAAACATTTATTAAAGAAATCCATAAAGGAAATTTCAAATATAAAACTGATCCACGAAGAATTCACCTTGACCCATTCGCAACTAATACTAAATGCTGTATTCAAATGGCAATTGATAATAATAACAATATTTATGTTAAATCCACAAACACCAAACGTTTACAAAAACAATGAGTTATTAAAAATATGAACAAAGAATTAATTAACGAAAATTCAATTATTACTTCTGATATGCAAAAATTATATTTTTTAGTAGCAAAACAAACAAATTCTACTTTATGTGTAACTAAAACAACAATTAATCCTGAAGCTAGTTATCGTAACTTAAATAAAATCAGTAAATTACAATCTAGTCTTAAAGAAGCCTTAATTCATTATCATGGTTTAGGTTTTACTAATATTCAAAATTATTTAAATCTCTGAAAATGAAAATACCAACATAAGGGCTTAACTCCAAACCAACAAACAGCGGTATTATATTTTAATATATAAAAAAGTTAAAGTAAAAATAGTAATTTTACATAAAAGCCTTTTAAAATTATCAAGTTGATGATTTTTTTTATTTTATCAAGAGTTTTCGACAAAATTAAAAGAATTTTATGAAAAAGTCCAACAACAAGCAGAATTAATAAAAAAACAAAAACGTTTAAATGAAATTGATCAAAAATTTAGAGCGCAAGGTATTAAATGCCCTAAATGTGAATCTTACCATTGCGTTAAAAATGGACATAATTCAGAAGGAAAACAAAAATATTTATGTAAAAATTGCCGTGCAAGTTTTGACGCTTTTCGTAATCATTTTATTTATTGAAGTCATTTAAATTATGAACAATGAAATTTATTGATTCAAATTTCATTGCTGGGGCAATCTAGTAAAACAATTTCTCGTTTTATTAAAACTACATTAAAAACTGCTTGATATAATCGTCAAAAATTAATGAAATCAAAACAATTAGAAAATACCCAATTAAAATTTAAAAAATTATCTGGTAAAATCCAAATCGATGAAACATTCATTAAAGAAATCCATAAAGGAAATTTCAAATATAAAACTGATCCACGAAGAATTCGGAACTGTACAATTAACTGTGTCTCTAAGTAATTAACTTAAATTCACTCTGTCCTCAAATTTTATCATTAAATGTGAAATTGCACTACCCCAATTTTGAATTGGCATCGTTCATTTCTTAACCATATTTTGAAATGCTAAATAAAATATTTTAAAAACTGATGCGTCATTAGGAAAAATCTTTTTATTCTTAATAACTTTTCTTAGTTGACTATTAACAGATTCAATCGCATTAGTTGTGTAAATAATCCTTCTAAATTCTTGAGGATATTCAAGAAAAATTATTAAATTATTTCAGTTATTTTTTCATGATTTAGTAATTTGTGGATACTTTTTATTTCATTTTTCTGAAAAATGATCTAAAGCAACTAGCGCTATTTCTTCATTAATTGCTGTATAAATTGATTTTAAATCATTAGCTACAAGTTTGCGATCCTTTGTAAGGGACAAATTTTAAACTATTACGAATTTGATGAACGATGCATAATTGGTGCTGTGTTTTTGGGAACACAGCTTCTATTGCATCAGACATTCCAGTTAAATTATCGCTACAAGCAACAAGAATATCTTGTAAGCCACAATTTTTCATTTCCGTAAGATTATTAAGTCAAAATTTGGGTCCCTCATTCTCACTAATTCACATTCCTAAAATATCTTTTAAACCATCTAAATTAATTCCTAAGGCAAGATAAACTTCTTTATTTATTATTCGTTTATCTTGCTTTACTTTAACAACAATACAATCAAAATAAACAATCGGATAAATCTTCTCTAAAGGTTTAGTTTGTCACATTTTAACTTCTTCAATAACATCATCAGTTATTTGACTAATTAAACTTTCTGAAATTTCTGCTCCGTAATAGAATTCTTGCAATTGTGCTTTGATATCAGAAATTGTCATTCCTCTTGCATATAAAGAAATTACTTTTTGATCAAAGTTATCAAATCTTCTTTGTCTTTTCGGAATAATTACTGGTTCAAAAGTACTATTTCGATCTCTTGGTACATCAATTGCGATTGAACCATTTTTAGTAATAATGGTTTTTTGTGTGTTGCCATTTCTTTTATTATGATTCTCATCAGTTTCAAGATAATCTTTAATTTCCGTATTTAACATTCGTTCAGTTAATTTTTTGGTAAATTCCTGAAAAATAGTATTGCCTTTAAATAAATCTTGTGGATTATCAATATTTTCTAAAAAATAATCAACAACTTTATCAATTGCATCAGGTTCTTTTTTTATTTTTTTTTTTTTGTCATTTTCTGTTCTCCTTCGTTTAAGTATAATTTAGAATGAATTATCGAAACACAGAATTTTGGACAGGACCAAGAATTTTTTTCACCTTGACCCATTCGCAACTAATACTAAATGCTGTATTCAAATGGCAATTGATAATAATAACAATATTTATGTTAAATTCACAAACACCAAACGTTTACAAAAACAATGAGTTATTGAAAATATGAACAAAGAATTAATTAACGAAAATTCAATTATTACTTCCGATATGCAAAAATTATATTTTTTAGTAGCAAAACAAACAAATTCTACTTTATGTGTAACTAAAACAACAATTAATTCTGAAGCTAGTTATCGTAACTTAAATAAAATCAGTAAATTACAATCTAGTCTTAAAGAAGCCTTAATTCATTATCATGGTTTAGGTTTTACTAATATTCAAAATTATTTAAATCTCTGAAAATGAAAATACCAACATAAGGGCTTAACTCCAAACCAACAAACAGCGGTATTATATTTTAATGTATAAAAAAGTTAAAGTAAAAATAGTAATTTTACATAAAAGCCTTTTAAAATTATCAAGTTGATGATTTTTTTTTATTTTATCAAGAGTTTTCGACAAAATTAAAAAAAATTTATTGCTATTTTTCCTAGTTATGTATTATAATTAACATAACCATTACAATAGTAACCTCTGAATCTGATCAGGACGAAAGTAGCAGCCATAAGGAAAAGTGCTATGTGTAGTGGTATTTTTTTTATGCTAAAATAAATTAATAAAATAGGAGTAAAAAAATGCCACATATTAAATATATGAAAGTAGCCATATCCCTTGCTAAAATCGCATATCAAAATGGTGATGTTCCAGTTGGAGCAGTAATTGTTGATCCGAATGGTATTATTATTGGTCAAGGTTATAACTCGAAAGAAGTTAATAATAATCCGTTGGAGCATGCGGAAATGATTGCTATCGCTAATGCTGCTAAAACATTAGGTCAATGAAGACTAAATGATTGCGTTTTATACTCAACTTTAGAACCGTGTTTAATGTGTACAGGAGCGATTTTACAGTCGCGAATAAAAAAAGTTTTTTTTGCTGTTAGTGACCCTAAGTTTGGCACTGTTGTTTCACAAAATCAATTATTAGATAAAAATAAGTTTAATCATCAGGCTTCATATGATGAAGGGTTATTAGAATTGCCAGTAAAACAAATTTTACAAAGGTTTTTTCAAGAAGTTCGTAAAAATTAATAATAATTGTAAATAAAATTTTTTTGACTGCCATAATATTATATAATTTTATTGAGACTATAATCTTAATAAGTATAAAGGGTGGATTACTAAATGAAATATTTAACGCTATATCGAAAATATCGTCCCAATAAATTTAGCAAAATTATTGGTCAAAATCAAATTGTAACTTCGTTACAAAATGCAATTATTAATGATAAATTTAGTCATGCTTATTTGCTTTGTGGACCAAGAGGGGTTGGTAAAACTTCAATTGCTAAAGTCTTTGCTAAAACTGTTAATTGTTTAAAAATAATTAATGGTGAAGCTTGTAATGAATGTTACATTTGTGAAAGTTTTAATAATAATTCTTGTCTTGATTTATTAGAAATTGATGGTGCTTCAAATAATGGTGTTGATGAAATTAGAGAATTAAAAGAAAAAATTTCGTTATTACCATCCCTTTGTAAATATAAGGTATATATCATTGATGAAGTTCATATGTTAACGATTAGTGCTTTTAATGCTTTATTAAAAACATTAGAAGAACCACCACGACATGCGATTTTTATTTTAGCAACGACAGAAGTATATAAAATTCCTTTAACAATTGTTTCTCGTTGTCAAAAATTTGATTTTAAATTAGTTAATAAAAATAATTTAGTGCAAAATTTAATAACAGTGTTAGAACAAGAACAAATTCCTTATGAAAAAGATGGTTTAGAACAAATTGCGCTTTTAAGTTCAGGAGCGGTTCGTGATTCATTAAGTATTTTAGAACAAATAATTGCTTATAATCGTGAAGTTGTTAATTTAGCAAGTGTTAATATGCTTTTTATGATTCCAAGTAAAGCTGAAAAAATTGCGTTTTTGTTAGACATTATTAATAATAAGACATTAAAAGTTTTGCAAACTATTAATAATTTTCTTCAAGTTGGTGTTGATATTAATAATTTAACAATTGATTTAATTAATATTTGTAAAGAAATTATTATTTATAAAGGTACTACTAATAAAGAAATATTGATGATTTTAGATCCTGATGATTCGTTTCCGTTTAGTATTTTGACACAAGAACAATTATTAAAAATTATTGAAAATTACTTAGAGGCGTTAAATAATTATCGTTTTAGTAACAACGCAATAATGTATTTTGAAATTGCTTCGTTTAAAAATATGAATTACTTTCAAAATATGGCTTCAATAGTAACGACTGAGGTTAGTCATCCTGATGAAATAATTACTACTGTCGAAAGCCAGCAAGTTGACAATAAAAAAGAATCATTAACATTAAATGATTCGGAGTTAGTAGTAGCGATTGATGATTTAAAACAAGAGACCAATAAGATAATTATACCACAAAATGATGGTGAAAACCAAGATGAAAAAGATGAAAATGTTTCTGAAACTAATAATATTAGTGTTATTAATAAACCTTTTATTTGAGAAATGATGGATTATCTTAATGTTTTATTGCAAGCTGATAAGTATTTAAGAACAGAATATAGTAATCGTTGAAATTTGATTAATGAGTATTTAACTCATAGTTCGTTTCAGAAGATTGCTAAAATGTTAGTTGATACAACAATTGTCGCTGCCATGAAGGGGGCAATTATTTTATCTTGTCCTATTGAACGCCAAGCAACAATTATTAATAATTATAGTTTTACTAAAAATATGCAAGAATTTTTAAAAGATATTTTGGTTACGAAAAATTTAATTATTATGGCGGTTCATACGCCAGAATTAGCATATATTCGCCAAGAATATTATCAATTACGAATTGCTAATAAGTTACCAACGCCATATGGGCTTAATTTTAAAGATTATTATCGTCAAGAAGAAGATATTATTGTCAAAGAGAAGTTATTAGATAATTCAGTTTATCAAACGGTGCAAGAATTATTTGATAATATTATCTTAATTGACTAATTTAAAGGAGAATCAAGTAAATGACAATGCAATATCCTGAAGTTTTAGAAAAGTTAGTTGATATTTTAAAAAAAATTCCAGCAATAGGAAAAAAGAATGCTGAACGGATGGTTTTACAAATATTTTTGCAAAAATCGGATTTTATTAATAGCTTAGTTACCACATTACAAGAAGTGCGAGACTCATTAATATTATGTAGGCAATGCAATAATATTTAGTAATGAAAAAATATGTACGATTTGTCAAGATACGAAAAGGGAACAAAATGTTCTTTGCATTGTCTTTGCATTGTTAGTAATTGGCAAGATTTATGAACATTAGAAAATCATCAAGTATTTAATGGCACGTATCATATTTTGATGCAAGAAATTGATTTACAAAAAGGTATTTCACCAAATGATTTATCTTTAGATTTATTGTTAACTCGTGTTAGTAATAAAAAGTGACAAGAAATAATTATTGCTACTAGTCCAACAATTAATGGGGAATTAACAGCGCAATATATTAATGAATTATTAAAAAATTATTCTGATGTTTCAATTACTAGAATTGCTCACCGTTTACCAGTAGGAGCAACAATTCATTATGCTGATCAGTTTACATTAAAAAAATCATTAGAAGGTAGAAAAAAATTATCGTAAGGAGAAATTAAAATTGTGAATTCAAAACCATTTTTTATATCATTAGAAGGAACTGAAGGTTCGGGAAAAACAACTGTTGGGCAAATGCTAAAAGAAAAATTACGTCAAGAAAATTATGATGTAATTTTAACTCGTGAACCAGGAGGAGTAAAAATTTCGGAACAAATTCGAGAAATTATTTTAGATAAAGGAAATTCCGAAATGGATAAATGAACGGAAGCCTTGTTGTATATTGCTGCTAGAAGGCAACATACGGTTGAAGTTATTTTACCAGCATTGCAAGATAATAAAATTGTTATTTGTGATCGTTTTATTGATTCCACCTCAGCTTATCAAGGTTTAGGTCGTGGTTTAGGAATTATAACTTTAAATGATATTCAAAATACTATTATTGGTAATGCCAAACCGGACTTAACAATTTTTTTTGATCTTGAACCAGAAATTGGTTTAAAACGGATTAAAGATTTTAGAACGATGTCAGAATTAAATCGCTTGGATTTAGAACAATTAGACTTTCATCAAAAGGTTTATGAAGGATATCGAATTTTACTTAGTCAGAATCCGCAACGCATTAAAGCAATTAATGCTAAACCAGATATAAAAATTGTTTTTGAACAAGTGTGAGTTTTAGTACAAAAGCATTTGCTTACTTTAAATATGAATGTTAATTAGTTAATCATTACAAATTTTATTCCTATTTACTTTTTATTTAAAACTATTGGTCGCGTTTAGTTTTCTTAGGTATTTTTGAAAAAAGAAAAAATAATCTTTAATTTTATAGATAAGTATTGATATTTCAATAAAACCTTGATTTTGCTGGGTTTTTAGTAAAACCGTGTTTTTACAAATCCCTATATTTAATAAGGGTTTTTTACCCTGTCAATACTTATCTTTAAAATTAGAAAAAATAATCATTTACTATAAATTATTTTAATATGCAAATTAAGTATATATTTCTTATGTATGATTTTTGTTGTAAAAAATTATTTTAATGTTGTTTTTATAAGCATTTTACTTAGTTTTTATAACCTTTTATTAAGATTATGTTTGTTAATAGTAAATATTTTGTTTTATTACTTATTTTTCAAATAAAACGATAATTAAATTGTAGTTACTTTTCTTTCAAAATTAATCAAATATTTTCCCACCTAACAAAACTTTACGCGTCCAAACTTAATCAAACTATTTAATGGAGTCAAATACACGAATGTTGAATGTTAATATGTTATCAAAAAAATTTATTAGGATAATTGAAAATTATTTAATTAATAATATGTTTCCGCATTCGTTAATTATTGCTAGTAATAGTGATGAAATTAATTATCAGTCAGCAATATATTTAACTTGTCGCTTAGTATGTGAAGATATTAATTGGTGTGAGGGAAAATGTAATAATTGTCAACGCGTCATTAGTAATAGTTATCCTGATTTTGTTATTTTAAATTTATGTTCTGAAAAATTAAAAAAAGAAATGATTCGTGAAATTATTAGTAAATTTAGTTTGTCTTCGTTAGAAATAACAAATAAAAAGATTTATTTAATTCAAAATATTGAAGATGGTAGTTTGGAAGCTAATAATAGTTTGTTGAAATTTTTAGAAGAACCACCAATTAACACGTATGCTATTATTACTAGTAAAAGTATTAATCGTGTTTTACCAACAATTATTTCACGCAGTCAAGTTTTAACATTATTACCAATTGATTTTGAGATAGTGACAACAAAACTTATTAATGAATGAAAAGTTGCTTTTGAGGATGCTAAGCTAATAAGTAATTGTTTTTCTGATTGAAATGAAATTGTTGCGAATGTGGATTATGCTAAATTTTTGGAAATCAAATTGCTAGCATTGGATTTTATTACTAATTTTATTAATGATAATAATGAAGATAATTACTTATTGTCTAATAAAATTAATAAATTAGAGAAAAATTATTTATCTTTATTTTGAAAATTAATAATTTTAATAATGAAAGATAGTTTTTTAGAATTTCCACAATATTTTATTACGCAACAAAAATTTATTAAGGAAGTTACTAACAAAATTGCTAATAAACAAAATTATTTTTTAACGATAATTTATGAATGTTTAGAAAGATTAAAGTTTCCTGTTAATAAAAATTTACTTGTTGATTACTTTATAATTATGATGTTAAAAATTTAAAAATGGAGTTACTATGAAAAAATTTTATGAAAGTCTTGATATTCAAGAAAAATATTTATTAGGAATTTCTGGCGGGACTGATAGTATGTTTTTGCTAGATAATTTGTATCAAGCAGGATTTAAAATTTTTGTTGTTCATATTAATTATCAAAAAAGAACTAATAGTGGGCAAGATGAATTAATTGTTGTTAATTATTGTTTAAAAAATAATATTGAATATGCGGTTTTACGAGTAAAACCGGAACAATATCGGAAAGAAAATTTTCAAAATCAAGCTCGAAAAATTCGTTATGATTTTTTTATGAAAATAGCAAAAAAACAAAAGATTTTTAATCTTGTTATTGCTCATCAATTTAATGACTTATTAGAAACTTATTTATTGCAAAAACAAAGAAAAAGTTTAGTTTCCTATTATGGTTTACCTTTTAAGCGAAAAATTAAAAATTTAACAGTTTTTCGTCCAATGTTAGCAGTAAAAAAACAAATGATTCTTGATTATTTAGAAAAAAACCAATTAAATTTTCAAGTTGATGCTACTAATGAATTGGATATTTATGTGCGCAATGTTATTCGGAAAAAAATTGCTTGTTTTTCAAAACTTGAAATTAATAATTTATTACAAGAAATTAATGCGAAAAATATTCTTTTAAAGGAAGAACAACAAAAAATAAGAAAATTATTAGTGTTAATGACAATTGGTGATAAAATTAATTACAAGTCGTTTTTATTATTGGAAGAAAAATGACAACAAAAGTTAATTTATCAATATTTATTAACAATTGATGATGAATTAATAACTAAAAATTATTTAAAAAAAATTTTAAATAGTGTCCTTAAAAGTAATAAGCCAAATATTCATATTAAATTAAATGATCAATGAATTTTTATTAAAGAATATGAATTTATATATTTAAGTAAACCAATTATTAAGGATAATTATTGTTATACAATTACTAACTTAAAAAATTTTAAAAGTCGTTATTTAGTATTAAAATTAAAAAATAATGGTAATATTAAAGGAATGGGATTTTTTGTTGCTAATGATGAGTTTCCGATTTATGTTAAGTGTAATGCGTCTAATGAAAAAATTAAAACTAAGAATGGTACCCAAAAAATTAATCGGTTATTTATTAACAATAGAATTAGTTTTCAGCAAAGAATTAATTGACCAGTAATATATAATTGTCATCAACAATTAATTGCGATTCCAATGTTGGCTGTTGATGCTAATCATTTGGAAAACAAAAGTAATTGATTTATGTTAAAATAAGTTAGTAACTATGAAGAGAGGAAAAGATTGTGCAAAATCGTAAAAGAAATTTAGGTTTTATTTTTATTACTTTACTGTTCGCATTATTATTAGGGATTCTAATATGATACTTTTTAAAAGGTGGTTATGAGTATCCTGATTTTAATGACCTTAAAATTTGACTTAACGAAGGTAAAATTAAAGACCAAAATATTACTGCTGTTAGTTGAAAAATGGGTCAATCATTAGGAAATTATACATTATTTGGAACTTTTAAGTTAGGCAATGGGCAACGCTATCAATTTCAAATGGTTTTAGTTGATTCAATGTGAAAAACAGTTAATGCCTTGCTTAACGGTGAAGAAGTAAGCAGTATTTTTAAAGGTAAATTACCAACGGTATATAATCCTAATGAAGCACGTCTTTGAACTGAATTATTGCGAATGTTACCTTTCTTATTATTAATTGGAGCAACAATATTTCTTACTTTAAGAATGATGCGTTCTCCTGGCGGTGGCGGCGGAATGAATCCGTTTTCAATGGGGAAAAATAAAGCGCGCCAAACAGAATCAAAAGTTAGATTTACTGATGTGGCGGGAATAAATGAAGAAAAGCAAGAATTAGTGGAAATTGTTGATTATTTAAAAAATCCGACAAGATATGCACAAATGGGGGCAAGAACACCCAAAGGGGTTTTGTTAGAAGGTCCTCCGGGGACAGGAAAAACCTTGTTAGCAAAAGCAGTAGCTGGTGAAGCTAATGTTCCTTTCTTTTCAATTTCTGGTTCGGAATTTGAAGAGATGTTTGTTGGTGTGGGTGCATCACGGGTTAGAGAATTATTTAATAATGCGAAAAAAAGTTCGCCATGTATTATTTTTATTGATGAAATTGATGCTGTGGGAAGAAAACGCTCATTGTCAATGGGATCAGGAGCTGGTGAACAAACTTTAAACCAATTATTAGTGGAAATGGATGGTTTTGAGACGAATGCTGGTGTTATTATCATTGCAGCAACTAATCGTGTTGATGTTTTAGATCCAGCCCTTTTAAGACCAGGGAGGTTTGATCGTACGATTCAACTATCATTGCCAGATATTCGTGAACGGGAAGCAATTTTGCGACTCCATGCTCGTAATAAGAATTTATCACCTAAAATTGCTTTTAATCGGATTGCTGACCGAACCCCAGGATTTAGTGGTGCCCAATTGGAAAATGTGCTTAATGAAGCGACATTATTAGCGGTGCGAAAGCGAAAAACTGTTATTGATTTAGCTGATATTGATGAGGCTATTGACCGTGTTGTTGGTGGACCTGCTAAAACTTCCAGAACAATTACGGAAAATGATAAGCAAGTGGTTTCTTATCATGAGGCGGGACATGCTTTAATTGGGTTAAAATTAAGACATGCATCTAAAGTTCAAAAAGTAACAATTATTCCTCGTGGAAATGCGGGTGGTTATACGATTATGACACCAAAAGAAGAAAGTTTTTTACATTCCCGCGATAATCTTTTGGCAACGATTACGGGTTATTTAGGTGGAAGAGCATCAGAGGAATTAATTTTTGGTGCTGAAAAAATTACTACAGGAGCGCATGATGATTTAGAAAAGGCAACTAATATTGCCCGCCGAATGGTTGTTGAGTTTGGAATGTCTGATTTGGGAATGCGACAATTTGAAAGTGTGAAAGATGAGTATATGGGTGTTAATAGTGCTAATAAATTTTCTGATGATATTGCGCAAAAAATTGATGCTGAAATTAATAAATTTTTGGATGAATGTTATCTGGAAGCAAAAAAAGTAATTAAGGAGCATCGTAATATTTTAGATTTAATTGCTGAATCGTTAAGAGTTTTAGAAACAATTACTGCTGAACAAATTGAATATATTGATGAAAATGAAAAGTTACCACCAGATGTGGTAGCTGCTAAAAAAACTCAAGAAGAATTTCGTGAAAAAGAACTTCGTGGTGATGTTATTGAAGCAAAACCTAAAGGGAGAAATTCTGATATTTTATCATCAGATACTTAAAACTGATAATAGGGCGCGTAAAGTTTTGTTAGGCGGGAAAATATTTGATTAATTTTGAAAGAAAAGTAACTACAATTTAATTATCGTTTTATTTGAAAAATAAGTAATAAAACAAAATATTTACTATTAACAAACATAATCTTAATAAAAGGTTATAAAAACTAAGTAAAATAATTTTTTACAACAAAAATCATACATAAGAAATATATACTTAATTTGCATATTAAAATAATTTATAGTAAATGATTATTTTTTCTTTTTTCAAAAATACCTAAGAAAACTAAACGCGACCATGATAAAGATAAAGAAGATAAATAATAATTCAGTGGTATAATTAGAAAAAGTTGGGAGTAAGTGTAATGGCAAAAAAGCGATCTTCAAAAAAAACGGAAAATGATAAGAGTATTATTTCATTAGAAAATAATAAAGCACTTTTAACAACGATTAAAGAAAATTTAAAGTTACAAAAGAAGATGACTAAAGCTTGTTCCAAAAGAATTTTAAAAGGTGAAATTATTTCTACCTTAGGTTATAAACCGGATTTAAAGAAATTTATTATTGAATTGCATAATGTAGAAAAATCTTATGTAATGGGAGAAATTGAATATAAAGTTTTAAAAGGGATTGATTTAAAAATTAGTCGTGGTGAATTTGTTGTTATCTTAGGACCTAGTGGTAGTGGGAAAACAACATTATTAAATATTATTTCTGGTTTAGATAAAGCTTCAACTGGTGATGTTTTTGTTGATGGTCATAACTTAACATTATTAAAAAATCGTCATTTAACTGATTTTCGTTGTAATTATGTTGGGTTTGTTTTTCAAAATTATAATTTATTAGATACTTTAAGTGCTAAAGAAAATGCTGAAGTTGGGGAAAACTTAGCTAAAAATAAAAAGCGGGTAATGACATTGGAAGAAATTTTTGTATCAATTGGTATGTCAGCAGAAATGGATAAAAAGCCTTCGCAATTATCTGGGGGTCAACAGCAAAGAGTTTCAATTGCGAGAGCAATTGCTAAAAATCCTTCAATTTTGTTTTGTGATGAACCAACAGGGGCTTTGGATGAAGAAATGGGACGAAAAGTTTTAGAAATTTTGTTAGATATTAATAAAAAAGAAAAAACAACGATTGTTACTGTTACTCATAATCCTAATATTGCTCAGTTAGCAGATATTGTTATTCATGTGAGAAATGGTATTATTGATGAATTAAAAGTTAATAAAGGCCCTAAAAAACCTAAAGATATAAAATGAGCTTAATAAAATTGTATTAATAAAACAGTTACTAATTCAAGGAGTGAAAAAAAACAATGTTGCTTCTCTTTATTAACGGATTACGATCAATTAATAAAAAATGAGTGCAGTTTTTTGGACTAATTGTGTTGATATTTTTATCAGTAACTGTTTTTTCTGGTATTAATCAATCTAATCGTGAGTTGTTAAGAAGTTTTAGTATTTTGCTAGATAAAGGTAATTCACACCATTTTTCTTTTTATCCGCTTAATCAAATGACTTTGCAAAATCGTGAAGCAACAATTAATAAATTTTCTGAACAATTTATGGAATATAAAAAAAATAATGTTAATAAGAATTTTGCTAGTAATGATGTAGCAATGATTTCATTTTTAATTACTGAACATTTTCAGGAAAGATTTTCTTATCGCTTAGGAGTGCGGAGCTTATACGCTAAAACTACTAATTATCGTAATAAAGATTTAAATTATACTTTAGTGTTAGCTGATTATTATCAGCATTTAATTGAAAATAATCGTAATCGCAAAGATATGAATAAAGTAATTATTACTGAGGGGCGAAAACCAATTGCTAGTAATGAAGTTATTATTTTTAAGCAGTTTGCTGTGGCAAATAATTTGAAAATTTATGATGGAAAAAATATTAATAATCCGCAATTTTATTTGCCAGGTGTTGGTGATGTTAATAATTTAGCAGTTACAGGATTACGAATTGTTGGTTATGGGATGACGCCTGATTATGTTGTTCCGATTGGAATTATGAAAAGTACGATAACAATTCCTGAGTTTGCTACGCAAACATTTGTTTATATGCAACCATTTAAATTTCGACAATTAGCTATTAATAAGTCATTAATTCAAGAGCATTATTATGGACAGTTTAATTCTGGTTATGAGTGGAATAATATTAGGAAGAATGAATATTTGCAGTTAGAAAAGCAATTTAATGAATTAATAGGGACAAAAATTAATTATAAAGCAATTGCTAGTTTAGAAACAAATGATACGGTAAAACCATTATTTATTCAGTCACGAACGAATGGTGTAATTTCAACAACATTTTTATTTTTAATTTTATTAATTGTTTTTGTAATTATTATTTTTCTTGTTAAAAAAGATATTAATGATGAAAAAATCCATATTGGATTGTTAAAAGCAATAGGATATCGTGATTGAAAAATTAGTTTTAGTTTTTTAGGAGTAATTAGTTTTTCAAGTATTGTGGGGTCGTTTTTAGGTTATGGAGCTAGTTTATTTGTGCAATATTTGTTATCAATGGTGTATATTAATCATATTCAGTTACCATTATCTTATATTACTTTTGATTGAGTAATTTTCTTAATTGTTTCGTTAGGACCGTTACTTTTTTTACTAATGATTACTTATATTTTTGCGAATGTATTTTTAAAAAAACCACCGTTAGTATTATTAACTCCTAATATTTCACCACAAATAAATGGTATTAAGTTGTTTTTTTTAAGATTAGGTTCATTTGCACCGTTTAAATTTAAAGTTTCATTTTCATTAGTTATTAAATCATTTAGTCGGGTTGTTGTTGTTATTATTGCAATGATTTCAACAACAATTCTGTTAATGTTTGTTTTTGTAACTTCAACAGTTGTTAATGATTCAATTAATAAGTCTTTTTCGCCGATAAATTATCATTATAATTATTTTTATGATAGTAGTTTTTTACTGCAAAATGATAAAAAATCTTTTAAGTATCCTTTTGTTAAAGTAGAAGAAATTAACATTAAAAAAACAAAACTTGGTTTGTTTGACTTATTAATGTTATATGGTGATAATAAATTACAATTAGAAACAATTTTTAAGGATTATTATCTTCCTGCTCCGTTATTAGATTTAATATATAGTCAATTAAATGGGTTTATTAGTAAAATTGAAAATAGTCCTGTTAGTGAACAAGAAGCAATATATGATAAATTAACAATGGCAATTAATAACTTATTTTCTTTTAAAGAAAGTGTTACCGTTCAGCAAACACAAATGGTTATTAAAAATTGATTTATTTTACGGGAATTAGCGGATCTTTCAAAAACAACTAAAACTGATAATGAGGGTAATATTAGAAAAGTAATTACAACAAATATTGGTTTTGATTTTGTTCCTTATCAAGAAGATAATGAGTTACCATATTTGTTGCTTCTTGGTGAAGCTGTTAGTAACAATAAAGCATTAGGAAGTTTGATGATTCATAGTGTTGATTTTGAACATCACAAAGCGTTTTTAAAATTAGAAGATGAGAATGAAAATAATTTGTATCCATTATTAGAACAAAAATTAGCCAATTGAAATGAAGTTAAAGATATTAATGAACCAATACCATTAGTAATTAATTCAGTAATGGCAACTTTGCATGATTTAACCGTTGCTGATTATTTTGTAATTGAGTTTAAATATAATGATACTATCCAAAAAGTAAATTTTAAAATTGTTGGGATTGCTGATTTTTATCAAAATTTTTATGCATATGCACCACTTGATGCGATGCGTTTTGTCTTTGGTTTGGATAATAATTCTTATAATGCTAAATATTCACAACAAGATAGTTTAGAGGTTCAAGATTGAATAACTTTAAGAACTGATGGTAATAATAATTTGCAAGGTTTAAAACCATTGTTAAATTCATTATTGGATATGAGTGCTGTTAAGCAAATTGCTTTGAAATATAACAATATAATTGCAATCATAATTGCAATTATAATATTTTTTGCAACGACAATTTCTGTGGTTATTTTAGTAATGATTACTAATATTGTTATTACTGAAAATAAGAAGATGATTATTGTTTTTCAAACTTTAGGTTATAAAATTCATGAAGTGTCAAATATTATTATGAGTGCCTATATTCCAACGATTATTATTGCATTTTTAGTTGGAGTGCCGATAAGTATTATTATTTTAAAAGAATTATTTATCTTTGTTGCGAAATTAACTGAATTTAGTTTACCGGTTAATTGACAGTGGTGACATATTATAGTAGGGATTGCTATTGAGTTAGTAGTATATTTGGTATCATATTTTGTTGGTGTTTTTAAACTTCATCAACAAAGTATTGTGCAAAAAATTAAGGAATTGCAAGAATAGAATTTTTTAATGTATAATTTAAATAATGCGAAAAAAGCAGGGTAACATATTTAAAAGGAGTTTAATAGTGAAAAAAAGGCAATGACAAGGTTTTAATCTTGGAAAACTCAAAAACTATTACATTCTTAAAAACGCTTTTAAATCAGTTTTAAGAAATAAGATTCAAATGATTGGGCTAATTCTTTTAATAGTGTTAACGGCAGTTATTTTTACTTTAATGTATACAACAACACAAAGAATTAATAATTCTTATGAGAATTTTATTACGGCATCTAATTTACATCATTTTGTTGTTGATTTAAGAAATAAAAATCGGATTCCGGGAAAAGAAGCTGATGAAACTGATGTTAATATTCAAAAGGCATTAGTTGAGAAAACTGCTTATATGCAATGAGCAATGGAAAAAGTCAGACTTGCTAATGAAACAAATAATAATTTTGTGTTTGCATATCGTGAAGGACGAATGGTTTCTCGTGTTATTGATAATAATGTAAGTTTGTTTAAAGTTATTGCTTATGATATTCAAAATACGATTGATAAATTGGTTATTACGGAAGGTCGCAATATTGAAACTGAGCAGGAAGTGGTGTTATCACCTGAATTTGCTAATGAAAATAAATATCGTGTTGGTGATATTATTTGTTTACAGTCAGAACAGTGTGATGTTAATAATCCTGATAATAATGCTTTAGAAATTATCGGACTAGGAACTTCTGTTGATTATATGTTTCCCCAACTTGATTTAACAACGCCAATTCCTAATCAAGCGCGTGAGGGGATGGCATTTGTTCGTCCTCACCAATTAGGACTTTTTAGTCCTAATAATACGCAATTAATTGAAAAAGGTATTAAATGACAATATAATAAAAGTGTTGAAAAAATTTCGTTAACTTCTGAAGTTGATCGTGAAGGATATTTTGTTGCTCAGTGAGGTGCTGGTAGTGAACAAAATATTTCCTTAATTCAAAGACAATTACAAGATTATTTTCTTAGTAATGATGGTAATAATAATTTTGTATTTGTGGCTAATGATGCTAATTATGCTGAATATGATTTTAGTGGTCGTGTTAATACGCTAAAAACAATTTTGGTTGCTTATCAAATTATGGCAATTGCTTTGCTATTAATGGTGCTTATCATTGCGGGATTTGTGATTGCATTAGTAACAAAAAAACGAGTTCAAAATTCTCGTACGCAAATTGGTGTTTTAAAAAGTTTAGGTTATTCTTCGTTTAGTATTGCCCAAGGGTTTTTAGTATATCCATTAATTGCTGCTATTATTGGGGGAATTATTGGATATTTAGTTGGTATTTTTTTACAAATTCCTATTATAAGTGTATTTAATTGATATTTTACGCTTCCATTAGGGAAATTTAGTTTTAATTGGCTATCATTATTATTTTCAATTGGTGGAACTTTTCTTTTATTAGGTTTAATAACAATTGTGGCCTCAATTTGATATATTAAAGGTAGTCCTTTGAAATTACTGCATCCCGAAGAAAATATGGGGGCAACGATTTTAACAAGATGATTTAATTATTTAAATCGTGGCAAACGATTTACAACGCGGTTTCGTTGAGCAGTTTTTTCAAAATCAATTATGAAAATGTTAACAGTAATGATTACAATGGTTTCAGTAACATTATTATTAACATTTTCCATTACGGGACCAAAAGCTTTACAAGATATGCGAACTGCAACTTATAAGGGAATTAATTATGAATCAATTACTGAATATGAAACTCCGATTTGAAATTCAATGCTTTCATCATATGGTGTTTATAATCCAGAAATTAAAAATAATCAACAAGGGATTGATGGTGATCTTTATTCACCAAAATTAATGGTTGAAGAGAAAATCAAGCCGAATGTAAAACGATATCGTCCGACATTGGTAGAATTAGTAAAACTCTCAACTTTAAATTATCGTCTTTTTGATTTAAATTTTTACCTTAATTCAATTTTAACGAAGTTAGAACCAACAGCGACATTAACACCGTTTAAAAATATTACTTGCATGCTGGCGGTTGATGGTTGGAATGATAAAACAGAAGCCGAGCAGGCAAAATATGCAATTACTGATTGTATCATTATTGGTACGACAAAAAAGTCGCCTTATTTTGTTCGTAGTAAGTTATCATCATTAGAATTAACTTTAAGAAAAATTGAAGTTAGTTTAGCAATTGATATTTTGCAATCGGGAGATTTAATGAATCCTACTGCAGAATTTACTAATGGTAATCCGTTAACTTTACAAGAAAATAATGGCTTTATTGATGAAATGAATGTTGCTGCTACTAATGATGCTGATTATAAAAACCGCTATGATGTGGTGTTAAAAATTTATGAGGAAATTAAAAAGCGACTTAATAATGGTCAAAGTGCTAGCCCAAGTGAAAGTGATGAACAATGAAATCGGTATTTAAATAAGGTAATAATAAAACTGAAAGCAATTGCTAATGATTGAGGAGGGCTTACTAAAACCTTTAATATTCAATTTGGATTGACGCCCTATAATCCTGATGAAGATGAGTTAGCAACTTATTTTAAGCCTAATATTGAAACAATTTCTCGTGGTAATATTACCTATGAAAATAAAAAAATGTTAAAGCTTAAAGCTTATGGTATTGAACGAAGTAGTAAAATGAATCTTTTGTTAGATAAAGATAATAATAATCTTTTAGAAACAATGTATGAAAATCATTCGCTTAATGCGGAAATTGTTCCTGTAGTTATTAATCAAACTATTGCTAAACATTTGCAAATTAATCAAGGTGACATTTTAGATATTAATCCTAATAAACAATCATTATATTCTAAAACTGCTACGGCTGATAGTAAAATTGTTGACCTGAAAAAATGACATTTAAAAGCATTAAGTACTGGTTTCCAAGAAGTGACAAATAATGATATTGCAGAAGAAATCGGATTGTATTTTTCAATCGGTGATGTTCCTTCAGCAATGTATCAGAAAATTACTAGTGGTGATGTTTATATTAAAACTGAAGATAATCAAAATCAAAAAATGCGCGTTATTGGTATCCAAGAGGGTTATGGTGATCCTAAAATGTTTTTACCTAAATATGATGCTGATGTGATGCTGGGTTATATTGAAAAAGGTAAAAGTTGAGAGCTTTCAGAACATTATCAGAAAATTAAAGATATATTTCAAGAAGTTACTCACTTTGTTAATGATACAAGCCCAGAATTTAAGCAAAGATTTCCTAATATGACTTATGATGAGGCTGTGCAGGCGATGTTTCCTTTGTTTAATACTAAATTTTCATTAAATAAAAATATTACTGATATTACTGATAGTATTAGTGTGGCGCAAATGTATGGTGATTTTACGCAGTTAACATTAAATGGTATGGTAACTAAGGATGAGATTTCTGGTGATTTAGTTCAAAAGTATATTGGATTAGGACAAGGAGCAATTGCTTTTGCAATGCCGATTGCAACACATCAATCGGTATTTGATGAAATTAAAGGGATTGCTGATTCAATATTATGGGCTTTTATGGCGATTTCTTTATTAATATCATTTGTGACAATTTTAATTACTTCTAATATAATTATTACCGAAAATAGTCGGTTAATTGCAACAATGAAAGTTATTGGTTATAGTGATTATAAAATTAATTGATTAACATTAGGAATGTATTTACCCGTTGTGTTTGTTGCCTTTGTTATTGGTTTTCCTGTGGCGTGGGTAATTATGAATCAGTTAGTTAATTATTTAGCATTGAATTCAACCTGAGTTATGCCATTTTACTTTAATTGAGGACTAATCTTTGCGGTTTTAGTGATTATTTTAACAATTTATGCGATTACATTTGTTGTTGGTTGATTTATTTTAAAACGCGTCAATCCAATTGAAGCTTTAAAAATAAATGATTAATTTAAATATTTAAATTAATTGCATAATAAAATAAAAAGGAGTTGGTTTAAGTGAGAAAAAATTTAATCGTTTTTTCTTTGTTAGGAACATCACTAGTAACACCTAATTTAATTAATTATCAACTGAGTAATCGTGAAAATATTAGACAAATGAAAGTATATCGGGATATGAAAAAACATTATATTAATACAAAGTTTTATGCTGAACATATACAGGATGTAAATCACACACAGTTATTAGACAATGCTTCTCTTAATTGATTTCATAATACCATATTTTGTATTATTAAAATTAAAAAAAGAATTTTGCAATAATTTAAAATTATTTGTTAATATATTAATTTGTTTTTGTAATTTTGCCGAAAAATCAGCAGTTGTAGCATGCGTATAATCTCCCTCTTGAGGATTGGGTTGTAAAGCGTTTGGTGGTAAAGTACCAATCTGCTTTGGGAAAGACACCGTTAAAGTTTCTGTTTCATGTTCATAATCAGAACTTGCATATTCTTCAATAACTAAATTAGTTACAGGACCTCTAAGATTAGGATTTTGGGGGCATGTGTAATCCTGACAGCGACTTTGAAAAAATTTTAATTGTTTTTTTAAAGTAAAATTATCATTAAGTCTATCCCCTACAACTCTATCTATCTTCTCATTTTGAACGACTTTGCTTAATTTAATATCAGCTTCAATCCTTTCGGCATATTCTTGATTAATAGCATCAATTCGTTCATTTTTTTCTTTTTCTAATAACTTATCAACAACAAATTTACTGTAATACAAACCTAAATCAATCATATTAGCATCAACTGTATTTTCATCATTATAAGAAATTAAGAAATTTTTTAATTCTGTAAAATTAGCTAATGCTTTAACTCTTTGTGGAATCATATCTTGAGTATTATTTGCTAGAGTAGAGGCAATATAACTTGTACTAGAAGTATTCAAATTATTTGTTGCATCAACAAAAAATTCAACTGGAACTCTGTTAAACACTCAATGTTCAATCAAAATATAAATCATGTCCATTACGGTTTCTTTAATTTCATCAGGAAAAGTAGTAAATTTTCACTTGTTAAAGATAAAGTCAAGATACATGTTACAATCATTTTGAGCTCTTAAAGCGAAAGTTTTAAATCAATCATCAAAATTAGTAAAATTTAAATCTTTATATTTAGAAGGTATAGCATCTAAGGTTCCAGTAAGTGGTTTAATAGTATGATAACCATTAATGGTTATATTTGGTCAAAGTTCTTTTAAGAGCATTTTTTATTACTTCCGATTTAATTTTTTATTGATAGTAGTAATTTTTTTAGTTATTTGTTTTTGGATCATATTTTTAGCATTAATTTTCAAATTAATATTTTTGTTTTTAACAAGTGGTCTAACAATGCGGTTTTTAACATTTTTTCCAACAATTCCCTTACTCAAAACACTATCAACGGCTCAATTAACATAGTTGTCTTTATTAAAAATTTGATTTAAATTTTCTTTAACTTTAAATAAATTTCCTTCTTTATAACGGTCATAAGTTATTTTTAAAAGCGGAGTTAAAACTCGATATAACTTTATGCTATTGATGTAAAATTCTTGAACATTTGCTGGTAAAAATGGCATTAAAGACAATAGACTTCTTGCAAAATTAATATGATAATTATAATTTTTAAATTTAAAATAAATATAAAAGTGTTATTAAAATAATTTTTAGATTATTTTTACAAATATTTTGTCATTAAAACATAATAAAAATTATTATTTACAATAAAAAAAGACTGAAATTTTAAATTATCAAATATATTTAAACTAATAGTTGTAAATTATAAATTGAAGCTATTAAATTAAATCTTAAAGCAAATCTTTTTCTACGATTTCGATATTTTTCACTAATAATTTTAAATTTTTTAAGTATAGCAAAAACATTTTCAATAACAATTCTCATTTTTGAAATTCGCTCATTATTTTGCTTTTCTTCTTTATTTAAAGGGTTTTTCTTTGATTTTCTTTTAGGAATTAAAACATTATGATTAATTTTTTGTATGCCTTGATAACCTAAATCCACTAAAACAGTTGTTTCTGGTAAAAATTTAATTTTTGAATCTTTTAAAATTTTAAAGTCATGGTTTTTACCATAAGAAAAATCAGAACTAATAATTTTTTTACTATCTTTTTCAATTATAACTTGTGTTTTTATTGTGTGTTTTTTCTTTTTTCCTGAGTAGTGCTGTTTTTGTCTTTTTTTGGGCGTTGGATTTGGCTTTCAGTTACATCAATTATAACAGTCTTATCTTTGAAATAATCTTTTAATAGTGATTTTTGACCAGTAAGTTGTTGAAAATTAGGGTGTTTTATTAAAGTGTCTTCAATTCATTTGATATTTCTATAACAACTACTTTCACTAATATCATAACTTTTTGCAATATGAAAATAAGTTCTATATTCTCTTCAATATTCTAAAGTCATTAAAATACGATTTTCTAATGATAATTTATTGGTTCTTCCGCGACGAAATCTCTTTTTTAATTCTTCTATTTTTAAAATTTCTAGCATTTTATTAAAAGTAGTATGTTTAATACCAGTTAATCTTAAAAAATTTTTATCACTTATTTGATTATTTTTTTTAAATTTCATTTAAATTCCACCTTTTTATTAAAAACAACAATTCAATTATATTTTAAATTAATTTTGCAAGAAGTCTAATATATTATACCTTTAATTTTACCCCAACCAATTGATCAACCACTTTCATACATATAAAATTTAAAAGGACTAGATGCAGTTATTAATTGTTGTAATTTTAAGGGAGTAGTAATTATTGGTCCTATTGGTGGATATTCAGGATTTTGGTAGTAAATTGTAATCGCAATATCTGTTAGTATTCCTGTTGGTTTAACTTTGACTGCAAAAAAGACATCAGATATTAATGGTAATAAAGTACCATCGGTAATTATTTTCTTTTGCACTCTTGAAATAATGTTCTTAAAATTTGTATATTCTTGAATTTTGGTTTTAGTCTTTAATTCTATCTCTTTAATGGTTTCTCTTACAGGCTCAAACACTTTATTTAAACCTTTTTGAATTTGATATGTTGGTGATAATTTGATAATTTTAAAAGGCTTTTATATAAAATTACTATTTTTACTTTAACTTTTTTATACATTAAAATATAATACCGCTGTTTGTTGGTTTGGAGTTAAACCCTTATGTTGGTATTTTCATTTTCAGAGATTTAAATAATTTTGAATATTAGTAAAACCTAAACCATGATAATGAATTAAGGCTTCTTTAAGACTAGATTGTAATTTACTGATTTTATTTAAGTTACGAAACTAGCTTCAGGATTAATTGTTGTTTTAGTTACACATAAAGTAGAATTTGTTTGTTTTGCTACTAAAAAATATAATTTTTGCATATCAGAAGTAATAATTGAATTTTCGTTAATTAATTCTTTGTTCATATTTTCAATAACTCATTGTTTTTGTAAACGTTTGGTGTTTGTGGATTTAACATAAATATTGTTATTATTATCAATTGCCATTTGAATACAGCATTTAGTATTAGTTGCGAATGATGGGTCAAGGTGAATTCTTCGTGGATCAGTTTTATATTTGAAATTTCCTTTATGGATTTCTTTAATAAATGTTTCATCGATTTGGATTTTACCAGATAATTTTTTAAATTTTAATTGGGTATTTTCTAATTGTTTTGATTTCATTAATTTTTGACGATTATATCAAGCAGTTTTTAATGTAGTTTTAATAAAACGAGAAATTGTTTTACTAGATTGCCCCAGCAATGAAATTTGAATCAATAAATTTCATTGTTCATAATTTAAATGACTTCAATAAATAAAATAATTACGAAAAGCGTCAAAACTTGCACGGCAATTTTTACATAAATATTTTTGTTTTCCTTCTGAATTATGTCCATTTTTAACGCAATGGTAAGATTCACATTTAGGGCATTTAAATACCTTGCGCTCTAAATTTTTGATCAATTTCATTTAAACGTTTTTGTTTTTTTATTAATTCTGCTTGTTGTTTGACTTTTTCATAAAATTCTAAAAATTGATCATCTGTTAAAGTATTTACTAGTTCTTGAATTATTTTTTCCATAATTATTATCCACCTCTATCATATTAAAATATACCTAAAATTAAGTATATTCAATAAATATCAAGAGTTTTCAACAAAATTAAAAAAATTTTTTTAAATTTTTTAACCTCAATGCTAAAAAATGTTTTGTGGGTGGTCTTATTTGGATAATAACGATTGTGTAATTTTCTCTCAATTAAAATAATATCATGTTCTTTTAATTTTAAGAATTCTTTTTGCAACTTTTCTTCATAATAGAGAGCGTTGTGTAGTTAAGACCCGCCCAACTAACTTGAACATTAACAACTTTAACAACAACACTACTAATAGCTATTTTTTGCTTAAATTCTGTGATTTTGGGAATATCTTTTAAAATAACTGTCAAATTTACAAAATTAACATAGTCAATTACTTCATTTTCTTTTTTAGTTTTTAGTGCTTTTAACATTTTGTTTTACCTCATTACCCAAAAAGTATTGAATATGCTTTCACGCATCGTGCTCGTGTTTGGTAAGTTTTAAGTTTCCTTTGTAAAAAAATCCTTTCTTTTTAGAAGACTCTTGTCTAAGAAAGTGCCAATGATATTTAAACCTTAAAAGACTGCTTATTGTTCCAATAAGTTCTGAGGTTGCTAAAGGATTGGTAATCGTTCTACCTTTAGTTAAGAAAAAATTTTCAATAATAAACAATGGCTTAAAATTTTCTATTCTTTTAAAATTATCAAATAATTTTTTAATTTTAAAAATTGCTTGTTCAACGCTTTCAGAAATTATTGTTTCGTTAAATTCAATGCATGAATTTTCAAAATTCCAAAGAACAATACCAGTAGAACCGATTCCTGCGGGGTCAATTCCAATTATATAATTCATAAAATAAATACTTACCTTATGACAACAACATTTTTTCGTTGAGTAATCGGAAGCGGTGAACCACGCCTCAATAAAGATTTAGACATATTATATTTTTCTCCTTATGTGTTCTCAGCAAAGAAAATGAGTACATTTTTCTTGGGGCACACAGCAATTTTGATAATCATAATTTTTTTTAGTTTTTCGCTTACAATAATTTTCTATTCTTTTAAACTCACATTGCAATGCTTTTTCTTTTAATTGACAATTAACTGCTTTTAACGCTGTAATTAATTCTTTATAAGAATATTTTTGGCGTAACGCTTTAAGTCAATAAAAATGTTTGTTTTCCATTAATTAATCTTCCTCAATTAATTTCTTTATAAATAATTCATTTCTGCGGACGAATGGCTTTTTTCTTGTAATAAATTACAGTTTCTAATGAGTGTACTTTTCTTTTAAAATTAGGATCATTACGCGAAAGCCCATAATAGCGTTCTACAATTTCAGCAACACTATCATAAACACCGACTAACTCATTGGTTTCGCAAGAATATATTACATAACAATATTTTTTAGCCATTTCGTACTTGTTCAAGATTTAATAACTAATTTAAATCAGTTTCTTTTAGTCATTTGGGAATAATATAATTAAAATTAATATCTTTATCAGCTTCAGATTTTTTAATATTTTCTAAAAATTTTTGTCGATTTTTAATTTTAACTTCTTCATACAAATTAATAATTTCTTGCCCCTTAATGGTTGTAATTTTCTGTGCACCGTTGGTATCATACTTAATAACTTCATAATCATTTTCTGTAAAAATACCGATCACCATCTGATTTGCATATTTAATTGATGGGTATACTAGTTTGCGAGGAACTCAAGAACCACCACCACTATTGGGAATTGATAGTAAAATCGCATTTGTTGTTTCAGCAACAATATATTTTTTATTCAAAAATAAATTTTTTAAGTTAGTCATTATTTATTAACTCCTCATATCAATAATTTTTTGATTTTTGTAAAAAAATAATATCTATCCTTCCTTATATACAATTTCCTAGTTAGCTAACATAATTAACTATCTAAATAAATCTATGTTAACTCTCTTATGTTAACTAAGTTATGTTAGCTAACTAGGTGCGAGAAATGCTCGAAATTACCAAAAAGCATTTTTAGGCACACCTAAAAAGTGTTCTCATATTTACAACACAACTTTTTAAATAGAATTTAGTTTTTGTTCGAACAAGTTAATAAATTAATAAAGTTAGTTTAATTTTATTTAATTAAAATACCTCCCTTAAAAAATTATTGTTAAGAGATGTATTTCTTACTGGTCTAAAATGTCTGTGTTACCTTACAGGGGGGGTCTTAATTTCAACATCATTATTTTTAATAAAATCTTGTAAAACTGCTTTTATTTTATCGAAAATATTCATACCAGCAACTTCTAAAGTTTTAGGTACTTGATAGTCGGGTTTTGAAAAATTATGATGTTCTTTTGTTAATACTAAATTTTTAATTGCATCATCAACAAAGTAGTCATTTAAATCATTAAAATTATTTTGTAACGCTCTTTTTAAAATCTCATTTGGATTTCATTGTTTAGTTCGTGCCAAAATTAACGACTTAGCAATTAATTTTGATTTATTAACATCTAAAGTACTAACATTAATCCCATTTGTGGTAATAATCTTATCATTAGCATTATTACTACAAGCTATTGCTGGTAATAATGGCCCACTAATAATTGTTATTGTCGCCACTAGCTTTAATAACTTTTGCATATTCATTAATTTCATATATTTCACCTCATCCAAATGCAAATTTAGTCAATATTTTTTAATTTACATTTTTTTCAGTAGAGCACATATTGTTTTTATTTACTAATATTTGACTAATTTTTAAAAATAAATTTTTTAGGGATACTTGCTAATTTCCGCTTATGTTCAGTATTTTTGTGCATCAGCTTAATTTTAGTAACAATATTATTATTCAACAATTTCTCTTGACCGTTTAAAAAGTTATCTAACTCAGCATAAGTTATTCCCATCTCTTTTTCATCAGTTTGCCCTGCTCATAAACCTGCTGATGGTGGCTGATTAATAATTTCTTGCGGAATATTTAATAACTTAGCAGCCGTATTTATTTGACTTTTTAATAAATTAATTAATGGTAAAATATCACAAGCACCATCACCGTATTTAGTAAAATAACCTGTATATCATTCATCAAAGTTACTAGTGCCTACAACTAAATATTCATTTGCTTGTGCTAAGGCATATAAAGAAGTCATTCGTAAGCGTGGTTTACAATTAGCTAATGCTTTTTGTTGTAATGGTGATAAATCATCGTGCCAATTAAAGTTATTTTGTAATTCGTTATAAGCTGACTCTAAATTAATAATTTGTAATTTTAAATCTAATGTCACTACCAATTTTTTTACTAAAATTTCATCATTACTTGATGAATAACAAGGCATAAAAACAGCTAAATGATTATCCGGCATTGCTTTTTTAATTAAAGCAATAGTAACGGCAGAATCAATGCCACCAGATATACCAACAATTAATCCTTTAGCATTAGCTAATTTTACTTGTTCTTGTAATCATTGAACTAAATAATCTAAATATTTCTGTAATTCCATTAATTAAATATCCTTTCACTTAAAAATTTTCGTCAAGTCATTGCAACTCATAATCAAAAATTTTAATTGTATCTCCTTTTTGAATGCCTTTTTTAACAAGAATTTTAAAAACCCCTAAATCTCGTAACTTCTGATTAAATAATAATAAATTATCATGTGTTGTTAATGGAAATTTGTGATAAATGCGATGCACACTAGCACCAATTACTTTTCAATGACCATTTCCTAAATTTTCAACAATGATTTCTTCATTTGTTGGTGTAAAACGATAGATTGTTGGCGTCATTTCTGATTTTAATTCTGGTATTTTTTTAATAGTTTGCAATTGCCTATGAATAATATGGACTAATGATTCAATGCCTTCTCTAGTCCAAGAAGAAATTGGGTAAACTTTTTGTTTAATTTGCTTACTAAAAAGTTCTAAATTACGAGAAGCATCAACTTGATCCATTTTACCTGCCACAACTATTTGTTGCTTATTTTCTAATCGTAAATTATAATCTTTAAGTTCTTTTTGAATCACTAAATAATTATCATAAGCATTGGGTAAACTACTAATATCAATAAGATGAACTAATAATCGACATCGCTCAATATGCCGTAAAAATTCATATCCTAAACCTTTTCCTAAACTAGCACCAGCAATTAATCCTGGTAAATCAGCAACTACAAAAGAAAAGTTTTGATGTTTAACTACTCCTAATTGCGGGGTTAAAGTTGTAAAAGGAAAATCACCAATTTGTGGTTTAGCGTGAGAAATAGTTCCTAAGAAAGTAGACTTTCCAGCATTAGGCATACCGATAATTCCAACATCAGCTAATAATTTTAATTCACAAGTAATTTCTTTTTCTTCACCTAAATCACCACGAGTAAATATTGTCGGGGCACGATTTCTGGAATTAGCAAAACGACTATTTCCTTTACCACCACGACCACCATTCGCAACAATAACTTCTTGTTTGTTAGTAACAACATCACCAATTTCTTCTTTATTTAAAGCATCATAAATAATAGTACCTAAGGGAACACTAATATAAGTATTTTTAGCATTTTTACCATGCATATTTTTATGTTGCCCATTTTCACCATCAACACCTTTAATTTCTTTTTGATAGTTTAATTCTAATAATGTATTTATTCCCTCATCGCCAATAAAAACAATGTTACCACCATTACCGCCATCACCACCAGCCGGTCCACCTTTTGGAAGATATAATTCACGACGAAAGGCAACAGCACCATCACCACCTTTGCCAGCTTTAACTTTAATTGTAATCTTATCAATAAATTTCATTCATATCGTCCTAGTCTTTTTAAAAAAAAATCAAATCAATAATATTTTAACATAAAAAATGTTATCTTTTTAAAGGATAATATTTACTGGTCGCGTTTAGTTTTCTTAGGTATTGCTTTGAAGAAGTAAAACGATCAGCTAATTATATTATTTAATTACTAAACTAACCCTTCCTTTCTTGTTATTGTCATTTTTATTCATTATCATATTATTGAATTTTTACACAATAAAAATTATTAATTATTATTAAATTTTGACTAAATATATATTAATTTTATATTTTTACTTATTTAAATCTATTATATTTATTTGTTACAGCATTATATTTATAATTAATTCAACTATCATCATTTTTATTATTATATTTATTTCATAATGAATTTTTATATATTTCTTTTCTGATTTCTATTTCTGAATTAATATTTTCATTAATATAATTTAGTACATTTAATTTGTTTAAATTTGCCATTCTTAAATATAATAGGTTATTTAAATTCTTGTGATTATATATTTTTGCCCCATATCCTAATTGCTGTTTTACTAAATGCGATACATCCCTTTCAATGCTACAACCGATATTTCATTCTAAATTTTGATGATGAATGCCGTGCTTATTATTAGTGAAATAATTACTAGCCTTCCTTAAATTTGTTCTAATATCTTTATTTAATTCATTTTTAGCACCATTACGAATGTTTTTGATTAATTCTTGATGATTTTTCCATCCTT
This sequence comes from Spiroplasma endosymbiont of Clivina fossor, assembly GCF_964031115.1. Classification (GTDB taxonomy): domain Bacteria; phylum Bacillota_I; class Bacilli_A; order Mycoplasmatales; family Nriv7; genus Nriv7. Next base: position 2,031,350 of record NZ_OZ035006.1, read on the forward strand.
ATATAATTTAATTCAACTATTTAGTGTTACTTTACGATTTTCAAAAATAATATTAAATGCCGTTTGTTTTAATTTTTTAATAGCGTGATAACCATCTAAAATATATCTAACATTACCAAAACTATTGGTAATTTCTCTAATTCAAGTAGCACCATCGCCACAAACAATTATTTTGTCATAATTAATATTCACATAATGTTTTTGCAATTCCTTAATTAATAAATCACGATAATCCATTGTATTTATTCGTTTACCAACTTTTAACATTAGAAAATGACCTCGTTTGTTTTCTAATTTTCTACGAGCATTTTTGTATTTTTTTTCTTTATGTCCGGTATGAAAAGTAACTAAACGAATTCTTTGGTCTTGTTTAACTTTCTGATCTAATGTCGCTAAAAATGTCTCATCTAGTTGAATATATAAATCCTTATTTTTGACATCAATTCTAGTTTTAGTTTCTTTTTCTGCTAGTTGAAAATATTCAGCAATATCATATTTATTTAAAATATTTGAAATACTACCTTTTGAAATATAACAATGATTTAGAGCATCTAAAACATCACGATAGCGTTTGCCATCACCCAAAAGACTTAAAACTTTAAATTGGACATCAAAATAAATGCGTTGTTTAGATAATAGACCAATTTCTTTATCTAGTAAACATACATATTCAAATTTACCTGATTTTTGATTTCAATATTTATATCGACGTCGTTTAAAAATAACTTCACCAAAAATTGTAATAATTGTTCTTGTTGCAAAATGAACTACTTTATAACCTTGTTTTAAACGATAATGATATTTATATAAGTATTCATCTAATTTTTCATATTCATTAGCTAATTGTTCACATTTATTAGTGTACATATTTTTATGGGTTGTAAATAAACTAAATCAATGTTTGTTTTCTAAGTTTTTTACATTATTATTAATTTCTAACATAAAAAATCACCTTTCTTGGTAGAGTAATTTTAACAAAGTTAAATTTCGTTAACTTATTTTTCTTTTTTAAAGATAAATGTTTTTCTAGAATTAGTATTCAATATTTTGAAAAAATAATAGAAATTATTATTTAATAAGTTATAATCAACTTATATTAATTTAGACTATATAAATTTGAGAAAGCATGTTGATTATTTGATAAATTTTATTAATTAGTAAAAATTCACGAAAAGGATTTGATTAATATGAAAAAATTACTAGGAATCTTAGGAACAATAACAATGGTAGGAAGCGGAATTTCTGGCATTGTTGCCAATAGCCCATATAAAAAACAAAAGCGAAGCAATAATGAAAAAATAAATATAACAAAAATTGTCATTAAAACAAATGATAATGTTAATTCTTCTGGTGTAATATTAAATTATAAATTATATTTTGGTTCATGAGATCATAATGTTTATGAATATGATCCCACCACACACAGGACAACAAAAAGTTGTCATCACCACAAATGATGCAATTTGATCTTCGGGGGTGGTTTTAAATAAAAAAGTTTATTTTGGTTCAAGAAACAACAATTTTTATGAATATGATCCCACCACAGGACAACAAAAATTTATTATTAAAATAGGATACAGACCTTTAACTTCTGGAAGAATATTAAATAATAAATTATATATTGGTTCAGATGATCATAATGTTTATGAATATAATTTCGATATATTAAATTTAAATTTAGAACAAATTAATGATAATTCTGATAATGTAATTTTAAATGAATTAAATTATTTAAATCCTGATTTAGATATATCGCAATTAGAAATTATTAACAAAACAAATAATTTAGCTATAGTAAAGATAAAAGATAATTTAAATAATGATAATGATATAAAAATACATTATTCAATTGATAATCAACAAAATAAAAGGGACTGTACAATTAACTGTCTCGAGCCTGTCCAAAATTCTGTGTCTCGATAATTCATTCTGAATTATACTTAAAAGAAGGAGAACAGAAAATGACAAAAAAAATAAAAAAAGAACCTGACGCAATTGATAAAGTTGTTGATTATTTTTTAGAAAATATTGATAATCCACAAGATTTATTTAAAGGCAATACTATTTTTCAGGAATTTACCAAAAAATTAACTGAACGAATGTTAAATACGGAAATTAAAGATTATCTTGAAACTGATGAGAATCATAATAAAAGAAATGGCAACACACAAAAAACCATTATTACTAAAAATGGTTCAATCGCAATTGATGTACCAAGAGATCGAAATAGTACTTTTGAACCAGTAATTATTCCAAAAAGACAAAGAAGATTTGATAACTTTGATCAAAAAGTAATTTCTTTATATGCAAGAGGAATGACAATTTCTGATATCAAAGCACAATTGCAAGAATTCTATCACGGAGCAGAAATTTCAGAAAGTTTAATTAGTCAAATAACTGATGATGTTATTGAAGAAGTTAAAATGTGACAAACTAAACCTTTAGAGAAGATTTATCCGATTGTTTATTTTGATTGTATTGTTGTTAAAGTAAAGCAAGATAAACGAATAATAAATAAAGCAGAATATCTTGCCTTAGGAATTAATTTAGATGGTTTAAAAGATATTTTAGGAATGTGAATTAGTGAGAATGAGGGAGCCAAATTTTGACTTAATAATCTTACGGAAATGAAAAATCGTGGCTTACAAGATATTCTTGTTGCTTGTAGTGATAATTTAACTGGGATGTCTGATGCAATAGAAGCTGTTTTCCCAAAAACACAGCATCAATTATGCATTGTTCATCAAATTCGCAATAGTTTAAAATTTGTTCCTTACAAAGATCGCAAACTTGTAGCTAATGATTTAAAATCAATTTATACAGCAATTAATGAAGAAATAGCGTTAATTGCTTTAGATCATTTTTCAGAAAAATGAAATAAAAAGTATCCACAAATTACTAAATCATGAAAAAATAACTGAAATAATTTAATAATTTTTCTTGAATATCCTCAGGAATTTAGAAGAATTATTTACACAACTAATGCGATTGAATCTGTTAATAGTCAATTAAGAAAAGTCATTAAGAATAAAAAGATTTTTCCTAATGACGCATCAGTTTTTAAAATATTTTATTTAGCATTTCAAAATATGGTTAAGAAATGAACGATGCCAATTCAAAATTGGGGTAGTGCAATTTTGAATTGGCATCGTTCAATATTTTAAAAAATGTAAAACTACCCAAAGAAAGATGGCTTTTTACGATAACAACACCTTTGAACAACTAAACAACTTTTTCATTTTTTCTATTTTAACAAAATAAGAAACCAGTAATTAATTAAAATTACTGGTTTGAATATTTTTCTTGTTTTTATAAGAAATTTAAACTTGTTGTGCTTGTTTTAATTAAAGTTATTGTTCTAAATAGGCTAATATCGTTTTTATAAAACCTTATACTATAGTAGTAACTGTATTTGTTCTTACCGGCCCTTCTCTTTCTGATGAAAAAAATGCGCCACCGTTAAATGTTATTTTATCATTGTTTTTATCTATAGTAATTTCATTGGGTAATAAACTATATTTTTGTAATATTTGCATTACTTCTGTAATTGATAATGTAATTATTTGTTCTTTATTGTTATCATCAATTATTTTGGCAGTAATATTTCCTGTAATTTTTTGTTTTAAATTTAATATAACTTTAGATGTAATTATTCTTACTGGATAAGTAATTTTTAATTTTTCATTGGGATTAAGTTCAAATTTATCAGCGGGTTCCTTAAAAATACTTAAAATCATTTCTTGTTCTTGTTTATTTGTGTTTGATAAATCAAATTCATTTGATAATACATTAATGATTTCAGAATTTTTATTATTTATATTTGTAAAATCTGTTAATTTCATTTCATCATCAGAATTTATGTTTCAACCATTTAATTTATTTTCTTGTTTTGTTGTAGTTAATCCTGTTGTAATTTGAAATACTAATTTTGATTTTGAATTATATTCACAAGCAGGTACATTAAATGATCTTATATTTGGAGTTTTATTGATAATTTCTCTATCAGGACATACATTTTTAGGAACATTAGATCATAAAAATGAATTTTCTTTTTTTGTTATTTCAATATCTGAAAAATTTAAATTATTAGTATCAATATAATTTATTTCCTTAAATTTTAAATTAGGATTTTCATCTCGAAATTTAAAAAATAATGCTTTTTAAATTAATTCACTTAAATTAATAATTTTATTTGGTCCTGTCCAAAATTCTGTGTTTCGATAATTCATTCTGAATTATACTTAAACGAAGGAGAACAGAAAATGACAAAAAAAAAAAAATAAAAAAAGAACCTGATGCAATTGATAAAGTTGTTGATTATTTTTTAGAAAATATTGATAATCCACAAGATTTATTTAAAGGCAATACTATTTTTCAGGAATTTACCAAAAAATTAACTGAACGAATGTTAAATACGGAAATTAAAGATCATCTTGAAACTGATGAGAATCATAATAAAAGAAATGGCAACACACAAAAAACCATTATTACTAAAAATGGTTCAATCGCAATTGATGTACCAAGAGATCGAAATAGTACTTTTGAACCAGTAATTATTCCGAAAAGACAAAGAAGATTTGATAACTTTGATCAAAAAGTAATTTCTTTATATGCAAGAGGAATGACAATTTCTGATATCAAAGCACAATTGCAAGAATTCTATCACGGAGCAGAAATTTCAGAAAGTTTAATTAGTCAAATAACTGATGATGTTATTGAAGAAGTTAAAATGTGACAAACTAAACCTTTAGAGAAGATTTATCCGATTGTTTATTTTGATTGTATTGTTGTTAAAGTAAAGCAAGATAAACGAATAATAAATAAAGCAGTTTATCTTGCCTTAGGAATTAATTTAGATGGTTTAAAAGATATTTTAGGAATGTGAATTAACGAGAATGAGGGAGCCAAATTTTGACTTAATAATCTTACGGAAATGAAAAATCGTGGCTTACAAGATATTCTTGTTGCTTGTAGCGATAATTTAACTGGAATGTCTGATGCAATAGAAGCTGTGTTCCCAAAAACACAGCACCAATTATGCATCGTTCATCAAATTCGTAATAGTTTAAAATTTGTCCCTTATCCCTTACAAAGATCGCAAACTTGTAGCTAATGATTTAAAATCAATTTATACAGCAATTAATGAAGAAATAGCGCTAGTTGCTTTAGATCATTTTTCTGAAAAATGAAATAAAAAGTATCCACAAATTACTAAATCATGAAAAAATAACTGAAATAATTTAATAATTTTTCTTGAATATCCTCAAGAATTTAGAAGGATTATTTACACAACTAATGCGATTGAATCTGTTAATAGTCAACTAAGAAAAGTCATTAAGAATAAAAAGATTTTTGCTAATGACGCATCAGTTTTTAAAATATTTTATTTAGCATTTCAAAATATGGTTAAGAAATGAACGATGCCAATTCAAAATTGGGGTAGTGCAATTTCACATTTAATGATAAAATTTGAGGACACAGAGTGAATTTAAAAGTTAATTACTTAGAGACACAGTTAATTGTACAATCCCTATTATTTAATTTCTTTTAATTTTGTCGAAAACTCTTTTTAATTTTGTCGAAAACTCTTGATAAAATAAAAAAAATCATCAACTTGATAATTTTAAAAGGCTTTTATGTAAAATTACTATTTTTACTTTAACTTTTTTATATATTAAAATATAATACCGCTGTTTGTTGGTTTGGAGTTAAACCCTTATGTTGGTATTTTCATTTTCAGAGATTTAAATAATTTTGAATATTAGTAAAACCTAAACCATGATAATGAATTAAGGCTTCTTTAAGACTAGATTGTAATTTACTGATTTTATTTAAGTTACGATAACTAGCTTCAGAATTAATTGTTGTTTTAGTTACACATAAAGTAGAATTTGTTTGTTTTGCTACTAAAAAATATAATTTTTGCATATCAGAAGTAATAATTGAATTTTCGTTAATTAATTCTTTGTTCATATTTTCAATAACTCATTGTTTTTGTAAACGTTTGGTGTTTGTGGATTTAACATAAATATTGTTATTATTATCAATTGCCATTTGAATACAGCATTTAGTATTAGTTGCGAATGGGTCAAGGTGAATTCTTCGTGGATCAGTTTTATATTTGAAATTTCCTTTGTGGATTTCTTTAATAAATGTTTCATCGATTTGGATTTTACCAGATAATTTTTTAAATTTTAATTGGGTATTTTCTAATTGTTTTGATTTCATTAATTTTTGACGATTATATCAAGCAGTTTTTAATGTAGTTTTAATAAAACGAGAAATTGTTTTACTAGATTGCCCCAGCAATGAAATTTGAATCAATAAATTTCATTGTTCATAATTTAAATGACTTCAATAAATAAAATAATTACGAAAAGCGTCAAAACTTGCACGGCAATTTTTACATAAATATTTTTGTTTTCCTTCTGAATTATGTCCATTTTTAACGCAATGGTAAGATTCACATTTAGGGCATTTAAATACCTTGCGCTCTAAATTTTTGATCAATTTCATTTAAACGTTTTTGTTTTTTTATTAATTCTGCTTGTTGTTTGACTTTTTCATAAAATTCTAAAAATTGATCATCTGTTAAAGTATTTACTAGTTCTTGAATTATTTTTTCCATAATTATTATCCACCTCTATCATATTAAAATATACCTAAAATTAAGTATATTCAATAAATATCAAGAGTTTTCGACAAAATTAAAAAATATTTTTGATATGGTCGCAAATACTAAAACTTCTTAGATGAAATTACAAATTTTAAAAATGCTCAAAAAATTGCTCTTCTTTTAATGAAAGAATTAAACTTAGTTACTAAGGTTAGTATGTCATATAAATGAAACCCGTTTTTTATTACCATTAATCAAAGAAATTTTTGACTTATTATTTTTAGAAATGAAAGAATTATTATTCATTTACCTAATGATATTTTGGAATTTAGAAAGCTATAATATTAAAAAACTAATTAATTGAGATTAATTTTAATTACAATTACTAACATCTAATTAACAAGTAATTAACAATTTTTTAGTTATTATTAAATTTTGTGGAAAACTATTAAAAATTCAATATTTATAAAGGAAATAAATGGGGACAATAATGTGGATAACTATAATTATCCACATTTATTTATTTTTTATGGATAACTTTTTCCACTTTAAAGTTATGATATTTATAGGAAGTAATTCAAGGTGTGATTTATGAGTTATAAAGAAATGTGGGAACAAGTTAAAACAAAATTAATGGGCGAAACAATTGATCCAATTATTTTTAATACTTATATTAAAAATACTAATATTCATTCAATTACTAATAATAATGAATGTATCATTTTAGTTCGGAGTGGTTTTGCAAAAGAAATTTTAACAAAAAATTTAACTAATAAAATTCAAATTATTATTAATCAAGTTAGTAATCGGCAACTAAGTGTTAAATTCCTTGAACAATATGAAATTGAAAATATGCCCCCTCAACAATATGATGAATGTGATGATAATTTAAAAAGTAATAAGAAAAAATTTACCTTTACTAACTTTGTTAAAGGAGCTTGTAATCAAGATGCTTATCAAGCATCATTAGCTGTTGTTAAAAATCTTGGTGTTAGTTGAAATCCATTATTTATTTATGGAAATTCAGGACTAGGTAAAACGCATTTATTACATGCTGTAGAAAATGAAATTATTAAAAATAATCCTAATATTAAAATTCGCTATTTATCTTCAGAAGAATTTGGTCGCATGTTTTTAGAAATATATAATCATGGCATCGATGCGATTGAAGATTTTAAGGATTCTTTTAATAATTATCAAGTACTATTAATTGATGATATCCAATTATTAGCCAAAAGAAACAAAACTAATGAAATCTTTTTTAATATTTTTAATCGTTTTATTGATGACAATAAACAAATTATTCTAACTTCTGATAAATATCCTGATGAATTAGATGGTTTTGAACAACGGATGGTGTCACGATTTCAAAGCGGATTAAGTGTTTGTTTAGATGCTCCTGATTTTGAAACAGCTTTAAATATCTTAAATCTAAAAGTTAAAGAAGTTAATTATAATGCAACGGTTTTTGCCAAAGAAGTTTTAGAATTTATTGCCTTAAATTTTAATACTGATGTTCGGAAATTAGAAGGAGCTTTAAATCGGATGATTTTCTTCTCAGTGATGAACATTAGTGCTGAAAAAATAATTGAATTAGAAGATGTTAAAGAAGCATTTAAAAGTTCAAATATTATTATTGACAAGCGAGAAAAAATTACTATTAAAAAAATTAAACAAATTGTTGCCGAATATTATAATATTCCTGTTAAGTTGCTAATTAGTAAAACTAGAGTTGCAAATATTACGATTGCCCGTCATTTAGCAATGTTTTTAGCACGAACGCTTATTATTGATGAACCGTTTTCACGGATTGGGATTGAATTTGGTGGTAAAGACCATTCAACAGTAATGAATGCCTGTCAAAAAATTGAGATTTTAATTAAAAATAATAAAGAATTTGCTAAAGTAGTTCATTTGCTAATTGCTAAATGTCAAGGATAAACTTTTTTAAACCAAAAAAGTTATTAACAAAATTATCAACAAATTATTTTAATTTTGTCGAAAACTCTTGATAAAATAAAAAAAATCATCAACTTGATAATTTTAAAAGGCTTTTATGTAAAATTACTATTTTTACTTTAACTTTTTTATACATTAAAATATAATACCGCTGTTTGTTGGTTTGGAGTTAAACCCTTATGTTGGTATTTTCATTTTCAGAGATTTAAATAATTTTGAATATTAGTAAAACCTAAACCATGATAATGAATTAAGGCTTCTTTAAGACTAGATTGTAATTTACTGATTTTATTTAAGTTACGATAACTAGCTTCAGGATTAATTGTTGTTTTAGTTACACATAAAGTAGAATTTGTTTGTTTTGCTACTAAAAAATATAATTTTTGCATATCAGAAGTAATAATTAAATTTTCGTTAATTAATTCTTTGTTCATATTTTCAATAACTCATTGTTTTTGTAAACGTTTGGTGTTTGTGGATTTAACATAAATATTGTTATTATTATCAATTGCCATTTGAATACAGCATTTAGTATTAGTTGCGAATGGGTCAAGGTGAATTCTTCGTGGATCAGTTTTATATTTGAAATTTCCTTTATGGATTTCTTTAATAAATGTTTCATCGATTTGGATTTTACCAGATAATTTTTTAAATTTTAATTGGGTATTTTCTAATTGTTTTGATTTCATTAATTTTTGACGATTATATCAAGCAGTTTTTAATGTAGTTTTAATAAAACGAGAAATTGTTTTACTAGATTGCCCCAGCAATGAAATTTGAATCAATAAATTTCATTGTTCATAATTTAAATGACTTCAATAAATAAAATGATTACGAAAAGCGTCAAAACTTGCACGGCAATTTTTACATAAATATTTTTGTTTTCCTTCTGAATTATGTCCATTTTTAACGCAATGGTAAGATTCACATTTAGGGCATTTAATACCTTGCGCTCTAAATTTTTGATCAATTTCATTTAACCGTTTTTGTTTTTTTTTTTTTATTAATTCTGCTTGTTGTTTGACTTTTTCATAAAATTCTAAAAATTGATCATCTGTTAAAGTATTTACTAGTTCTTGAATTATTTTTTCCATAATTATTATCCACCTCTATCATATTAAAATATACCTAAAATTAAGTATATTCAATAAATATCAAGAGTTTTCGACAAAATTAAAAAATATTTTTGATATGGTCGCAAATACTAAAACTTCTTAGATGAAATTACAAATTTTAAAAATGCTCAAAAAATTGCTCTTCTTTTAATGAAAGAATTAAACTTAGTTACTAAGGTTAGTATGTCATATAAATGAAACCCGTTTTTTATTACCATTAATCAAAGAAATTTTTGACTTATTATTTTTAGAAATGAAAGAATTATTATTCATTTACCTAATGATATTTTGGAATTTAGAAAGCTATAATATTAAAAAACTAATTAATTGAGATTAATTTTAATTACAATTACTAACATCTAATTAACAAGTAATTAACAATTTTTTAGTTATTATTAAATTTTGTGGAAAACTATTAAAAATTCAATATTTATAAAGGAAATAAATGGGGACAATAATGTGGATAACTATAATTATCCACATTTATTTATTTTTTATGGATAACTTTTTCCACTTTAAAGTTATGATATTTATAGGAAGTAATTCAAGGTGTGATTTATGAGTTATAAAGAAATGTGGGAACAAGTTAAAACAAAATTAATGGGCGAAACAATTGATCCAATTATTTTTAATACTTATATTAAAAATACTAATATTCATTCAATTACTAATAATAATGAATGTATCATTTTAGTTCGGAGTGGTTTTGCAAAAGAAATTTTAACAAAAAATTTAACTAATAAAATTCAAATTATTATTAATCAAGTTAGTAATCGGCAACTAAGTGTTAAATTCCTTGAACAATATGAAATTGAAAATATGCCCCATCAACAATATGATGAATGTGATGATAATTTAAAAAGTAATAAGAAAAAATTTACCTTTACTAACTTTGTTAAAGGAGCTTGTAATCAAGATGCTTATCAAGCATCATTAGCTGTTGTTAAAAATCTTGGTGTTAGTTGAAATCCATTATTTATTTATGGAAATTCAGGACTAGGTAAAACGCATTTATTACATGCTGTAGAAAATGAAATTATTAAAAATAATCCTAATATTAAAATTCGCTATTTATCTTCAGAAGAATTTGGTCGCATGTTTTTAGAAATATATAATCATGGCATCGATGCGATTGAAGATTTTAAGGATTCTTTTAATAATTATCAAGTACTATTAATTGATGATATCCAATTATTAGCCAAAAGAAACAAAACTAATGAAATCTTTTTTAATATTTTTAATCGTTTTATTGATGACAATAAACAAATTATTCTAACTTCTGATAAATATCCTGATGAATTAGATGGTTTTGAACAACGGATGGTGTCACGATTTCAAAGCGGATTAAGTGTTTGTTTAGATGCTCCTGATTTTGAAACAGCTTTAAATATCTTAAATCTAAAAGTTAAAGAAGTTAATTATAATGCAACGGTTTTTGCCAAAGAAGTTTTAGAATTTATTGCCTTAAATTTTAATACTGATGTTCGGAAATTAGAAGGAGCTTTAAATCGGATGATTTTCTTCTCAGTGATGAACATTAGTGCTGAAAAAATAATTGAATTAGAAGATGTTAAAGAAGCATTTAAAAGTTCAAATATTATTATTGACAAGCGAGAAAAAATTACTATTAAAAAAATTAAACAAATTGTTGCCGAATATTATAATATTCCTGTTAAGTTGCTAATTAGTAAAACTAGAGTTGCAAACATTACGATTGCCCGTCATTTAGCAATGTTTTTAGCACGAACGCTTATTGATGAACCGTTTTCACGGATTGGGATTGAATTTGGTGGTAAAGACCATTCAACAGTAATGAATGCCTGTCAAAAAATTGAGATTTTAATTAAAAATAATAAAGAATTTGCTAAAGTAGTTCATTTGCTAATTGCTAAATGTCAAGGATAAACTTTTTTAAACCAAAAAAGTTATTAACAAAATTATCAACAAATTATTTTAATTTTGTCGAAAACTCTTGATAAAATAAAAAAAATCATCAACTTGATAATTTTAAAAGGCTTTTATGTAAAATTACTATTTTTACTTTAACTTTTTTATACATTAAAATATAATACCGCTGTTTGTTGGTTTGGAGTTAAACCCTTATGTTGGTATTTTCATTTTCAGAGATTTAAATAATTTTGAATATTAGTAAAACCTAAACCATGATAATGAATTAAGGCTTCTTTAAGACTAGATTGTAATTTACTGATTTTATTTAAGTTACGATAACTAGCTTCAGGATTAATTGTTGTTTTAGTTACACATAAAGTAGAATTTGTTTGTTTTGCTACTAAAAAATATAATTTTTGCATATCAGAAGTAATAATTGAATTTTCGTTAATTAATTCTTTGTTCATATTTTCAATAACTCATTAGACTTCTTGCAAAATTAATTTAAAATATAATTGAATTGTTGTTTTTAATAAAAAGGTGGAATTTAAATGAAATTTAAAAAAAATAATCAAATAAGTGATAAAAATTTTTTAAGATTAACTGGTATTAAACATACTACTTTTAATAAAATGCTAGAAATTTTAAAAATAGAAGAATTAAAAAAGAGATTTCGTCGCGGAAGAACCAATAAATTATCATTAGAAAATCGTATTTTAATGACTTTAGAATATTGAAGAGAATATAGAACTTATTTTCATATTGCAAAAAGTTATGATATTAGTGAAAGTAGTTGTTATAGAAATATCAAATGAATTGAAGACACTTTAATAAAACACCCTAATTTTCAACAACTTACTGGTCAAAAATCACTATTAAAAGATTATTTCAAAGATAAGACTGTTATAATTGATGTAACTGAAAGCCAAATCCAACGCCCAAAAAAAGACAAAAACAGCACTACTCAGGAAAAAAGAAAAAACACACAATAAAAACACAAGTTATAATTGAAAAAGATAGTAAAAAAATTATTAGTTCTGATTTTTCTTATGGTAAAAACCATGACTTTAAAATTTTAAAAGATTCAAAAATTAAATTTTTACCAGAAACAACTGTTTTAGTGGATTTAGGTTATCAAGGCATACAAAAAATTAATCATAATGTTTTAATTCCTAAAAGAAAATCAAAGAAAAACCCTTTAAATAAAGAAGAAAAGCAAAATAATGAGCGAATTTCAAAAATGAGAATTGTTATTGAAAATGTTTTTGCTATACTTAAAAAATTTAAAATTATTAGTGAAAAATATCGAAATCGTAGAAAAAGATTTGCTTTAAGATTTAATTTAATAGCTTCAATTTATAATTTACAACTATTAGTTTAAATATATTTGATAATTTAAAATTTCAGTCTTTTTTTATTGTAAATAATAATTTTTATTATGTTTTAATGACAAAATATTTGTAAAAATAATCTAAAAATTATTTTAATAACACTTTTATATTTATTTTAAATTTAAAAATTATAATTATCATATTAATTTTGCAAGAAGTCTATTGTTTTTGTAAACGTTTGGTGTTTGTGGATTTAACATAAATATTGTTATTATTATCAATTGCCATTTGAATACAGCATTTAGTATTAGTTGCGAATGGGTCAAGGTGAATTCTTCGTGGATCAGTTTTATATTTGAAATTTCCTTTATGGATTTCTTTAATAAATGTTTCATCGATTTGGATTTTACCAGATAATTTTTTAAATTTTAATTGGGTATTTTCTAATTGTTTTGATTTCATTAATTTTTGACGATTATATCAAGCAGTTTTTAATGTAGTTTTAATAAAACGAGAAATTGTTTTACTAGATTGCTCCAGCAATGAAATTTGAATCAATAAATTTCATTGTTCATAATTTAAATGACTTCAATAAATAAAATGATTACGAAAAGCGTCAAAACTTGCACGGCAATTTTTACATAAATATTTTTGTTTTCCTTCTGAATTATGTCCATTTTTAACGCAATGGTAAGATTCACATTTAGGGCATTTAATACCTTGCGCTCTAAATTTTTGATCAATTTCATTTAACCGTTTTTGTTTTTTTTTATTAATTCTGCTTGTTGTTTGACTTTTTCATAAAATTCTAAAAATTGATCATCTGTTAAAGTATTTACTAGTTCTTGAATTATTTTTTCCATAATTATTATCCACCTCTATCATATTAAAATATACCTAAAATTAAGTATATTCAATAAATATCAAGAGTTTTCGACAAAATTAAAAAATATTTTTGATATGGTCGCAAATACTAAAACTTCTTAGATGAAATTACAAATTTTAAAAATGCTCAAAAAATTGCTCTTCTTTTAATGAAAGAATTAAACTTAGTTACTAAGGTTAGTATGTCATATAAATAAAACCCGTTTTTTATTACCATTAATCAAAGAAATTTTTGACTTATTATTTTTAGAAATGAAAGAATTATTATTCATTTACCTAATGATATTTTGGAATTTAGAAAGCTATAATATTAAAAAACTAATTAATTGAGATTAATTTTAATTACAATTACTAACATCTAATTAACAAGTAATTAACAATTTTTTAGTTATTATTAAATTTTGTGGAAAACTATTAAAAATTCAATATTTATAAAGGAAATAAATGGGGACAATAATGTGGATAACTATAATTATCCACATTTATTTATTTTTTATGGATAACTTTTTCCACTTTAAAGTTATGATATTTATAGGAAGTAATTCAAG